>CAILNN010000040.1 GCA_903835555.1 uncultured Verrucomicrobiota bacterium
ATCTCCTTCGTTCTTCGGGTCTTCATGTGCCCTTGTCTTTTCAGGAACTACGCCCCGGTACTTGACCGGCCTTCGGGGATGAAGATTGTCTCTCCATGCGACTGTCTTCCATCCCCAAAATCATTCTCTCGAGCGTAATCCTCTTTTGGGGTGCGGCGGTGCGACCCACCGGGGCGGCTGAGCTGGAGCGGCCTCGCCCTTCGTTTTTCGCCTTTCAAAACGGCCTCAACTTGCCGCCCGCTGAGCTGGCGTCGACGCTGAAGGAGATAGGCTTTGATGGTCTGAGCACCGATGGCTATGACGTCACGCCTCACCTCTCCGCCTTGGCGACAAACGGTATTCGCCTCTTCAATACCTACCTGGGAATGGACTTCGACTCCAGCCACCCAGCCTTGGGTGAACCGTTCAAAAAACTGGTTGATACCCTCCGTGGAACCGGGGCCGCCATCTGGCTCACGATTCCCAAGGTGTCCCGCGACGGCCAAGCATTCGCTTCCTCGTCCCCGGAGGGAGATGACGTGGCTATGCTTCGCCTCAAGGAGTTGGCGGACTATGCGGAGCCGCGCGGGGTCCGTATCGCACTCTACCCCCACACTGGCTGCTGGATCGAACGAATCGACGATGCCGTTCGCGTGAGTGACAAACTCGGTCGGTCCGGGGTGGGGGTGACTTTTAATCTTTGCCATTGGCTTAAGGTGGAGGGCGATCGTGACCCCATCCCCGCCATACGTGCCGCCCTGCCACGGCTTTTCTTCGTCAGCATTAACGGTGCGGATAGGGGAGACACCCGGCACCTGGATTGGAAGCAATTGATCCAGCCGTTGGACCAGGGCACCTATGATGTCGGTCAACTCGTTCGACGGATTCGCGATCTCGGTTATATCGGCCCCTTTGGATTGCAAGGCTATGGACTAACCGGTGACCCAAAACAAAATGCCCGCCACTCCATGGCGGCCTGGCTCAAAATGACTTCACCGGATTTACCAGAGAGCGAGGTCGAAACCATTCGTCGCCGAAGGTCGGCTCACGCGTCCGGCTCCGAAGCATTCTTTGGTGACCATTTTAATCCGACCCAAGCCAAAGACGTGGGAAATTGGATTGAAACAATCCGACAGCGGCACGGTGCCCCGGCGGTCGCTTGTGCGGTCATCCGGTCGAATCAATTGGTCGGCATCGGCTGTTCCGGCCTGCGGGTCTGGGATCGGACCAACATCCCGGTGGCCTTGACCGATCGGTGGCATCATGGGTCCCTCACCAAATCTATGACCGCCACCCTCGCCGCCATGCTGGTGGCCGATGGCCGAATTCACTGGGACACCCGGTTAGCGGATGTCTTTCCGGATCAAGCGTCCAGGATGGATGCCGGCTGGAAAACCGTGACCTTGGAACAGCTTTGCTCGAATCGTAGTGGGGCACCGACAGAACTGAACGCCGACGGTATCTGGGAAAAACTCTGGAGCTTTCACGGGACACCCCGTGAAGCGCGCCGACGCCTGCTGGAACTGCTGACCGTCCGACCGCCCAAGCATGTTCCGGGGACAACCTTCGAATACTCCAACGCCGGGTTTTCGCTCGCCGGGGCCATGCTGGAGGAGACCATGAACCAGTCGTGGGAGGAGTTAATCACAGAACGCCTCTTCCACCCGCTGAGGATGGACACAGCTGGCTTTGGCGCTCCAGCTTCTGAAGGAAATGCAGACGCTCCGTGGGGGCACGTCTGGAAATCGGGGAAGCTGCAATCGATTCCGCCGGGACTGCAGGCGGACAACCCGTGGGCCATTTCCCCGGCGGGAAAGGTTCACTGCTCGGTGCTCGATCTGGCCAGATATGCTCAATTCCATCTCGCCGGTGATCAAGGCGATACCCCCTGGCTGAAGCAAGAGGCCATCATCAAACTCCACACACCGATACCCGGGCAAGAGTACGCCTTCGGATGGAACGTCGTTTCGCGTTCATGGGCGGGTGGAACAGCCTTGCAGCACACCGGGTCCAACACCCAATGGTACAGCAACCTCTGGCTGGCACCTCGCCGACAATTCGCCGTCATTGCACTCACCAATGTGGGTGACGCCAACGGGGGCAATGAAGCGTTTAAAACGACGGATGATATCGTGGCCAAGATGGTCCAAGAGTTTTTGCCGAAGTAAGGGCCGAGGACGTCGCAACGAAGTCCCTGCTTTTATTGGCGAGCAGACTCAGGCGCGCCCGTTGAATACTGTCGACCAGACTCGGGTTCCAAACGAGGGGCTTTACAGGGTTCCGAGGCGAATTAGACTGGTTGCCAATCGGTTTATTTGAGACACTACGTTATGGCGACCGTTCCGGCATTCGAAGCAAAGACCAGATTCGGTGAACTTCTCGACCGAGTCTTGGCGGGAGAAGAGATTATCATCACTCGCCATGAGCGTCCGGTTGCCCGGCTCATAGCGGAAGGTGCCGGTAATCTCGCGGATATCCGTCGGGCCGGAGATGGGCTGGAGGCGTTGCAGCATGAAATCTCCTCTTTGAGCATGGGCGAAAAAGCTCCCTCTTGGGAAGATTTCAAATCAGCTGTTGAGGAAGGGCGAAGGTGAGGGATCCTTTTGTGGCTGACGCGTCTGTTGGCATTGGGTGGATTCATCCAAGCCAAGCAAACGAACTCACCATGCGGATGCTGGAGGAGGCAAAAGGCGGTGCTCCCATCCACGTGCCTTCTCTTTGGCACCTCGAGATTTCGAATACGCTCCTGGTCTTCGTCCGCCGCAAATTGATGACCGATGCCCAGCGGTCGGTAGGACTGACGCTGCTATCCCAGCTCCGCATCGTCCTTGATGATGAAACCAACCGTCTTGCCTTTTCGACCATATCCGAGTTGGCAGCGACACACGTACTCTCCGTCTACGATGCCGCTTATCTGGAATTGTCGCGAAGAAAATCGCTACCGTTTGCAACTCGCGACGACGCTCTTGGAGCGGCTGCAAGGAAAGCTGGAATTAAGCTTCTTTAGTGTCGTGGTTCCGCCACCATCGCGGAATCAGCGTGCCCATGTCAAGGCACCCGCACCTCCCGATAAAACCGATCGACAGTTCTCGAGAGGGAATTGTCCGTAAACGTGGCCACACCATTGGTGGCAATGACCGTGCCCAACTCAACCGCTGACGACCACGAGGACAAAAGATTCGTCTTCATCTGAACCGCGAAAGGACGTCCAGTCGCTCCCTTCCACGACAAGGACAATCCCCGGTTAGTGGACGCGATGGTGGTAACCAGCGGCTGGTCCACGCTGACGAACCAGATGTCCTCCTCCCCATTAAATGTGGCCGAATAAGCGATGCAGGCGGCGTCATCCAATGAAATCAATTGAGTATAGTCACCGATTTTCTCCTGCGTCGGGTATCCAAGCGAATGATCGAATGGCAGGCTGATTGGACGATTGGTGGTCCAGGTTAATCCGCCGTCGGAGGAGGAAGTGTAATACAGCTCCGATAAGTGGTTATCCGCTACGCTGCGGGTGTCGTACCAGCAAGCATCGATGCGACCATTGGAGGCAACCCCCAATGCTCCAAACCAATGCCAAGCGGATTGCTTTGCCGAATCATTATTCAGCGCTATGGGATTACTCCAATTCGCCCCACCGTTGGTGCTCCGGGAAAACATCACGTCGGTCGGGTTTCCCGAAACGCGAACGACACTGCATAGGGCGTAAAGGTTTCCACGGGTTGGTCCCGTAGAACGGTCAGCGGCAATCCATGGCTGGCCCAAGAGGCCACCAGGATTGGGGCCGTCATCGGCGTCGATGCTGCCCCCCATATTGACTGAAGTTTTCAGGTCGAAAATCGGGGTGACCGCCCCATTTGTGGCGTTGCGAGAGCGTAAGAAGACAAATCCACCGTCACCCCAGCCGAATAGAACCAATTCTCCATAGGGCCCAGTATCCACGGTACTCCAGTAGGGATAGTACGGCGTCCCGGGCAGGGTGATCGGATTCAGCCAACTGGAACCGCCATCACTGGATCGGCTGAAAAGCCGGGTGCCGTAATTGTTGGCGGCATCACTCCAGCATTGGTAAATATGGCCTCGCCCGGGGCTGGCGCTCTTATCAACGGTCATCCATGGCTTATCTCCCCCAAAGGCACTGCCCACCTGTTGCCAGGTCGCCCCGCCATCCGGCGATTTCCAAATGTCGGAATGAAAATTGGGCGAGGTATCCAGGGTAGCGTAGTTGGCTTGAAGGCTGAGGTAGTAGAATTGGCCGTTGGCATCACTGGACAGGACCGGGTCGCTTCGAAAAACGTTGCTTTGCAAGGTTCCGCCAAACTGCCAAGTCAGCCCCCCGTTGGTGCTATAGCCGTAGCCGGCCTTGCGGAAATCGTTGGTTACGTGGTCAAATTGACGCCATCCCACCGCCATCCGAAGCGGGTTGGTTGGGTCGACACATAGCGACGGCTCATTGGCCGCGTCGTTCGGAATATTCCTCCCCGTGGAATCGACATTCACCTGATAACTGACCGGCATCGTTCCGACCTGGCCGACCGTGCTGATTCCACCCAGCAAAAGGGCGGCAAGAAAGACGAGCAAGCGATGGCAAAGAGGGGGCATTAATCGACTGGTAAAATCCTTTACCAAAACCCCGAAAAAGGTCAATTAAGATTCCAAAAGATCGGAGTCTGGCAGTAAACCCATTCCTTCGTCGAGAGAGTCAAGGGAGTGGTGATGGCCATTAGCGCATCGCCCAAACTATCCATGGGTGATTATTGAAATTAACCAGAAGGGGCGTTTCTATTTCCACCCGGTCTGGTTCTCGCCAACAGCTCCGCATGGGCCTCGCCCCATTCACACATGGCAGCTAAAATCGGTTGCAGGGTGCGCCCATACGGAGTCAGGGAATAGACTACTTTCGGAGGAACCTGTTCATGGACTGTCCTTAAAACGACCCCGTCTGCTTCCAACTCCCGGAGTGTCTGGGTCAACATTTTCTGCGTTGCCTCCGGTATACGGCGACGTAACTCGCTGAAACGCAGTTCCCCGTAGCTGAGGAAATAAAGCGTTAGCGGCTTCCAGCGGCGGCCCATCACGCGAATAGTAGAAGTTATCGGGCACGTTGCGGAAGTGTAGGGGATCGGCGTCGTCACTATTTCATGGTATCTAAAAGGTGCCTACTAGACAGAAAAATACCGCCCCGTATTGTCAATTCTAGTCAGACTGAACCCAAAACGTGCACTTAGGTTAAAGACCGCCCTTTTCAACCGAAATCACTGAACTAACACCATCCATGAGCATCTCGGCAACACAAGTCATCGAAGGCACCCACTCCATAGGCGGTGACACGCAGGCCTATTTCAAAACCGGTTCCGGCCCGGCAATCGTCGTCGTCCACGGCGTGGGCGGTCACAAAGAGGACTGGCGCCGCGTGGCTGAGGCCCTCGCGGATGACCATACAGTTTATGCGGTGGATATGCTCGGCTTCGGAGGTTCATCAAGGGATTGCAAGGACTTGCAGATATCCACCCAGGCTGCGGCGATCCAGGCGCTATTGGCAAAAGACAGCATTGCCACCGCCAAACTCGTGGGAAATTCAGTCGGCGGTTGGGTAGCCGCAACATTCGCGGCGAACTACCCCGAAATGACGGAGAAACTTGTCATCATCGATCCCGCCGGTTTCGAGGCGATGTTTCAGGGTGAACCGCCGGTGAATCTCTTTCCCGACGACGTGGCGCAGATGAAAAAGCTGCTGTCGTACGTGATTCATTCGGAATTCGCCCACACCGACGAGTTTGCCGCGCAAGCGTTTGCCGGATTTCAGGCGAGCGGCGAAAAATCGATCGTCCCCGTTTTGTGGCCTGGTCTTTTCGGGTCCGCACGACTCGAAGCGATATTGCCCAAAGTGCAGGCACCGACCCTCGTCATCTGGGGCAAGGAGGACAAGCTGTTTCCCGTGGCTCTCTGTCCGTACCTTACATCGCTCACGCCCGGTGCCAAAAGCGTGGTAATTGAGGATGCGAGCCATTTCCCGCATGTTGACCAACCTGCGGCACTTATTCGGCAGTTGGATGGGTTTCTCGGTTGACGAAGCAAACCAGCGGAAAGCCATGTCACAAGTAAAAATATTCGGCTTTCGCGGACTGCCGGGAGACGAACATCAGCTGAATTACAAGGTCGAAGTTTAGTTCCGAATCCATTCTACTTAAGCGTACCATGAGCGAACAACCCATCGCCCTCGTAACCGGGGCCAATCGCGGCCTCGGCTTTGAAGTCTGCCGCCAACTCGCTGCGAAAGGATACACCGTTTTTTTGAGCGGACGCGATCTGGCAAAAGCCGAAGCGTCAGCCACAGAAATAAACAAGAACGGCGGCACCGTGTTCGCCGTGGCTTTGGATACTGGCGGTGACGTTTCTGTCAAAGAAGCTGCCAACGCAATCCTGGAGAAATTTGGCCGACTGGATGTTTTGGTGAATAACGCAGGCGGAAACTTTGATACCCACAATCTGACCACCACGGTCTCGATGGAATACGTACGTGAGACTCTGGAGATGAATCTGATGGGGGCTTGGCGCGTGACCCAAGCGATGCTACCCCTCCTTCTCAAGAGCGCGCACGCCCGGATTGTCAATGTGTCGAGCGGTGCGGGTGCCTTCGAGAGCCCAATCGGCTTTGGCCTGCAAAAGATGGGGGGTGTTGCACCTGCCTACTCTGTTTCCAAAACCGCGCTCACCGCCTTGACTGTGAAACTTGCCACGGAATTGAAGGATAGCGGCATTCTTATCAACGCTGTATGCCCTGGCTGGACGGCAACCTATCCAGGCGGTGAAGCACAAGGCGCGCGTCCGGTAGCCGACGGAGCCGCCAGCATCGTCTGGGCGGCCACACTCCCCGACGATGGTCCCAGCGGCGGGTTCTTTCGCGATGGGCAGCGGATTCCTTGGTGAGCCGACTCCATGCTTTTATGCCTTACGTCAACGTCCGCATCACCAAGGATGGGGTAACCGCAGAGCAAAAGGCTCAGATTGTTGCCGAGATCACCGACACCTTGCGCCGGGTCCTGGACAAGAAACCGGAGCACACCCATATCATCATCGATGAAATCGAGCCGGAGAATTGGGGCTTTGCTGGAATGCTCACCACTGAGTTTCGAAAGCAGTTGAATTAAGAGTGAGCGATGTTGGACTGGGGAAAGCAACAACTCCGACTGCAACCTGTTTCTAACTATAGAATCAGCTACCTGCGACTTGGAGATGGCGGCAATCAAGTCGTGCTGCTGATTCACGGCGGCGGCACCTGGCTTTATTCATTCCGCCACCTTTTCGCCCCCCTCGCGGAAGCTGGATTTACCGTTCTCGCCCTGGATATGCCAGGCCATGGATGGACGCGGACCAATCACGGTTTCCGCCCGAATTATTCCTTGGGAATGATGATCCGCGTTATTTCCGAATTTCTTGATTCGCAGGGTGTTTCATCGCCAGTTCATTTCGTTGGCAACTCGTGGGGAGGTGGTTGGGCACTGCACTTCGCCCAGATGCATCCAAGGCGAGTCGCCAGCCTTTCGTTATTGGCCGCCAGCGGGTTTCGTCATCCGGAAGTCTGGCTTTACGAGAGCTTGCGGTATCCGATCGTCGGAGAACTGAGCACATGGCTCGTCAATCGACGGACGGCCCGAAGCTTTTACCGGTGCGCCTTTTTCAATACGGAATTGGTCAGTGAGCAGATGGTTGACGAGGCTTATGCGCCGATTTCCAAGAATTGGGAGAATCGGCGCGCCCAATATCGATTGATGCGGAACCTCGATTGGCGCGAGACCGAGGCGCGGATGGGCCAAACCCAGACGCCGACCTTGGTCTTGTGGGGGAAGCAGGACCGGCTTTGGCCCGTTTCGCTGGCGCATCGATTTGGCGACCGACTTCCCAATGTCCGGCTGGAATTATTTGATCGCTGCGGCCATTTGCCGCATGAAGAAATGCCGGAAACAACCCGCGATACCCTTCTTAAATTTTGGAGTAACCTATAAAAAGACATGAAAATCCTCATTGTTCACGCCCACCACGAACCCCACAGTTTTTGCAGCGCCCTGGCACGCCGTGCCGAGCAATCGTTGCTGGCCCAGGGACATTCGGTCGATTTCGCCGACCTTTACGCTGAACACTTTAATCCAGTCTCCGATCGGCGGAATTTTTCGACCATCAAGAATCCCGATTACCTCAAGCAGCAGGTCGAAGAAGCGTACGCGTCCGAAGTCGGCGGGTTTGCACCCGACCTCGAAAAGGAGATTCAACGTTTGGAAGCGTGCGATATACTCATTTTTAGCTTCCCGATCTGGTGGTTTGGGATGCCTGCGATCTTGAAAGGCTGGGTGGACCGTGTGTTTGCTTCCGTCCGCATTTACGGCGGTTCAAAAATCTACGAGACCGGCCTCGGCCAATCGCAACGGCGTGGGCTCGTTCTAATGACTACCGGTGGTGGTCCGGATGTGTACGGCGGCTATGGCGTAAATCCTCCGCTAGCCACTGTGCTCGCCCCAGTGCAGCATGGCGTCTTCTGGTTCAACGGCTTCTTGCCGCTCACCCCATTTGTCGCGTGGAGTCCCACCCGTGCCACGCCAGAGGAGCGGGCAGTCTGCTTGAATTCACTGGAATTGCGGCTAAAGGATATTGCCGCCGAACCGCCCCAGGTGCTCCCGCCGCTGGCTGATTTTCCCGGATGGGGAAAAGACTCCAAAAAGCGATTCATGGTGACCGTCACCCATGCGAAGCCGTTGGATGATCAATTCAAGGCGCTTATCCCGGCTGAAGGGGCGCGACTGGCTGAACTCAAACGCCTCGGGGTCCTGCTGGCAAGCCATCTCAGCCCGCCGCAGGCGCATCCCTGGCGAGCCTTCCTGCACTTCCGCGAGACCGACGCCACCGCCGTGCAACACCATCTAAACACTCTGCCGCTCGCACCTTGGCTTGGATTTGATATCACCGAGTTGGCCCAACTGTGACGGCCTTGCGGTTGGGAGGAACCGGGGACATTCCCGCATCCGGTGTTGGTTCGACAGCCATGGAGTCAGAGGAAAGGGTGTTGAACTCTCTTGCGATCGGCAATCCCGGAAAAAGTCAATGTCTGGCGACGAAACCTTTCCCGGCGAAGGTCTTTTTGCTTTGCTGGAGGGGAAATGCAAACATCCGAATTCAAGTTCTACTGCACTCACTGTGACCAACCGCTTCAGTGCGAGGTGCGATTTGCCGGACGCCAAATTCAGTGTCCGGGCTGCCAGCACCTGATTCGGATTCCAAATCCCCCGGCAGGTACAGGCTTCACCCACGTTTCGCCTGAATCGGGCAATACCTGGGCAACGCATATGCCCCAAAAGAAGCCCTAGGCCGTGTTTTCAAAATGCATTTGCCTATCTGCTGGCCAAGACAGGCGGTGGCTTCGTTGCTCCTCGGTCACGTATTTCGTCGCAATATGCTCCCTCGTCGCGCCTCGCCCCCGCCTGTTTTGGCTGGCGCATATAGACAAAGCCATTTTGAAAACACGGCCTAATGGCGTCATCCCCACAACTGTCGGTCCAGCGATCGATATTGAATTGCTTCCAGAACATCTTCGTGAGCAATCGCATCTCGGTCGGCCAGGTCGGCGATGGTCCGGGCGACTTTTAGAATCCGGTCATACGCGCGGGCAGAAAGGTTGTATTCCGACATGGCATTCTTCAGCAATTGGGCGGTCATTTCGTCGAGTTGAACGAATTGTTTGAGTTCCCGGGAGCCCATGCGGGCGTTGCAGTTTACTTTGCGTCCCTGGAATCGGGCTTGCTGCCGACGCCGGGCTTCAACAACCCGGGCTCGAATGACACTGCTGGATTCGCCCGTCGATGCTTTACCGAGGTCGGCGAATTTGACCGCCGGGACCTCGATGTGCAGATCGATTCGGTCGAGCAGCGGGCCTGAGATGCGACCGAGGTAGGCTTGAATTTCGCGCGGACTCGAGCGGGATTCATGGGGCATCTTGCCATCCGGGGTGGGATTCATGGCTGCCAGTAACATGAATTGCGCGGGAAAGGTCATGGTGCCGGCCGCTCGGGAAATGGTCACACGCCCTTCTTCCAGCGGCTGACGCATGGTTTCCAGGACGCTGCGTTTAAATTCCGGCAGTTCGTCCAGGAAAAGTACGCCATGGTGGGCGAGCGAAATCTCGCCGGGCGTTGGGTTGGCATTGCCACCCAAGAGACCGGCATCGCTAGCGGTGTGATGCGGCGAGCGGAACGGGCGGGTGCGAACCAAGGCCTGACCCGGCTCGAGCAACCCGCAGATACTGTGAATCTTGGTCGTCTCCAAGGCTTCATCCAGAGTGAGAGGCGGTAGGATGGTGGGTAAACGCTTGGCCAGCATGCTTTTTCCGGTGCCCGGTGGCCCGATGAGGAGGGTGTTATGACCGCCAGCGGCGGCGATTTCTAACGCCCGCTTCACCGATTCCTGCCCTTTCACTTCCGCCATGTCGGCTTCCTCCGTAGGATCTACGGCGAACAAGGCCGAGATATCGACTGAGATGGGTTGAATGGATACCTGCCCCTCCAGGAAGAGGGCCGCCTCGCGAAGATTCTGGATGGGAACAACTTGCAACCCATCGACCACCGCCGCTTCAGCGGCGTTGTCCTTGGGTATTAACAGCCCCTTGCGCCCTTCGGCCCGGGCACGAAGCGCCACGGTCAGGGCTCCTTTGATCGGGCGCACCGCACCCGTCAGCGCCAATTCACCGACGATGAGGTATTGGTCGAGAAATTTCGGCTCAATCTGTTCGCTGGCGGCCAGAATACCCAGGGCAATTGGGAGGTCAAAACTGGGGCCTTCCTTACGAATATCGGCTGGGGCAAGATTAATGGTGGTGCGCCCCATGGGGAACCGAAAGCCGGAATTGGTCATGGCCGTCAGAACACGGTCCCGCGATTCCTTTACCGCCGCATCCGGTAAACCAACGATGACGAGGAAAGTGGCTCCAAAATTGGAATCCACCTCTATCTCAATGGGATGGGCATCAATTCCCTGAACTGCGGCGGCGAAAACCTGGGCGAGCACGCCGCCAGCATAAGCCGATGATTCATTGCCAATAAAATCAAATCTGTGATCTTATCCCCTGGCGAAAATGTCGGTCGCTGGCTGGCCCTTGCCATCCTCTGTGGCGTAGAAGGGGCGTTGCTCGATATTAAAGACCGTCTTGGGACTGATTCCCATCAACGTAAAGATCGTGGCATGCAGATCGCGAACCGATAACGGGTTTTTGACCGCGACCAATGGACGTTCGTCAGCAGTCGCCCCATAGACATAACCGGACTTCACGCCGCCGCCGAACATCAGAACATTGGTGCCGCCGGTGAAATGGCGGTGCAGACCGTAATGTTTCGGTTCCTTTAGGACGTCCGTCGGATGAGTCGTCTGATCGGATGCCTTGGAACCAGGGACCCCCTCGATCAAGGCATCGCGGCTGAATTCGCTCGCCAGGATGATCAAGGTGCGGTTGAGAAGCCCACGTTCTTCCAAATCACGAACGAGTCGGGAAATAGGGCGATCAATTTCGCGATGCATCCGCTCCATAGTGGAGTGACCTTCCGCATGGGTATCCCAGTGAAGGAAAGGAACATATTCAGTGGTTACCTCAACGAACCGAGCCCCGTTTTCCACCAGTCGGCGGGCCAGCAAGCAGCCCTTGCCAAAATGGCCGTCACCGTAGGCATCGGCATTCTCCTTTGGCTCCAGCGAAATATCAAAGGCAGCCCGCTGAGGTGAACTCAGCAGACGGTGGGCGTTGTCAAACGACCGGAGCATCGATTGCTGCTGATAATCGCTTAGGTAATCGCGCTGCGGACTTTGGTCGACCAGTTTTCGGAATAATCGATCCCGGTTGACGAAACGTCCGGCATCCATGCCCGGAGGTGGGCGAACCGCCTGGGCTGCGGCTGCCGGATCGGGCAGGTTCATTGGACCGTACTCATTCCCGAAGAAACCGGCGGTCGTGAACGCCTTGAGCTCTTCGGATTCACCCACGCCTTCCAGTCGTTGACCGACATTGATAAAGGCGGGCATGACGGGGTTGCGCGGTCCCAGCATCCGGGCCATCCAGGCTCCCAGATGGGGGCAGGCCACGGTTTGCGGCGGTACGTAGCCGGTATGCCAGTGATACTGGTGACGCGAATGAAGAATATTGCCGAGGTCAGGTTGAACGGCTGAGCGAATCAGGGTCGCCCGGTCCATGACTTTGGCGATTTCTTCCAAGCCCTGGCAAATCTGGATGCCATCGACGGCGGTTGGAATGGCCGGGAAGGTGCTCAGCATCTTGGCCACCGGCAGACCGACCTCAAAGGCGCTATAGCGCTTAGGGTCAAAGGTCTCGGGGGCGGCCATGCCTCCGCCCATCCAAAGGAGAATACAGGCGTCGGCCCTTGCGGCGGGTGCTTCCACCTTTTCATCAAAGACACTGCCCGCCATCAGGCGCGGGGCCGGCATCATCAGGGTAGCCGTCGCCGCTGCGGCCAGCTTTTTCAAAAAGTCGCGGCGCGGTGAACCGGGATCCAAATCAATCGTGGTCATAGTCGGAATCGGTTTAGCGAATCAATTGAAACTCGGGCAACATACAGACAGACCAAAGTAAATCTTCAACTCCTGTTTCGGTCGGTTGCAGGCCGACGAATTCGCGAGCGGCTGCCACTTCTGTCGTTGTGGGCGCGCGGCTCAACGCTGCCGGGTAAAGCCACTGAACAAGATCATCCGTGTTCCTCCAGCGGGCGACCAATCGTTTGGCTCCCGCTTGCAAGCGGGAAGCGAGCATCGAACCATTGCTCAGGTCCATGGCTTCCAGAGTGGACAGGTCGTTGGGACGGGTGCTGACAATCTGTTCCCGATTCGGGCGGCCTAAAGCGCGCTGCAACAGGTCGCAGTTCACCAATGAGGCACGAACCATCGGCGTGTTCCGTTGCATCAGGTGGGTCAACGCCCCACGCATCTCACCATGAATGTGTTCCTTCCAAGTCGCATCGGAAATCTCCAGCGCCGGGAGCCATTCGGCATTGGTCGCGATGGAACCACGCTCATCGGCACCGCCCACGGTCCATTGCCATCGGGCATCGCTGCCCATCGATTGCCATCGGTCTTGCTCATCCTTCCAGCGGACCTCAAACAAAAGTCCGGCGGGATTGGGGGAATCACCGCCATTCGCCGCCGTGATCACCAGCCGATTGGTTCCCGCATGCAGCAATTTTTCCAATTCGACCGATTTCACCGTCTCCCAGTTATCGTCCTCTCGGAGTTTCTGGCCATTCACGTATAGGGTGAAACGGTTGTCAGCGGTGAGAGCGGCTCCGGCCAACGCTGGGACCGAGGTTAATACCCACTCGCGACGAAAGGTGACGACCTGCCCCGCCGGTGCAGGATTGGTTACCGCCCAAATCCAGCGGCCAGTCGACTTCAGATTGGGATCGATACGTCCGCGAACAACTGGCGCATCGAAGGAAGTTGGGGCCGTGCCGGTCAATTGCCAGACGGCATCGACAAATTGCTCGGACGTCATTCGCTTTGAACGGGGACCGGCAAAATGAAAGCCGTGGTCATCCTGTCCGGGATGAACCGATTCGCTGCGCGATTGATAGGCAGCGGAAGTGCAGATCAATTCCAGTGTGTGTTTGATGTCGTATCCGTGATCAACGAAATCGGATGCGAGAAAATCCAACAGATCGGGACTCCATGGTGCCGTCTGCATGGCGTCGACTGGATGCACGATCCCGTGGCCCATCAACCGATGCCACAGCCGATTAACGATGGTCCGCGAAAAGCGTCCGTTTTCGGGGTTGGTCATTAGTTCGGCCAACCGCTTCAATCGATCGGCGGGTGGTGCTGCCGGGTCGACCTGACCCAACTCTGGGAATAGCCAGGAGGCCTTAGCATCGCGAGCCGTGGCCTTGTCGCATCGATAGAGTTGGAGCGGTTTATCGGAGTAGATGGCGGCTAGGCCGTAGGCATCATCGAGCGTCCATCGATCGATGAAGCTGTCGTGACAGGACGCACACTTCAGATTGATGCCAAGGAAGGTTTGGCCAACCGATTGGGCAAACTGAATAGGGACTGTCTGCCCGGCGCTTACCGCTCCACGCCATTGAATTCCCCGGGCAAATCCTTCGCTGGCTGATGTCGGTGCGATTAATTCGCGGGCAAATTGATCATACGGCTTGTTTTCCAGTAACGCCTGATACAGCCAGGGAGTAATCTGCTTACGTCCGCCATCGATATACCCAGTCCCCGAGTAATCATTGCGCAAGAGATCGTTCCAGAAGGACAGCCAATGCTCCGCATAGGCTACGTCATTGGTCATCAGTTGATGGACAAATCGGGCGCGTTTGTCGGGAGCACTATCGGCGAGAAATTTCTGCCAGTCGGCTGAGTCCGGTAATAATCCGACCAAGTCGAGCGATACCCGGCGAAGAAACGTGCCGTCGTCGAGCGGGGCGGGGCGAGGGATACCGTGCGCGGCCAACTCGGCATCGACTAACCGGTCGAGCGGATGTTGTCGACCGTCATGAGCTTCGGGCAAAACCGGATGACGAGGATGCAAGGGCGGCTCGTAACTGGGCGCTTGGAAGGAGAAACCGGTCGTCCAGGTAGCCCCTTCATCAATCCAGGCTTTCAGCCGACTGACTTCCAGCGGTGTCAGGCGATCGCCTTTGGGTGGCATCTGCTCATCGGTATCCTTGGATAAGACCACTTCCAGCAACCGACTGCCCCCACCGTTGCCGGGCTTCACCACCGCCCCATTTTCGCCGCCCTTCATCAGTGACTCTCGCGTGTTGAAGGAGAGGCCCCCCTTTTTCTTGGTGCCGGTATGACAATCGGCGCAATGTTGCCGCAGGATGGGCACGATCTCGTGATCGAAATCCACCGGAGCGGCGGAACCCGAAAGCACCAAAGCGCAAAGCAGGAACCCCACCACGGCAAAGCGCTGGGTTGCCCAGAGTCGGACCAAAGAAGCCATGGGGTGAGTATGGATTCGAGCTGGAAAAGACGCCAGCTTTTGGCGATAGGCCCATTCTGCATTTTTACCGGCCTTCATGATCAGATTCTCCGAGAGGAGATGGCTTGGAGCAGCGGCATGAGATACCGGCTGACTTGGAATTGTGGAGGGCCAAAGGCCCGAACTCATACCAGCCTAGGCCAACGGCCTAGGTTAGAAAAAATGAGACCGGGAGGGCTGAAAGCCCGGACCAACGGGTGTACTGCTAAAGTCATATCTTGCTCTACAGCGTCTTGGACTGCGGTTGTCCCATACCGCTTTCGCCTCAGAAAGGCACGAGCCCGGGAATAGGCTCTGGCAGCCGTCCAATTCACGGCCGTCTCCAAAGCTCCAGAGGACTGGAGCACTCCAAGACCTGGCGGACTTCCCTTTTCCCGATAGCTGGGCCATTGTATGTGTTGTCGTTAGAAAAAACGGACCCAATCTGTGATCGAACCAACACTCATCGGTTACTTTGCCAGGCCGACCCTGAAGAAGGCCAACTGGCCAAAGTCTGACCGAGTTGTAGAGATCGCCAGCGCGTCGACTTGCATGTCCGATTGTCAATGGGACTGGATCAACGAGTGGCGGCACAATGACCTGTGGGTGTTTGATTCACCTGATCTGGCGTTTGGTGTCGTGCCGGAGGACAAGCGGGCATCCTGTGATCTTTATGCCTACCGGATGTTCCCCATACGCTTCGTCGAAGGAAGGACAGAAGAGTTTGCCATCCCGCCAGTAGAACCCACTCCGCTGGATGCCTCGTTCGAAATGCTCGGTTTCGATATCGTGTCCCGATATTGCGGCAATTGTTTCGAGTGTTCGCCTCTGTCCTGCAACGGGCTGGCGGAAGTGGTGCCGACGAATCGCTATTGCCTATTGGAGCGACTCGAAGACGCCTTGGCTCTGGCTCCTACGTGGGAGGCAGACGGAAAAACCGGGCCCGAACCCGGACCCTACTACATTGTGGAAATCTGGCGACGGCGGCGTGAGGATTACGGGCGCATAGAATGCATGGAAGACGGATTGTCGAATTCGTACAAGGGGCACAATTAGTTTCGCCCCTTCAGGGCTGGCTAATTCTTGTGGTTCGTTTACCAGGGCGACGCCCCGGCCTCTCTCATTGCGCCCCTTCAGGGCGGAAAATCGTTGCTGGCTTCAAACCCAGGGCAAATTGCCCTGGGCTATCACATTTATCCCCCTTGGGGCTGCAGAGCCCGCATTTTACCGTAGGTAAGCTATGACCATCAGATAGGAATCGACGCTGTTAGTTGCGTGCATCCCACCCGTAGGCTTCCAGGCATAGTGATGGTTATAAATGTCCCATGTACGCAATCACTCCAAATTGACCCGTCTCTTCGACAAAGTCTCCAATCAGGGAAAGGCAGTCATCCAGGTCCCTATAGGCGTAGGGGCCCTCGGTTCGGAGTGATGCGTCTTCGATCCCTTCGGGTATGAGTACGTATCGGCGGAGGGTTTTGAAATCAAACGCTTCTGCCAGCGGCTTGCAATCACCCCGCGAAAGCTTCCGTCCGGTACCATGGCTCATGGAAAACAAGATGTCAGAGACCCGCTGCGTGGCGCGGACCACGGCCACATCGCCTGTCATGTGAGACGGAATCACCGATGATTTCAGGAGCCGCATGCCACAACCGCAATCGGATATGGCAAATCGTCGCCAATCCGACTGCTTCGTCATCACGGCAGTACCGGTCGGCAGCGGCGATTTCCCGGGACACGCATCCGGCAAGAACACGATTTGTTCCGCCTTGAGGCTGTGTGGAATCCACGAGTGAAGCACGCCCGGAGGCTCTGCGGATAGATTAACAAGATTCATATAAGCCAAAACATGTGTTGTTGTTTGATGCCCTTATAGAACCGTTGGCGCTGGCACCCCTCCAGGGTGCGTCCACTGCTTCTCCGTTGATCCGGTGGTGTCGCTGCGCTCAACCACCGGCTATTCGCTGGGAAGCCTTCGGCTTCAGGAGGCCAGCAATCTCGATAGACTAGAACTTAGAGCACCCAATGATCAATCACGTTTCTACTCATGCGGATGTGCGGCAAATCGGCAACGAATTCCTTTCGTACAGGACCACACCCACACGCCGGATATGATCGATCAAACCGGGATGCGTCAGATCGGCAAATAGCGATAGGTCAAATTGGTACGGCAGAAGCAAATCATCCAGCTCACCCAAGAGTCGCACGCGAAGGCTGAAATCGAGTCCGTCGCCGAACAAAGTCATGTCAATGTCTGCGCCGGGACGGTGGTTTCCTTTGGCACGTGATCCGTAGATCACAGCCCTCTCAATGCCCGGGTGACGGGCCATCACGTTGATAATCCCCTCCACGGTCTGCGGGGAAAGGCCATGGCTCATTTTGCCTCCGCTCGCTCCAGCTCCGAAAAGCGGGTTTGGAATATCTCGAATTCTGCCACGTACTGCGTAAGAATCGCTTGAGCGATGGCATCGGCTGTCTGTTGATTGTAGGTGTGGGAGGATTCGTTGCGATGAGCGATCATGTTCATCCAGACCTCGCCATCGGTAAGCAAACCGGCAGCGAAAGCCTCCCGAGTGGCATCTCGTGATCCGTATATGTTGGGCGAGGCTCCCCGTGCCTCCAGAAAGTCTTTTAATGTTTTCCAAGCCAGTTCATGGGTAAATTCGAATGCTTGAATCACCCCCTGTTCCTCCAGGTTTGACAGTTTTCTCTGGCTCGCCAACACCGCCGCCTCCGAGAGTCGGCCAAAGGCCCGCTTGAAATTGTCAAAGCGCTGAATCCAGCGGATATCGTGGTTTTTCATGGCGCAACGTGGCCAAAATGCCCGATTCCTTGCCCCTTTGCAATTCAAGGTGGCCATGGAAATCGCGTTTGAGCAGCCTACGGATGCCCGGGCTTTTGCCTTTTCGAGGCATGGTCCCACGACTACCCTCTGCCTCATGCCCAGTCCACGATGCAGGTTCCGAATTCTCCCCGCCCTAGCGCTGCTTGCCTCGGCTGTTTACGCCGTTCCAGCCCGGGCGGCGGACAACGTCCAAGTGGGCGAAATGGCGGGCTACCTCCTCGTGCCCAATGACAAGGTGCCCGAGACCTTCAACGCCGGGTTCTCACTGTATGTCGCGGCATGGCCGTTGCTAAAGGAATATCCTGGAAGTCGTTTTCAGACCGGGCTCTTCGGCACCTGGATGTTCGCCCAATACGAGGGCAAGGGACCGACCAATCTCTATTCAGATGTCGAAGGTGGTTTGGGTTGGTGGCGCGACACGCGATTCGCCACTGAGACACCCAAATTCATCATGGGTGGCGTGGCTCCCAATTTTGTTGAATGGGCCAATGGGCCGGGCGCAGGCAAGGGTCGCGACTGGAAGAATCCAAGCGGTAAATATGGCGTGGCGCAATTGAGTCCCTGGGTCCTGTGGCCTCCCGACGGACTTAACCTAAAGCAAGGGACGTGCGGGCAGTTGTTCGGGTACGGTTACCTTCCCCTTCCGCTTGCCAAGGCCAAAACCATCACGGCTGGAACCAACATGCCAACCGGCGACCAGTGCTGGACATTGTTTCTTAACTCCAAAAACTTCAAGGGCCCCGTCGCCTTTTTCACGCCCTATTTCTGGTCGCGTGGTGCGGTCAATGAGCCACGACTGAGCGGGCAATTGCTCGACAGTCGCCCCTCCAATCCCAATCGAGCGTTGCAAATGGAGACGCAGTATGTTCCCAGTGCTCAGGCTACCGCCTCGGACGGCAGGGTTTACGCGCGCATTGCCCCAACCTCCTTCCCTCGGAGTTCTGACGATCAATCCGTCGTTGTCCATCACATCACATCGTACAATAAACGGGCACTTTGGGATTCGGTGAAGAACTGGTTTGATGGAGGCTCTCCGGCGAGCGGCCTTGTGGATCAGCAACAGGCGGTCGTGCATGTCTTCCCGGGTGGAGGCGGTGCGACTTGGAAAATTTATCGGCCATCCGCTTCCAAGGAACAAAAGATACCCATTGCTTGGAAGTCCCTCGCCACAGCCGTGGCTGTGGATTCGAACACCTTTGGCTACCGGTGGAACTTCGAACAGGTTCGAAAGACGGAAACTAAAGACGGTTCACTGGCCACCCTGCCGGAGTACTACCGACTGGAAACCAACTCGCTCAAAAAGGTCGAGTGGGTCCCGGTGACTGCCAAGGATGTTCCGGAGGAAACCGGGTTGGCTGCGTTTCGATTCGTACGCCCGCAGGAGGACCGTCCGCAACCGTATGTCACTCCGGATGAACCGAAAAGTTCCTGGAAAAAACCGGGGCCGGTAGCGGGACCATTCCAGGCAAAACTGGGCGACGGCAGTGTGGTCACCTATTCCTGGTATCGCTTCGCCGACCAACCGGCCTTGCTTCATGCCGACCTGACCGACGCCGAGCGGGAAGCGATGCAGGCGCGTGTGGAAAAAATTCACCGAAACTGGACGAAGGACCGGGAGTACCTGCCTCCGCCGGCACTGGGTCAACTCGCTGAGATTGACCCGGCTATTATTGTCAGCCCGCCGAAGGGAATGGAGGCGGGATATGTTCCCATCGTCACGCGTCAGGGAACTCAGCCATTTTAAAAACGCGCCCTAGTTCTAATTTGTGAGGCGTTTGGCGAAATACACTGATCGGTCATCCCGATTGTAACAGAAATTGCCATGCTGAAGGCATGCCAGCTAATAGCCGGTGATCAAGCGAGGCACGAGCGATATCACCGGATTGAGCCCCCAATGGTTTCCGCATCCTGAAGGGATGCAACCCAACATATCCCGACATCTTTTCGCTATCGAGGAGTGGTATACAATCGCGGATGTTTTTCATATCCCATCGTTATCGTGTTTAGGTTTTTACGACGCCCTTGGATGCCCCGCAGTCTGTTTGGGCTACGGTCGACGTCCGAAATGGCGAATGCTGGCACCCCTCCGGGGTGCGTCGCATGCTTCTCCGATGACCCGGTGGTGTCGCTGCGCTCAACCACCGGCTATGCGCTGGGAAGCCTTCGGCTTCCGCGCAGACCAGAAAACGACAAAAAAGCCGACAGTATTGTCGGCTTGCCAGGGCTCGGCAACTGCCTCGCCCGCTGTTGATTTTTCCGCTTTTCCGGCGGTAATTCGACGATTCAGATCCGCCGAACCACTTTGTCTTAGGCGGCGATAGTCGTCTCGGTCGCCAGGGAGTTCTTCTTGCGAGCGATGGCGACCACCAAGACGGCTGCGGTCACGACACCGACGACGTGGGAAGGCTCAGGGGCAGCCACGAGAGAGATTTTATTTCCACTGACCGTGGCGACTTGCTTACCCGGTGCCGAACCTTTTTCGCCAGGCAGGGTACCCCAAGCCTGCTGGCGTACCGTCCAATTGTCGGACTCAAAACCGGAGCTGCCAGGGTTGTCGAAAACGATCTTGTCCCAGGTGACACCCTGCTTGCCATAGACATTCAGGAAGGCGAACGGTTCGCCAGCGTCCTGGCCTTTGAAAGCCGCAGTTGGGTTGCCGAAATAGGCACCGGGCAATGAGTCAAGGATGGTCTTGGTGTTGAAGGTAGCAACCAGTGTGTTGCCCGAGTAAAACGAGAGCGTGTTGTACGGATCACCAGCCGACCACCAGAGGCCGAAATAGGAGCTGGGTTTATTGAGCGTCACCACGGTTTCGTCAATCGCGTTTTGGCCGCCCACACCTCCGGGAGCCGCGCTTTGAACCGGGTAATACCCAGTGCCAGTTGCCCCACCATACAAGTTCGCCTTCTGGAGGTAAACCTCGTCGATGGTTCCAACTCCAGACCAGGTGAGGTCTTTGTACGCTCCAGCACCATTTTGGGCCCAGGAGCTGAAGTCGGTCGTGGTGGTTCCCTGCAAGGAGGATTTCACTTCAGTTGGTTGCTCGAAATAGGTGATTGTCAGGGGTTGGCTGGCTTGCCCTAATGCGGCCACGGTTGACACCATCGAGACCAAGACGAGTAATTGATTCTTATAGTTTTTCATGTTATTTGTTTTTGGTAAATTTAGGTCGATTTTGGAAAATCCGGTTTGAAAGAGATTGCCTGAACCCAGTCCCTCAACCCCGAGTCGGCGGTGATTGGCGCCGGATTCAGTGGCTGTCGTGACTGGTTGAAAACTCATACAGGAAATAGTTGAAGCAACCGGCGTGCCAACATGCGTGATTGGATTTCAGAGCCGAAATTCTGGCTGTGAACAGATTTGCCTACGGCTGTTTTCATCCATGTGCTGAGGGTTCCTAGGGTAATCCTCAAGAAAAACCGGGGGAAACGAAGCGCATTCCATCCCGTTGCAATTTAATACTTTGGCTGCGGAGTTTTTGCAATGTCTGTTTGCAATGCAATTGCACTGCAATGTGTGCAATGGGTTTAAACAAGAGTTGGGAGCAAAGGCGGATGAACCACGAAGGGAATACGCAAGGTCCGGAAACGCTCCCTACCTCGCTTGAGCGCATTCATACGCCCCGGGTTGGTTCCTCGGTTGGAAGGTCCACGAACAATTGGGGGAAATAGAATTCGAGAATCTTGGATGGAAATCCCGGGTGCAATGGGCCCTTGGGGCTGGGCGATTCGACCAGACCTTCCCTTAATCCAAGCCTGATGATTTCGACAGAGACCGTGGCACCCTTTCCCGTAATTTCCTTCACCCGCCCACGCGGAATTTCCCCCTCATCGATCAGCGCACGCACCAGCAGCATGAGTTCTTCCTTTGAGTGGATCTGCCCTGTCAGGCGGCCAGATGCCGCCAGAATGTCACAGGTCAGTCTGGCCAGCGTATCCTGCCCAGCCTTCGGCAGGAGTGGCTCCATGGAAGAGGGGCTTGAATAGACATCTGTCATGACGAAATCCGAAAATCATTCCGAAAATCAATTTAGCCAATAATATTCCGTCTTTATGGGGGTGAACCCAACGCAAGGGCCTCCAAAAGCACCAAATTCCGAAAATCATTCCGAAGATGCAGTGACGGGGAGGGAAGCGCGACACTAGAACTGTTTCAGAAAACGGACGTCGTTTTCGTAGAACCGGCGGATATCGTTGACTCCGTAACGGATCATGGCGATTCGCTCAATGCCGAAGCCAAACGCCCAGCCAGTCCAGATTTCCGGGTCCAGTCCGACATTTTCGAAAACCTGGGGATGCACCATTCCGCAACCAGCGATTTCCAGCCAATCTTTGCCCAACTTCTTGACCAGCGAATTGGCGAAATCGATCTCAAAACTCGGTTCCGTGTAGCTGAAGTAGTGCGGACGAAATCGCAGCCGGACATCGCTGCCCAACAGGTCCCGAAAGACAGCCTCCACGGTTCCCTTCAGGTCGCCAACGGTGACCAGTTTATCGACATACAAGCCCTCGATTTGCTGAAAGGTGGGGTTATGGGTGGCATCCGCATTGTCGCGACGGAAAACCCGTCCTGGTACCACGATGCGGATCGGTGGTGGCTGGCTCTTGAGAACCCGGATTTGAACAGAACTGGTGTGGGTACGCAGGAGGGGTCGGGTGGGATGCTCCAGGTAGAAGGTGTCCTGAGCATCGCGCGCCGGGTGGTCGGCAGGTGTATTCAGGGCATCGAAACAGTGGTATTCGTCTTCGACCTCTGGACCATCGGCCACGGCGAATCCCAGCTTTCTGAAGGCGCGGACGATGTCCTCTGTGACCTGTGTCAACGGATGACGATGTCCCAAGCCTCGACGGCGTCCTGGGAGGGTAAAATCGGTGGGATGCCGAGGCAGGGCCGCCCGGAGTTCCAACTTTTCGCGGGCGGCGACCAGGATGGCTTCGAGCTGGACCTTGGCGGCATTGACGGCTTTGCCAAGCGATGGACGTTCCTCTTTCGGGACGCCACCGAGACGCTTCATCAAGGCGGTAAAGCGACCCTCCGCCCCCAGATAGGCTCCCTTGGTCTGCTCCAAAGCGGGAAGGCTTTCGGCTGCTTCCAGGGCCGTTCGCGCTTCGGCGAGGATCGATTCAATTTCGGCTAGCATCGACATGCGAGGGGAAGCATCGGAGAGAATCGGCCAACTGGCCAGCCCAACCTAGGTGGGCTCGATTCCGAAGTCTTACAGATACCGTTTCAGAATTGGCCGCAGTGATTCAACGGTTTCAGTCGGCCAATGGCTGCGATCGGTGAGGATGGCGTTCTTCAAAGCCTGATGGCAGGGCCAGTCAGCCACGGTTGGAATCTGGGGTAATACGGCGCGAATCACCGCTTGGGCCGTCTCAGCGTTTTTGCGGAGATTCTCGATGACCATCTCAACGGTCACATGGGCTTCGTCCTCCTTCCAGCAATCGTAGTCGGTGACCATGGCCAGCGAGGCATAGGCAATCTCCGCTTCCCGGGCGCAGCGAGCCTCACCCATGTTGGTCATCCCTATCACGTCAAATCCAGCAGCGCGATGAAACCGGGATTCCGCCCGCGTGCTGAATGCCGGTCCTTCCATGTTGACGTAAGTGCCGCGATCGTGGGTGGTCACGGGCAATCCAGCGGTCGCCGCCAACAGCAAATGGCGCAACTCTTCCGAAACCGGGTCGGCGAAGGCCACATGCGCCACGATTCCCTTTCCGAAGAAGGTATGTTCGATGTCCCGCTTGGTGCGGTCAAAGAACTGGTCGACCAAAACCAGATCGCACGGGCGGTATTTCTCTTGGAGTGATCCCACCGCTCCCACACTGATAATCCATTCGACTCCCAACGATTTCAGCGCCCAGATATTGGCGCGATAATTGAGTTCGGTCGGAAGCAAACGATGTCCCCGCCCATGGCGCGGGAGAAAGACCACCTCACGCCCACCTAATTCTCCGGTAAGCAACTGGTCCGAAGGGGGACCAAACGGTGTCTCAACCGTGACCCAGGCCTGACGAGAGAAGCCTTCCATGGAGTAAAGTCCGCTACCACCGATCAACCCAATCCGGGGCGAATGATTCATGGATCGATCGTAGGAAAAGGCGGGAGAAAACGGAAGGGGGATCGAAACCGGAGTTTTCCGCAGTTGGCGCAGATTTCCTTCTGTTGCGGGGCTAGAATTGATTGGCAGGCTGGCGAGAAGAGGTGAGGTGCAGAAACTGCTCCAAACAGTTTCGTTGCGCACGATTCAATCGGACCCCGGGACGAACGGTCTGCAGAAGCTTCAGGCCTTCTTCTGGCGATGCCACCTGACCCGATTCGAGCAGGATCGCAATGGCAAACAGTCCAGTCCGGCCGTGCCCTTTCGCGCAGTGGACGAATGTCTTACCAAACCGAACGCTGCGGACGGCCTCCAGCAATGATCCTGGTCTGGGTGCTGTGCCATCCAAAATCGGGAAACAGACGTACCCCGGAAATTGGCGATAATAGCGGACCTCCGAAAACTCGGCGGTAAGGTCGACGAAATGATCAAAATCACCCGGAACCTCCCCAGCCATGGGTCTCCGGCCGACGGCTAATGTTTCATGAACCCACTGCAATCCAGGTTGGCTATCCCAGCGCCGGTCCAAATACCAGACCGCACGGGTAAAGACATGCCATGGGAAATAGACGAACCAGCTCCAAACGGGCAAACGTCCAGACGTTCCCTTACCATAAATACCCGGTAATTGGAACACATAGGCCACACCGACGATGGCCAAGTCGACAAGCCACCACCAGAAACCCATCTGAACAAAGGAATATGGCTCCAACTCCGCGAACGGTGATGTCAGCGCCATATCCAAACTTGATCCAAACGTTCGCCCGAATGCAAATTCATTGGCCCAGCGGGATGCTGCCGCCAGAAGTATTGATGCTCGTGTCCACGGAATGACCGCCTTCGGCGGCGGCGACGGTTCGGACGAAGCTATCGGTGATCAGCTTGGCGTAGCGTTCGATGGTTCGGAAGGGACTGAGTGGAACATAGATGATGTCACCGGCCTGAAGGGAGACATCCGGTTGGCGGCCCGCCAATATCGCCCTGAAATTGACCAATCCAATTCGCGGTTCGCTGAGGGAACCCCGGACAATGGCCACCTGAGTCAAGAATGCGTCATCAATCGTTCCCAATGACTTGGCAATGGCGGTGGTCAGGGTCATGTGGTCCACGTATCCCAGCGGTCGCGGACCCTTCACCGCACCGAGCACATACACCTGGGCTGACAACGACGATGGTAGATAGATGAAGTCGTCTGGTTCCAGGTAGATGTTTTGGGAAGTATCCCCATCACGCAGCAGTCGTCGAAAATTGATTGGCAGCATTTCCCCGTTGCGGACCAAGAAACTGTGATTCAGATCGGCCAACTCTTCGGTGGTACCGGTAAAGCGCGAGGTAAACAGGCCACCCGCGCGGGCGATGGCTTCGAGAATGGTCATCGGTGCGTCCAACGGGAAGACACCCGACTTGTTCAAGCGGCCCATCACCCAGACTCGTTTGCTTTCAGCCCGGGTCAGTTGCAGGGTGAGCTTGGGGTGTTGGTAGTACTGACTGAGCTCCTGTTCCAGCTTCAGGCGGGCCTCCTCCAATGTCATGGCCCAGACATCAATTCCGGGCAAGAGATCGAAATACATCTTTCCATCAGCACAGACGAAGGTGGTGGCTCGGGTCCCCGTACGCCCCAGAATCTCCAGTTCAATGCGATCGCCGGGACCCAATCGATAGGGCTCAGTGGACGGGTGAAGCCATTCAGGTTTGATCTGATTGGAGATGACCAAGCTGGTAAGGTTGGTCGCGGGCGAGCCAACCGAAGCCGGAATCGGAGCCCTCGGATCAAATTTCTTGGCCACCAGCACCGAGCCCGGGGTGCAGCCGAAAAGCGCGACCAACAGGAACGCAAGAACCGCCAGCGATAAGGGTGTCCGGGCTGATCTCATATTCACCCCGCTATTTGATATTCGGAATAAAGGGATGCTTGATCAAGGGGCCGATGTTTCGTCCGGTCCAAATGGTCACCACCGTTTGAATAAAGGAGGTGGCGGCTAGATCGGTCAGGTCCTCGACGCGTGTCCAGGGACGATCGGAAACATAGACCAAGTCCCGGGGTAGCAAGCGAAAATCCGGGGCCTTTCCCGCAATGACATCGGCCACATTCACAATAAAGCGTTCGGGATGTTCCAAACTGCCGCGGACTACGAGGACACGCTGACGAAACGAGTTGACGGTGAAGCCTCCGGCCAGGGTGATGCTTCCTAGAACGCTGGCATCGATCGACATCCCCTGGGCACCCGGCGAGGTCACCGACCCGAGGACATAAATCTCATTGTTTACCGATGATGGGAAATAAAGATAATCATCCGGCTCCATCAAGATGTTCTGGGTCAGATCCCCACGGCGAAAGAGCTTATCCAGGTCAATGGGAACACGCTGGCCATTGCGGATGAGAAAGCTTCGGGGCAAATCGGCCAGTTCGACGGTGTTCAGTTGAAAGATACCGGTTTCAAGGCCTCCCGCCTGGGCGACGGCTTCAATGATGGTCATCGGGCGCTCCAGATTGAAGGCACCCTTGTTCACGACCTTGCCTAGGATATAGTATTTCTTACTGCGCAATTCGCCCGGGGTTACGATGACGCGCGGACGGACATAGTAACCCGAGAGGGCGGTATTCACCGCCTCTCTCAATTCGTCGATCGTCTTGCCAGCGGCCATGACACCCAATGCTTCGAGGTAATTGACCCGCCCGTCGGGGGCGATGACCACATTGGGGCGTGCCAGTTCAGGATGTCCGTAAAAGCTAAAGCTGATGACATCATTGGGGCCGAGGGTGTAGTGCTCCTGCCAGGCCGCCTTGATTTTTGAATTACTGCCGGAGAATACCAAGGGTGCTTGGGGCTTGGGTGCCTTCGAAATCACCACCGGGTCGGGGCGCGCGAAAGCAGTGGCCGCCAAGGCCAACCAGAGCGACATCCTGAGTAAGCTCATCGGGCGGAAGTGACGTTTCATAACCACGGCAATAGCTTTGTCTCCTGATTCAAAACAGCTCCGGCAAATTGGCAACGGGCATTTTGCAGGATGACCATGCGTTCCCGGATATCGCGTCCGCGAACCTGACCACCCCGGGCAACCCATAACAGCTGCGGGACATTCTCTGCCAGCATGAGATTGTCGGGCTGTTCAGCATCGACAATTTCAATCAAGACGACGGTATTGTCGGTTTTTTCCCACGCGCTGACTAGCTCCTGCCAGAGCTGTCGATGTCGGGAATTCCAAATCCAATCGGGCGGTAAGAGAAGCCAGGTCAATTGGTCTTTTACCGGCCGTACCAATGCCGGGGCCGCCAGGGCCTCTTCAATCGGCACGACCGTCCCATTGATCGGTGCGCGGTTGGTGACGACCAGAACCGCGGAATGACGCTGGGCGGCAGCCCGGGCGAGCAATTCAATCCAAGTCGAGCAGCCCTGTCGACGCCCAGCAGCGACGAAACCCAAGACAATGCCTCCATTGGGCTTGATGATTAATTTGCTTTGCAATGCCAGCCAGGTGCGAAAGGCCCAATTCGATTGCGCCACGGCGTCCAATGTGATCAGCGCGGGCAAGCGGGCCAGCAGTCCCAATTTGGTGACACGTTTGAGGTCGGCGGACGTCTTGATCCGATCATCCAGCAACTCAACCGCGCAAATTCCCAGCAGCGTGCCGATGGCACCGAGAAAAGCGCCCACTACCGCTAATAAAATGACCTTCTTGGACCGTCCTGACACATCGACATCGTCCGTATTTGCCTCAAAAAACCGGTAATAGCCCGGTGAATTTTCTTCGTAGAGTTGTGCTTCCCGTTGACGGCTGGCGAGAAGTGAACGGGACCCCTCAAGCGATTGCTGCCGGGCTTTGATCCGAACCAGTTGCATCGCCTTTTCCGGCAGCCCGCGGAGTTTTTCATCCACCTCGGCGCGGGTTGCCTTCATCTTCTCGAGTTGAGAGGCGACCACGAGCTTGTGCGTCCGCAGGGTCACCAGTTCAGAATAGTAGCTGGTCGACAAACCTCCTTCGCCCTGACGGGGAGGAGAAATGGGATTGGTTGCCGCCGCCAAGGCGCGGCGTTCCAGTTCCTGGAGCAAGGCCTGTTGTTCCAAGACAATCGGGTTGAGGTCGGTGTATTCCTGGCGCAGATCGGTCAGGCGTTCCCGAGCAATTTGCACCTTCTCATTAATGGGGCTGTGATTGGTAAGCTCCCGTTCCAGCGTCGCCATCTGGAGATCGATGGTTTCAAACTCGATCTTCATGGTGGCCAACCGAAGGTCCAGGTCGCCGAGGGTCCGCAGATAAGCGTCAATTTCCTTGTCGGCATTAATAAGACCCGCCTGTTTGGCGAAGTCGAGTTCCTCCTGGTTGGCTGCTTTCAGTTCCTCCTCGGTCCTAAGCAATTGGCGCTTGAGCAATCGATTCATCTCGATCGCCTCCTGCGTCTGCATGTCCTTGATGATCTTGACCACGGTATTGCCGAAAATGTTAATCACCTTGACGGCGGCGGCGGCACTACGTCCCGAAACGAATGCCACAGTAATTAAATCGGTGTTTCGCTCCGGCGTGACCGTCAGATTCCCGACAATGGCGCGCGCGGTGAGTTTGGGATCAACGGACGACTGGGCTTCCGCGGAAACCGGCTGCATGACCACTGGCGATTTGAGCAGGCTCACGAGAGTCTGAACCGTCATCTGGCGTGGCTTGAATGGTTCGCCCAATTCAGATGCGCGAAAGGTCGCAGACGATTCCTGGCGGATAAATTGGGCAGATACCTTGTAGGACGCGGTGAATTTCTTGTATCCAACGACGCCCGCAAGGAGACCCAAAATCGCGCCGCCGACGGCAATCATCCAAGCGCGACGAAGAATGGCCGCCACCAGGCGAAGCGGATCGAGCGGCATACCGCCGCCAGCCACAGCGGGCGGCGGAGCTCCGCCGCTAGCGCTTCCGGTATTGACCGGCGCGACTGATTCCGCGGCGGCAGCGGGTAGCTCTGGTTCTAGTCGAGTCGTCACAGTTCAATCAACCGATGATATCCAATCAATACGTCAAGCTCCTCGGGTCCGACGAACGATGGCCTTTTGATAGATAGATAGAACCTGCTCGGCGTTGGCATGCCAGTCAAAACGGCGTGCATGGGCAAAACCGAGTCGGCGTAATTCTTCCCGACGCCCCACATCGAAGGCCATCCGGGTCAGCCCATCTGACATAATCTCGACGTCCTCCGGGTCCAAAACTTCAGCGGCTTCGCCCAAAACTTCGGCGAGAGCACCGCGTGTTGAACTCAAGACCGGGCATCCGCAGGCCATGGCTTCGATCGGTGGAAACCCAAATCCTTCGAACAGCGATGGGTACACCATGGTTTCCGCGGCCTGGTAGAGACTCGGCAAGGCGTCATCGGGAACAAAGCCGAGGAAGCGGATGTCCCGGCTAAAGGGCGACTGCGCAGCAGCCGCACGAATGAAATCGGCCCCGGGCCAGTCACCGCCGCCGATGGCGAGCAGCCACGGTGACTTGGTTCGGGCTTTGAAGCGATTGTAGGCCTCAAACAGGCGCACGTGGTTTTTGGCCGGGTGTTCCAAGCGAGACACATAGAGGAAATACGGTGCTTCCAGTTTCCAACGGCCTACCACTTCCCTTTGCGCCGCCTGTTGATCACCCGGCACGAATCGTCGATGGTCGATGCCGTTGTAAATGATGTTTTGCCGGGTTACAGGGATGCCAAAGAACCGCTCAATATCGCGCGCGGTATTTTGGCTGATGGCGATGATTTCGTCCTGTCGGCGCGCCAATTGTTTGACGACGACGCGACCATAAAACATTCGGGCCGGATCGTACTTGCCCTTGACGTGAAACGGCGCGAGGTCGTGGATGGTTGCCACCCGGGCACAAGGAGCCGACCAGACCATACGCCGATAACTGGGCACATGGAGAACATCGATCTCGAACTCGCGCAGCAAGCTAGGGAGACGGGAATGATGCCAGAGGATATTGCGAATGGCGCGGCGGTACCGCTCGGGAACGGTGATGATCTCTGCCCGTCCTTGTGCAAACGAAACCAGCGGTAATTCCTCTTCGAGAACCAGCAGAACCAATTGGTGATCCACGGTGTTGTCGAGCAGAGCTCGGGCGAGGGCGAGGATATATTGCCCCACGCCGGACTTGCCGCGCTGAAGCACCGAGGTGGAAAGGGCGATACGCATAGGCTAGCCTAAGAGCAGGGTGTCGAGTCGGACGATGCGTAGCACATTCAAGACGGGCGGGGTTGGATCGACAAATCGCACTTTCAGTCCAAGCTTCACCCCGTGTTTCCGGACTTTGACCATCAACCGAACACCGGTGCTATCGATGAACCGAACACCGTCCAAGCGAACAATCACTTCAGCGTCCGTTCCCGATCGCATGTCCAGGTAATACTGGGTCATGTTCCAGACCGTCTCGACATTGGCGGCAATGACTTCCCCGGTCCAAACCAGCGGCCCGACCCGTCCAGAAAGGTCTAGCTCGACACCGACATTCCGCTCTCCTTCCCGTTCCTGTATCACGGACAAGCCGGTTGCAACGTCGGCAGCGGTGGTAAACAGGGAGGTGAGCCGCATCATTTCCAGGGCGCGTAGGACATACGGGGCAGGGGCAACCAAAACCAGTTGTCTTTGCTCGGACCGCATCAATTTGAGAAGGCGCAACAGGAAACCCAAACCGGTACTGTCAATAAACTGCACCTGCGAGACATCCGCGATAATGTTCCCTCCGTTGCGCTTTAACAACTGGACCAAGTCCTGATGTTTTTGAACGGTGGCGGCGTCAATCCGATCACCGAACCGGATCACCTCTGTATTGCCCTGCTGGGTCTTATCAATTCCAACGGAATCGGACGCTGACTGTGCCCCGCGCGAACTGCGGAGTTGCCACCACTGGCGGATAATGGCCCGGCCAAAAACGACCAAATCGACGGCATACCGTTTGAACAAACGCTTGGGTTCCTGCGCCAGCCGAAAAATCCATTCCGTGCCCGTTTTTTGCATCCACCGGGGAGCCCGGCGGACAGTGCCCCCGAGAAAATCGATCGTAGCGCCGACACCGATACTTACAGGCACCCCGGACTGAAGAAAGTGCATCCGAATCCATTTCTCCTGCTTTGGGCATCCAAATGCCACCAGCACAATGTCGGGCTTCGCCGCCCGCAACCGGCGGAGCACATCATCGTGGTCCATATCCACGAGTGGACTAAAAGGAGGCGAATACGCTCCTACCAGTTGCAGCTTGGGATGGCGCTCGCGGGTATTGGCCACCGCCCGGTCGAGACTGGCTTGCGCTCCGCCTAAAAAATAGACCTTCCACCCCCGCAATTCCGCCTCTGCCAAGAGCAACGGCACCAGGTCGGAGCCCGTCACCCGCTCCGGCAGAGCGTTGCCCAGAAATCGCGACGCCCAAACGAGCGGCATGCCATCACACAAGACCAAGTCAGCCTCGGCGAGGATTCGTTGCAGTTCCACGTCGCGCAGGGCCTGGACGGCAAAATCGACATTGGCTGTGGCCAGATAATGCGGCTTACCAGAGGCAATCATCTCGCCGATGATCCGCAGCGTATCGGGCATGGTGACTTTGTCGAACGGCACACCCAGCATGGCGACGGGGGCCGGGCGATGGTTCAAAGAGACGCCAGTGGCTGGCTCATCCGAAACCGGGCGGGGATGGGAAAAAGACGAAGCGGCATTCATGAGGCTAGGGAGCATCCAGCGACGAGAAAAACGGACGGCGAACCCAGGAAATGGAGGATGAACTCGAAATTTCACCACCGCGCATCAGGTGGACCGAAAGACGGTACTCACGCGGTTCAACATAATCACCGTGCCAGAATTCGATCCCGTTGGTGGACACCCTTGCCTCGCTAGCCCCACCGGTCGGTTCCAGGGTCAGGCGAACGGATTCTCCGTCAACGACTTCGTCAAAGGTAATGCTTTGTCCGCAGGCGGAAATCCGAAGATGTTCCAACGGCGCACCCGTATCATTATAAACCATAATTCGGCTGACCCCGGACCGAATCCAAGCGACCACCATGGACCCGGCAATCATCAGGATGCCCAGAACCGGCAGCCAGACCCGGCGGCGACGCCACCAATCATGCGGTAAACCGGTGAGCATAGGAATCGCTTAATTTCTGGCCCAAGGTCTTCCAGGACAATCGATCCTGGACTGTTTTTTGTCCAACCACTTCCAAATGGTGCCGAAGCTTATCGTCGCGCAAGGCCGTGGCTGTCTCCTGCACAAAGCTATCGGGTGTGTCCGCCAACAAAATATCCTCGCCATGTCGCAACTCCAGTCCTTGAGCACCGATCGTTGTGGAAACCACTGGCGTTCCCATCGCCATGCTTTCGGGGATTTTGAGGCGGGTTCCGCCGCCAATCCGAAGCGGCACGATTTGCAGCCACGCGCGGCGATAATAAGGACGGACATCCGGAACGCCACCGGTCACCGTGACCCCGGGTCGCTCCGCATAAGCTTTGACCTCGGGTACCGGAGCCTTACCGACAATCAGAACCCGAACATCGGGAACCCATTGTCGGAGCCCATCGTGGATTTCGTCAAAAAACCACCGGAGAGCATCCACGTTGGGTGAATAGTCCATGGCACCGCAAAAGAGCACCGTGGGCAAGGGATCGCGCGGCACCGATGTCGAGTCCGGTCTGAAATAATCCAAATCAACTCCGTTGGTGATCACCAGCACGGGCACCGAACGGCAAATCTCGCCGCGGATAAAGGTGTCATCATCGGGACCACAAACCACCTCAACCGCTGCCCGGCGTGCGACCTTCACCTCGTATCGACGGAGCTTGGCGAGATTTTCCCAATCCAGCAGCGTCTGGCGAAATCCGTGGGACAAGGCCGCCCGCTGGGCCAGTTGAAATTGCAGGTCGACCCGACTTCGATCGATCGCCAGGGGCATCGTTCTGAGCGGCCCTTTTAAAAAATATTGGGCCATGACGATGTCACATACGTGGGCCAGCCTGTAAACTTGGCCTTGGACAAATCGTTCCAATGCCTCCGCCACATGAGGCAAACGCCAGTGCCGAACGGTGGTGGGCAGTGGATGCAGCAATCGATCGGGAAACAAGCGAGGCCATGCCGGATGGGTAAACCGAACAAATTCGACCCGCCGACAGAAGGTTTCGAAATGCGCCTTTTGGTCCTCTCGTTCGCCATTCTCACATAAGGCAAAGAGATCGATTTCATGGTCGCGCGCCAGCGCCCGAAGCAGGTGATACGTGCGCTGAAACGTTCCCCGATCCGGGGGATACGGAACATAGGGATAGACAACGAGGATGCGCATGTTTAGTGGTATCGATGCCACAAACGTTCATAGGCGGCGACCAAATCCTTTAGGGTCACGGCAGAAGTTCGAAGTTCGCGCTGCAATTGCCCATCCAGCGGACCTTCAGCCAAAATCCAAGGATCCCACAACATGAGGCAGAGCGCATGGAGCAGGTTTTGCCGTGGATACCGACCGGATAGGACGCCAGCGATATTTCGGCTCCGGAGTTGAATCAAGCAGTTGCGCCATGCTGGTTGCTCAGGACATTTGTTGACGATGCTGCGGGCATAATCCGAGGTGTCCTTAAATTGGGTTCCCAGTCGACGGTTCTCCAGCCAAAGCCAAACCTGGAATGCGATTCGTGAAAGGCCTTGGTGACGGCTTTTCAGCTCCTCGCGGCCGGATGTCGTGCGAACAGGATGCAGCTTGAATTCAACTCCCGCCGAATGGTGTGTCTGGACCTTCGCGAGAAACGGCAGATCATCACTGGGTGAAATCTTGAGAAGGCGCTGATGCCGTTCCAGGCAACTCCAGTGATATTTGCCGTAGGCGGTCAACACTACGTCCCCGAGGGCTAGCTGTAATTTGGCCAGATTACGCCCGACATAGTCGGATTCGTCCGGTCCAAACTCCGCGCGTTCCAATCGTTCCAGACTAAATAGCAAACCCGAGCACCGGTTCATGAGCAACCGCGTTGCTTCATGCAGGGGAATCTGCGAGGCCGAGCGACGGTGCGACGCCAGGCCCATACCGATATGGTCTTCATCACCGAAAAGCACCCGATGTCCCACAGCCAGATCGTAATAAAACATGGACGGTTTTGACCGGCGAACCTTTTCCAAGGTGAGCACCTTGAACTCGACCTCAATCCCGGCGACCGGCGTCAACTTTTCACCCAGCGCATGCAACGGTCCACGATATTTCCTCTCCGCTAGAAGGGCCATGCCGCGAGCGAAAACGTAAAACTCCAAATCGTTGTATGGCTGGTCCCCATCTCGAGCCCGCAGCACTCCGCCCTCCCCTCGACCATATCCTCCGCCCAAGAGGATGCCGTCGAGTTTCCACGACGGTATCAAATTCAAAACGGCATCGCGGACCTGCTCGCACACCGACTCCAGGTGGCGCTCCAATGGTGGGCTGCCGTCGACGGTAAACCGCTTGGGGATCATGGCGGGGTACTCCCTCCCGCCTTCCCTCGGTCGACTCCCGCAGCCAAGGCAACGGTCTCCAGGAGATACTGTTCCATCTGGTCGACAATGGCCGACTCATGATAACGGGAGCGAACTTCCTGATGCCCTGTGGCCGCCATACGGGCACGAGCAACCGGATTGTTGGCCAGCTCAACAATGCGCTCTGCCAATTCCAAAGCATCCCCTGCCTTGTAGGTCAGTGCGTTTTCCCCATGACGGAATAATTCCCGACTGCCTCCGGTGGTGGTTCCGATCACCGGTAATCCACAACTCATTGCCTCCAGCGGGGTCAGCGCGAATGGTTCCTCCCATTCGGAGGTGAACAGCAGGGCATCGTGCGCCCGATAAATCGTGGGCATTTCAGAAGACCGAGCCGAATGAAAGAACACCGGCAAATGATGTTCCTTCACATAGGCGTGCAGGGAAGCGGTATAATCTGCATCGCCACGTCCATAAATGTGGAGTTCACCGGGAAACCGGCCCTGCACCGCCAGCATGGCCCGCAAGGCGGTCATAACCCCCTTGTCCTCCGCCAGACGCCCCACGTAAAGCAGTTTATGAAGAATCTGTGATGCCGGAGCTGGAGCACCCTTAAAACGGCTGATATCAACCGGACAATAAATGATGGCACCATGACCCACCGCATAGCCCTTGGCGGCAGTGATATCGCGCAGTGCCTGACTGCAAAAAGATATCCGGGCAAATCGAATGGTCTCTACCGCGCCGGTCGGAGCCACGATGCTCCATTGCTTTTTACGTCCCGTCCAAGTCCAAAACGCGCGGAGAAGCTGTACGGCCACCGAAGGTTTGGACCGATTCCACCAATCCAACCAGACATCGGCTACCAGGCTTCGGGCGATCCAGTGATCGGAGAGGTGATAAACAGTCGGCACTCCGAGCTCTTGCAGCGTCAGACACAACGATTTTGAAACTCCACCCAGATTCCAGACGTGGACCACATTGGGTTGAAAGCGGGCCACGGCGTCCCGCAATTGCTGATTGTTATGCAGTTCCAACTCGGCGAGCCGTCGGATGCCCAGCCAGGGATGACCGAAAAAGCCGTGAATTTGGAGGGTCCGGTTAATACCCTGCTCGGGGGCGTCGCCGGAGACTCCGTCCACTTGGTGATTCGAGGTCAGGACTTCGACCTGATGGCCCCGGGCGCGCAGTGCCTTGACCACCGCAGCACAGATCAATTCATAGCCGCCCACGTAATGGGGCGGAAAGAGATTGGTGATGGTCAGAATCTTCATTTCGCGGAACCGATGGTTTCTTTCCAACCCTGGCGATAACCGTCCAGTTTCCCAACACGCTGAGCCCAGCGAACCCTCAGGGAATGCGGTAGCTCGCGCATCCGACGGAACCGACGACAAAAGCGAAAGTCATGGCGGATGTCACTCAGCCAGCCCGCGAGCACAACGCGAACCCAATGAACTCCCGGTGGGCGACTGGGCCAAGCCCGGGCTATCGCGCGGGCATCGCCAAAGCTTCGGCGTCGGGCCTGCTCCACGGTGTAATTGTGGGAATGCATGACCACGGCATCTTCGACATAGCGAATTTCGTAGCCCCGAGCCACGCACCAGCGGGTGTATTCGTCATCCTCGGCATATTGGAGGTCTTCTCGAAAGCCGCGCAGAGACCAGACATCCCGCCGTAGGCCACTGCTGACCATGCTGAAGAAATGGTCCCAGGCTGCGGACTCCCGATTGGGGCCAAAACAGCGTTCATAATCACAGGCATAGACAGCCTCGCAGTCGGGGCGCGGAATCTGTCGCCCAAAGACAGCGGCCACTTGAGGGTTGTCGAGAGGAGCGGCCAGTTTGGGAAGCCAGTCACTTCCTTGTGGCGTCGCATCGGCATTAAGGAAGAGGCATCGGTCAGCCTTCGCCAGCCGCATTCCATGATTCATCACCCGGCTGGGGTTGTACTCTTTAGGAGTGATTTGGACAAAATGGGCTGGTTCCACCGCCCGAATAAGCTCCTGCGAGCCATCGGTGGAACCGGAATCGATCACGATCAACTCCCAGTGCGGATACTGCTGCCCCTGCAGCGCCGGAAGGGTTCCCTTGAGCGCCCATGCCTCGTTGTAGGAGCGCATGATGATGCTGATCAACGGTGCACTCATACGGACACCCTCCATCTGCGGGGAAGGAAGCGCCCCATTTTTCGGCGAAGCTCGTCCCGCTCGTTTGCCCGGAGGGACACTTTCCATAATCCTGCCCCCCCAATGACACCCGCAATGGTTCCTTCAGTGAACATGGCAATAGTGCCCGAGCCACGCGGTGCCAGCACCACCCATTTCAGCCCGACCAATACCGCCAACATGGGAAGGCAACCAAGCCAGGACGGAATCACGGTCTGCCGGAAGAGCGGCCAACCGCGCAAACCAGTATCCTTGGCCATCCATGGCCAGAGGTGTACCCAGCCAAAATAAAGGGTTGGAATGAACGAGCCCACCGCCACGGCCACGACGCTGTGAGTGGCCAGAACCAACCCGATGCTCAAGGCCAGATTGGCGATGGCTTCTCCGAGACCGAGCCACATGAGGCGTCGCTCGTGGCCGGTCATCATAAAGATACGCTTCGATACGCTATGGGTCAGGATGGTGGTGTAAAACCAGGCAAGCAGGACATGACCGACCCATATCGTTTCGTCAGACAGGTTCTTGTCGCCGGTCAGCAAGCGCAACAATTCCAGCAGGTAGAAGGCGCATAATAGGTAGAGTGGAGTCGCGATCAGAACTGTCCATCGCAGGCTGTTGGTCAGAAGGTCTTGAAGCGCTGCCTTATCACCGGTGGCATGGAGATGCGCTGCAGCGGGCGAAAGGGTATCCTGCACCTGTTTGGTGAACTGGCTGAAAACCTCGGCCACCTTGGAACCGGCTTGATAGAGGGCTACGGCAGAGACGGTGAGCGTGGCACTGAGAACCAATTGATCGGTCTTGCCGAGCACAATATTGGTCGCCGTGCCGAGGTAGGCGAATACAGAGAACTGCATGGTCTCCCCCATCATGGAAGGGGAAAATAGGGTGGGGCGAATCCGGACGCCGGGCATGCGACGTAGGGCCAGCAGGGCGGCCAGAAAATCGGGGGCCAGCGCAAAAAACAGGGCGATAAACATGACCGCCATAAAGCTCCACTTAAACCAGACAGCGGCGGCGATGAAGCCCAGTCGCAGGATGAGTGCGCCGGAAATGAGATTGTTGGTCAACCGGATGCGCTGCTGACCCCGGAGCACTTCGGGGAATATCCCCATGGGGAAGGCCAATCCGATACCCAAGAAAAACACCACCATGACCTTTCGAAATTCCTCGTGATTGGCCGGAGAAACTCCAAACCAATTCACAATGGTGGACGAGCCGACCAATACGACAAGGGCAATCAGGGCTGAGGTGGCGGTGTAAAAAACAAAGATAGTGCTGAGCACCCGGCTGAGCTTTTCCCATTCCTGCTGAACCGATAGTTCGGCAACCCGCTTCTGGGCAGCGAAGCCGAATCCGAAATCGAGCAGAATGCCGTAGCCAAAGACGCTCCAGAGCAGCGACCAGAAACCAAATTGCTCCTTGTTGAGCGATTGATACAGCATCCGAAAGGTCAGGAGCCCGACGGCCATTCCGAGGACGGTCCGGACATAGTTCGATATCGAATTACTCCAGATGTTGCGCTTGACCTCGGCGTAGCTCATTTGTGTGCCCTCCCGTAGCGCCGGGCTGCATGCGATTCCGCCGCCTGATAAAGAGACTCCAACTCGGAGGCCACGCGACTCCAATCATAGCGCCCAACCGCCTCGGCACGACCGGCTTCGCCCAACTGTCGACGGAGGCCAGGGTCCTTTGCCAGAGAATGGAGTCGCTGCACCAGTTGACTCGCCGTGCCCTCGGCTCCGGGAGAAATAAAAAGCCCGTTTTCGCCGTCGCGAATCAAGGCACGCAGGCCGCCGACATGGTTGGCAATCACGGCTTTGCCTGCGCTCCAGGCTTCCAGGGCAACGATGCCAAACGGTTCATGCCGGGACGGCAACACGAACACATCCGAGGCGTGGTAGGCCTGAACCAGCGTCGGATCATCGTTTCGCAAGCCTGGCAGCAGGCGTACGGAAGAGCTCAGCTGCCCGTCGGCAATCACCTGGCGAAGCGTGGCCGCGTAATCGGGCTGGGTTTCGGGTCCAATCAGAACGAGAAACGCCTTCGGCTGCTCACGAACAAACTCCGAAAACGCTTCCAACAGCATTGCCTGGTTTTTTTGCGGATCAATCCGACTGATGTTCAGAATGACAAAAGCATCTAAGGGAATCTGAAGCTTTCGCCTAAAGGCAGCCCCATCGCCGGTGGCAAATCGATGGGAATCGACCCCGTTTGGCAGGTAGGCAATGCGATCATGACCCAATTGGCCCCGGGCTTTTTCCAACTCACCGGCCCCCACACAAATGACTTGGTCGGCATCTTCAAGGATGCGCCGGGAACCAAAAAGAGCCCCGAAAACCTTGCCCCATTCGGGCTTGTTGGCGATGGGGCGCATCATTTGTTGCCTCTCCGCCTCTGGAACATCAAAGACTCCGCCGTGCAAGGTGACAACAAACGGTTTTCGCCGGAGTCGGGCGGCGGTTCGAACCTCGCCACCCAACCGTTTCAAGGCGTGCGCATGAAAGAGGCGTACCTGAGGACGGGTGAGCAATGCACCAAAGAGGGATAGGGAAAGAAGATTGCCACCCTTCTTGTCCATCGCCGCCCGGTCTTCCAGACTGAGGCCAAAAAACGGATAGGTATAGCCATAACGTCGAACTGGGACCCCTCCGATTTCCTCCTCCCGTCGGGAGGCCAATGCCATGGAGGTCAGAATCTCTGGATCCCCGCCGGTGCGCTGTTGCTGCCGTGAGATTTCCAGGATCACGGTCTCTGTTCCGCCCCATTCATCGGCAACAAACCGCCGGGGGACATGAACGATGCGTTGTCTAGGGCGTGTTTTCAAAATGGCTTTGTCTGTATGCGCCAGCCAAAACGGGCGGGAGCGAGGCGCGAGGAGGGAGCCTATTGCGACGAAATGCGCGACCGAGGAGCAACGAAGCTCCCGCCTGTTTTGGCCAGCAGATAGGCAAATGCATTTTAGAAAAACGCCCTAATCAAATTGTTCACGGACGGAGGAACAGAAAGGTTCCCCCTTCCTCGCGTTCAACATGGAAACCGAGATTTAACAACTCACCAACGATACGATAGGTCGCCCGATGGCCAATGAAGTCCGGGTGCAATTCAACAATGATTTTGCGCACGGAAGACGGAAGTTGGCGAAAATCCACATACTGTTCAGCCCCCTCAATATCCATGATGAAGGCTGATGGAGAGTAGCTCATGCGGCCCACCAGCGTGGACAATGACACGCCCGGGACTTTGACCGTCTTGCCCCCGGCCCCGGCCACGAGGGAGTTCTCCCAAAACTCATTGCCAATATTGAGCGTCACGTCGCCGTCTTGTGCAGCCAGAGCGAGGTTCCAGACGGTGGGGGTCCTTCCATTGATCTCATAATTGCGTCGAAGCCGCTCCACCGTACCGGGATTGGCCTCAACGGTGGTGTATTGGGTTATCCCGAGACGCGTCTGGCAGAAAAGGCCGATGAAACCGATGGCTCCTCCGACCTCCAGAACGGAATCCTGGGGGGTCAGGAATTGCTCAGCCAGCCGGCGTTCCTGCACCTCGTAGCGTCCTAGAAGCAGATTATTCTTCATGACGGAGGATAGCCCTTTGACCTCCAACTGGACCCCTTCCAAAGTGAGTCGCTTGACCTTGGGCAGGGTGAACTTGAATCGCCATCGGGTGCGAAAGTCATCCCATAGCTGGTAAAGCAGGGTGCGTTTCAAGAGACTGGGCCGACCAGCGGGTGTTGGGCTATTCATGCGATGGCGGTTGAGGATGCGGCGTGATTAAGTTCGTGAGCCATTTTGGCGGTCTGCCTCATCAAATCGCCCAGATGAGGAATGGCGGTGAGTTCGTTGGAAAAACCAGGCTGATTGGTCAGGACCGTGGCGTAGGAATGTTTATCGGTCGGATGATATCCATGCATGGCGCGAATGGGCCGCTCTCCCATGTGACTGGGAACAATGAGGACTCCTTCCTGGACGAGAAAAATGAGTTCGCCAAAGTACCGGTCTTCAAAGCGGGTCTGAAGCGCTTCTAGTTCCTCGTCCGGCATGATTCTTCCTTCCGGAACCCGTCGCAGTTCGGCCTCGATTAGTGCACGTGCTCGTTGATTGAAAAACCAAAACCGGGCCATGGTTGAATCGTAGACGGCGGCGTAGTCCTTCTGGAACTGAAGTGGCAAAGCGTTGATTCGCGACATCAGGTCCAGATGGATATCGCAATTGGCCATCCCATGGTCGCTGAAAACGTAAAGCTGA
>CAILNN010000041.1 GCA_903835555.1 uncultured Verrucomicrobiota bacterium
CAGCTCCGGGAACTCCGCCAGTCCTCGAAGGTACGCTTGGTTGGCGAGATCGATGATGGGCCGTCGGCCACCGGAGACCGCCCGGCTGGAGACATGGTTCTCCGCGAGAACGGCTGGTTTCAGGAGAAGTTCTTCGGCCTTTGTTTCCACCGAGAACGGCGTCCCCGGCGGAAAACCCAACGCTTCGAGCCGACGGGTCTCGATCCAAAGGCGTGATGTTTCCCGGTTCCGCCCAAGCGGCGTAATTGCCAGCAGTTTCATTCCCCCCTATCATATTGGGCAGGGCGGATACGCCACTCTTGGAACGTTCATTCGACTAGCACTAAGATCGGAAATCTTTACCGCGACTTGCCTGATGCCGGGGAATGGGAATTACGAATTGACGATAGATAAAACATCTAAATAAAGCCCCCATTCAAATGGTCGTTTGTTCATCTTGTTATGACACCAGCCTTTTATTATAAATACACTAAACACTCGCTTGAAACGCTCCAAGAACTCCAGCTCAAGGTAACTCCGCCAAACGCATTAAACGATCCTTTCGAGTTTAGACCCTCGATTCAGGCGGAAATGACCCGCAAAAAGATCGAGCAGTTATTGCAGAATGATGCTGAGCTTAGAAAGCTGCATGCACAATGGCGTAAGGAAGGTTGCGTATGGGATTTCAACGAATTTACGAGGCAGATCAAAAGGGACAGGGAGTCTTTTATTGCTTTAATACTCGACGGATTCCAACCTAAACTCGCCGAGTATCGTCGATCGTATCAAGATGAAGTCAGCAAGCAGTTCGGGGTTTTGTGCCTATCTGCAAACTGTTCAAGCATTTTGATGTGGTCTCATTACGCTGACAGTCATAAGGGAGCGGTCCTAGCTCTAGACGCAAAGCATAGTTTCTTCCAAGATCACGCGTTTGACCCCGTTGAGTACAGCGACGAAAAGGTATTCCTAGATCCAACGTGGGATGAGCAATCCAAGGAACGCCAATCCTACAATAGGGATGTCATTCGAAGGAAATCTGTTCAATGGAAATACGAGGATGAAATCAGAGCATTATATCGTCTAGATACCTGTAACAAGACAATTATAGGCGAAAGCACTCTGTATTTTGTCAAGATCCCAGCCGAACTTTTCAAGAAGGTCGTTTTTGGAGCAAAATGTTCTGCGGGTTACCGAGAAAAGGTAAAGTCACTGGCCATCCAACAGAAACTGAATGTGCAGTTTGAGGAGGTTGTTCTCCACGAAGATCAATCCGAACTAAGATTTAGGCCCATGTGAATAGGGCTCTCACCGACTGTACCGTCGATCCTTTTCCCCTTTGGAACATAGGACCCAGCAGACCAAAACACCAACGCGTGATCGAGGGCATAGGGAGTCGCTTAGGACTGTTGAAGCGACGCACACCTCAACTCGAGCAGCACGGGCTTTCCTGTGCCCTGGCAGTTGCGGTTACGCAATCGGCGAGAGCGTTAGTCGCTCATCCGCCCTGCCACCGCCGCAGGCGCTCTTGGCATTCGTGGCTCGGAAGAAAAGCCCCCGCCGCCATCGCCCGAGTCAACCGTTCCGCCGCATCCCTTGGTGACAAGAGATTGCTCGCGACCATTTCATCCAAGACCCAAAGCAGCCCACGGATTTCAATGCCTCGGAGCTGGGCCTCCTTTCGGATGCGCCCGTCTCCACTCAAAAGGATGGCGCTCAGTTCTTCTGCCAGTGCGATTGCCGACGCATCGGCGAGACTCACCTTCAAGACCGACGCTGTTTTCGACACTGCGTTCAGACGAGCGGCAGGAAGTGCGTGAATGGTGAGGCTTCCCGCTTGAATCATCATCAAGAGCACTCGGGCTTGCTCGGGCTGTCGGACCTCGTGAACAACGAGGTCCGTTGTGTGCGTCTCGATTCCGAGCCGAAACCAGAGGCCAAGGAGATCGGCCTCCAGAAGGTCGATCAACACGTTGGCGTCCTTGACGGCGACCTTCATCGATGGATTTACCCGATGACTTCGCGCAACTCCTTGCGCAGGGAATGCAGGTCGACGCCGAGCAGTGACGCACCCATGGATGAACTGACAATTTCCTCAGCAACCGCCCGGAGAACGAGCTGGCGGAACCTTCCGCAGCCCTCCGGTTGCGAGTAGGACGAATCGCCGGGCTCGCCGTTGGTCCTCCAATGGTGCTGGTTCGCGAAGATGCAGAACCTTTCGAACACTGCACTGGTAATCATTCCCAACTGCTCGGCGCGCTTCATGATAGCCATGATCGACGCGCCGAAGGTCTGTTTCATCCCAACGAGTTCGCCAACTCCAAGATGCTGGCGATGTGCTCCGAAAGCAGCCCGGAACGATTCCTCGGGAAGCAGCAAAGCCCCTGCGAACCGGGCGCAGAGCTTTTCTTCATCGGCTTCGGTGGTTCCCTCGGCAAATGGCAGGACGATGTGCGCCAGTTCGTGAACCTCAGTCATCCGTTTTCGAGGCAGATTGCCATTCAACCAGCTTGCGAGCACCACTACCGGACCGGTCTCGGTTTCGGCCTTCAGCCCATCGAATTGGCGATCCTCGGTAGGCAATTCAAAGACCTTGATGCCCTGATCTTCCAGAAGTTGCTGGATGTTGGGCAATGGATCGGTGCCAAGTTTCCACTTCTCCCGCAATCGGACGGCCAGTTTCTCCGCATCCTCCGAGCTTTTGACGACACTCTGGGGGAAAGGGGCGTGATAGGTCCGGGTATCCCCGACCAGCTCCTCGATTTCGCGGTAGCGCTCAAAGTGGTTGCGGGCCTGCTCCAAGAATGCCTTTTCGACGGTAACTCCCATTCGGGACTTTTTCCGAAACCGAACCTCAGTCATCTGGAGGCGGAATGGCCGGAAGAAAAAGTCGGAGCTCTGCCCCAAGGCATCCGCCAACGCGAGCAGGACGGTGCTGGAGGGTGCCATCCGTCCATGCTCGTATTTCGACAGCGCGGCGTAACTGACGGCGTCTCCGGTCTTTACGGCCAACTCCCGCAGAGACAGGCCGCGCATCTGGCGTGCCTGAAGCAATCGGCCAGGGAATGGGTTGTCTGCGTTGAGGTGCATGTTGTTAACAAAATAGCTCGTGAACGTCCGTTTTGTCAACCGGACCTCCTTTCGACTGGGATCAACGTCAGCCGCCCTTGACTGAACTACTGCACGCCGAAGCTTTGGCGGGGGACCGGCTGCGGAGCCAGATTGGGGACAGAAAGACTCCCGTTCAGCGACAGTTCGGAATCGAACCCGACGGGAAATGCCGAAAAACTGAGTGTTTCGAGGGAGAGGAAGCCGGAGCTTCGATTCAGTAATTTTACTGCACTTTTACTGCAATCCTCTGTAACCCGTTGATTATCAATGGAGCGGGTGAAGGGAATCGAACCCTCGTGTTTATTACCAAAGCGAGTTCATGCAAAAATCTCACAGATTATCACTGTAAACATGGCGAAACTCCAACAGTCAGCACCAAACTTTGCCATTATCGACAACTCTCGACCACGATCAACCTTTGGAAACCACTCGGAGCGATTGAGGTTGGGGCGGGAATCCGGGGGCTGTCGTGTCACAAGCCACTTCGAAAGCATCCTGGGGACATAATGCCTGGTTCAGGAGAGTGTTGCAGCAGGGCGGCGTCCGGGTTAGGAATTCGCGGTTGAAAGCGCGACTCTATCTCGAAACAACGGTGCCCAGCTACCTCACGGCGCGGCCGAGTCGGGATTTGATTCGCGCAAGCCATCAGCAAATCACACGCGAATGGTGGGAGAGCCGCCGCGATGCCTTCGAAGTCTTCATCTCGCAACTCGTTCTGGACGAAGCGGCGGCAGGCGATCCTGCGGCGGCACGTGAGCGATTGGTGGCGTTGAAAGACCTGCCTCAGCTCGACATCACCGATGACGTGGCCGCACTGGCGGGGGCGCTCGTCAGGTCGCTGACCCTGCCGGCTAAGGCAGCGACCGACGCGGCGCACATCGCCCTCGCTGCGGTTCACGGAATGCACTTCCTGCTGACGTGGAATTGCACGCACATCGCCAACGCCGAAATGGCGGTGGCCATCGCGAGGGTCTGCCGAGAACACGGGTTTACCGCACCCGTGATTTGCACGCCGGAAGAGTTGATGGGAGAATGACGCCATGTTGAAAGATGAACTGGTGGAGGAAGTGCGGAAGGCGCGCCAGGAGCAGGCGGCCAAATGGAATTTTGACCTCAAGGCGATTCTTGCCGATGCCCGTAAACGTCAGGCACAGTCCGGTCACGAGGTGGTTTCGTTCGCGCCCAAAGAATCCAAGGAAGGCTGACCCAGTCTGCCGCAGAGCCATTGTGCCCGGCGTCAGCGCAGACAAAACTTTTTCACGGCGGGGGGCCGTGGGGAAAGCAGCAGGCAGGATGCGGTCAGTTTCCCGCGTAACGCCTACACCCAACCTGCAACTGTGAAGCAGAGGAGGACGGACCTTGGCTTCGAATCTTTTACCCGCACTACTTGTTCATATTCTTTCTGCCTCCGGCCTATCCGATCACCTACTCTGGTGGCGAGGTTCAGGTGAGCTATCTCGCGTTTCTCGGAAAAATGCTTGTCGCCGTGCCATGCTCGGTTGCCTATTCGCTACCAGCCGTTGGCATGGGCATGCTTTTTGCACGGATTTTGAGGCATGACCACGCCGTCTAACCATCGGTTCGAGCTGTCAACCGCCATGAGCCCGAGGCTTCCAATCCACCGTCAGCGGCTGGCGGTGCCTCACCCGTGACATCTCTGAATCGATCTTGAGTTTGGTTGCTGGTTTTCAGGCCGCGCTGCACCAGTTGTGTGCCAGTCCGGAATGCCTGGGGACGGACAACAGCAGTCCCGCCTTAAAAAGTGTACGCGTGGACGTGAGCCGTAATCCACGATGCCAGCTTTTGGTCAGCCGTGCTCCCGCGGCGATGAGCTCACCGGCCGGGTTCGGACGGAAAGCGATCTGGCAGGCCAAC
>CAILNN010000042.1 GCA_903835555.1 uncultured Verrucomicrobiota bacterium
CCACCGCTTTCACCCAGCATACCGATGATCCGGCTTTCGTAGAGTACCCGAGGAGCGGGTCCTTTGGAGCGCGGTCGATAAATCTCCAAGATCAAGGTCAGGAGGGTTTCGACGGCAATCAAGGCCAGAAGAACAGCCAGTCCTAAACCGATGTAGCGGTCGTAGCGGGGAAGGCCGAACCAATCGGCGGCGGCGGCAGCGGCGGCCAGACCAGCTAGAACGGCGGCCATCATGACTGCGGAGGCGGATGGACGCAAAAGCCGCGAACCTTCCAATTGTGCCAAGCGAGCGGCGAACTTGCCGACCAAGAAAAGGACCAAGCCGGTTCCGGAGCTAAAAGCCAAGGCGAGCGTCGGATCGGGGGCTGCCATGGCATCTGTGTCTCGCCAGAGCTGGAAGCCCCACCACCAAGCGGCAAAGCCTTGCCCGAGAAAGAGCAACGTGGTGAAAGCGGGGACCAGCCAGCGTTCAAACTGGATGCGAGCCTGACGGGCGGGCGATACCTCGGCAGCGGACTCGGCAAAGAGGGCGGAGTCACTGCGCGTGCGCATCAATTCATCGACTTCCAGCCGCTCGATCTCTTCTCGGGCCTCCAGGCGCATCTGGAACCACGCGACCAGAGATACTAGAAAACCGAAGCCAATGAGTATCGCGCCCAGCTCAGCGGTGGAAGACCGCCCGTAGCGGGAAAGCACGGTGAGAGCGATCCCTCCCACCAGAAGGGCGAGAAGGTTGACAATGGCGTTCTTGGACAAGGAACGGTGCATGCGAATCGGGCCGGGTATTAAAGCAGTTGACCGGAGGTGCGCCAAGTCCGAGTACCGGGAATCCCTCGGGATATCCGATACCAAGTGAGGCTGATATAAAAAATAGGGCTAGTGGAGCTCACGGTCTTCGAACAAGAGCAATGCGGACGAAAGTGCGGCGGCAAGATAGGTCCCCATGTAGAGAGAAGCCTGCCCGACATAGCTCCAGGGAATAAACTTCTTTCCCTCCAAAGCGTCGGCCAGCCAGAACTGCTGCCAGTTGGGGACAATGGCGTAGGCCATTTTGGCCCACCAGACCCCCTGGTCAGAGGGTCCCTTAAAAAGGTAATCGGCGACCAGCCCCAGCAAAAAGAAGCCAGAGCAAACAGCCAAGGTGGGAATGGCGTCCATGCGGGTCGAACAAGCCAAGGCCAAGCCGGCCAAAATCCAGAGGGCAAAAAGAATCAGCACCCCAGCCGGAATCAATCGCCAGTCGGCATGAGCCTCGCCCTCGAACATTTTCGAGAGATGCGTGAACTGAATCACGGCCCAAAATGCCGCCGTAGTCAGTAGGACGAAGGCAAAGACGGCGTCGGCAACGAATGGACGCTTGAGAAAATAATTGGAGAAGCCGCCAACCAGATAGGCCAGAACGGCAGCCGAATAAAAAATGATCGTGGAAGTGACGTCTGTCCCGCCATAGGCATCGTAGGCCATCCGACTGGCCAGCAAGGCGGCGATCATGTTGGTGTAGGTCATCAACGTCAGCGCCGCAGCCAACCCCGCATACTTGCCAAGGATAAAAGTCGATCTTCCGACCGGTTTGGACAGGACCGTCAGAGCGGTGCCCGTTCGAATTTCCTGGGCCACGCTGGAAGAAGCGCTAAGGACAGCTGTGAGGATCCCCGTCAGCAACGTGACCGCCAAAGTCATGTCCTCCACCATCTTCACATCATCACCGAATCCGAAATAGGGCACGACGGCCAGAAAGATCTCGAAGCAAGACGACGCCGAAAGGAGCAGCAGGAAAACTGGTTGGCGAACCAATTCCATGAAAGCATTGACCGCAATGGCGACAAATTGGCGCATCTAGAATCCGAATAACTGTGTGGCGACAATCATACGGCAGGTCGGAAAGTGGTCAATGGTAAGTTCCCACAAGAAGCGGAATAGGTTGGCGGTCAGGCGGAGTTAGATTTGTCCGGGGCCAATTGTCTTTCGCGGGCTTCGGCACGGAGTTCCGCACGTAGGAGCATGGCGTCGCTCAAGGCCACCAAGCAGGCGAGGATGGCGGTGCCGGCGCAAAGTGTCCAATAGAGGAGGAAGTGCAGTCCGGTGAGGCGGGATTCCAACCAAGTGAGTCCACTAATGGCCAGCCAGATGGAAACGGCCAGGTAAAGCAGGCCACGATAGCGCCGCGCGCGCCGACGCCTGGCGATCTGGACGGCAGACCATTTTGGTTGCATGGAACCGGACAGTTTATTGGTCCGAAGCATGAGTAGGGATGGACGTAAATTCGGGCACGGGCTGGCATTCGCCCTAGTGACACGACAGTCTTAGCAAAGATTGGTTGAAATCGCAATGGTGGTTGAATGCCTCCGGATCTTGGAGGGAATTAGACTGAGCGCAGGCAAAAATGACGCGGGCCTTCAGCCCTGTTTACAACTATGGCATCGAACCTAGGCCGTCGGTCTAGGCTGGTATGAGGACGCACCATTGGTGCTGCCAGGATTCGATGCACGGTTGGTCCAGCCAGAATTGGCGATGCGGAGGTTTCGCAGTGCTCAACGGCTGTCGAAGTTTGGCGTATCCCCCTTTCAAGAAACGGCTGAAAACATCTTGGAATCGGCTCAAGAATCGTCTCAATGAGTATGGTTGTGACGAATACTTCCGCCGAAAAATGAACTTTCTGGCAAAAATCTTTGGCAAAAAGGGGAAACAAGGGAATTCACAGACGGCAGAGCCGTCATCAGCCTCGCCTCTGCCTCCTGGTGCCCCGTTGATGATTAAGTCTTGGGACGAACAAGGGCGCGTCATTGAAATTCCCCGAGAGGAATGGCGCACGAAAGTCCTACCGTACAATTTTCGAACCCAATGGAACAAACCAGACGCGCTCGCCAGTCTTATTCATAGTGCACTAACCGATGGATTTTTTGCCGATTGCCTTGAAGCTGCCCGGCAACTTCATCGAATCGATCCCCAACCCCACCGAGGAGCAATACTCTTGGCAGCGACCCTTCTTCAATTACGCAAATACGATGAAGCGGAGAAAATAAATACAGCATCGATGCTTAAGCATGGGGAAGATGGCTTGTTGCTCGCGAATCTGGCAAAGGCCCAACACGGCCAGGGACGCACGGGGTTAGCGGAGGAAACACTTTGGCACGCTCTCGAACTCGATCCGAACCTTGAATTCAGTTTGTCGTGGTATGGGGCCATTCACTCGGACCGGGGCGGCGAAGAGGCTCGCATTGAAGGTCTAAAGCGGGTCGCAACGCTGCCGGGAAGTTGGCGCGCACAGTTACACATCGCAAGAACCTATTTAAATTCAAAGCGGTTGTCGGAGGCGCTTGAACTGTATCATGATTGCCTTTCACGGGTTTCGAAACCCGCTCCGTCGGATATGCTCCAGGACATTAGCGGTGATCTTGGCAATGCCGGGCATCTACCGGAAATCCTTCAACTCGTCGCACCCCATTTTGATGCCGCTTTGCACGGACTTTCGGTAGGAAATAATTTAATAAAAGCGTATTTAGACCTTGGGCATTTGGAAGCTGCGCATGTTATCCTGGAGCGGCTCTATCAGCAGAACCGCGCCGATTGGAAGGAGCATTTGAGCTTTTGGGACCTGGAGATAGCCAAAGTTCGAATTCTTTTCGCGCAGACCCTACTGGCCATGAAACGCGTTCGAAAGACGGTTGTTCAAGAATACCAAGAAAAAGTGCGGAGATTGCAAACCGATAAGCCGTTATCAGAGCCAGCACAAAGCGTGCTGCAACGTTTGATCAACGAAGTATTTTTGGTGGAATGACCTGCGGAACTCGGGAGTCTAAGCCGTGGCATGGTTCGGGATTCAAAAAACCACTTCTTTGACGCAGACTTTATCGCTTGGTCCCCAAACGGCGTCCGGCTAACGTTTTCGACTCGTGAGTGACCTTATTGCTACTGTGCGTCCCGATGGGCGTTTGGCCGACCAGCTTCGTCCGGTTCGATTTCAACGGGATATCGCGCCCCATGCGACTGGCTCTGTCTTGGTGGAATTTGGAAATACGCGGGTGATTTGCGCCGTTACAATTGAGGAATCCGTTCCTCGATGGATGAAAGAGCAAAAGGTTGAGGGGGGCTGGCTGACGGCGGAGTATTCCATGCTCCCCTACTCCACCCTGGACCGAAAAGCGCGCGATATTTCCAAACTAAAATTGGATGGGCGCTCGCAGGAAATTCAACGGCTGATTGGGCGTTCTCTTCGTGCGGTGGTGGACCTCGAAAAGCTGGGCCCGAGGACGGTCTGGGTTGACTGCGATGTGTTGCAGGCGGATGGCGGCACGCGCACCGCGAGCATCACGGGGTCGTATGTGGCCCTGGAGCAGGCTTTTCGCCGACTAATCGCGCAGGGCAAAATCGCTGCCTCCCCCTTTCGCCACGCCGTTGCCGCGATCAGTTGCGGTGTTCATGAAGGACGCGTGATTTTGGACCTGAACTATATTGAGGACAGCGCAGCTTCCGTCGATATGAACGTAGTCGCCAGCGACGATGGCAAGTTCATCGAAATCCAGGCGAGCGGGGAGGAAGCGACTTTCAGCGATACCCAATTGGCGGAAATGCTGGGTGTGGCGCGAAAAGGAATCCATCAACTGTTTGAGGCTCAACAGCAGGCATTGATAGAGAGATGAAGACGGAACTGTATTTTGTTCGACACGGGGAAGTGGAAATCAAGTACCACCGGGTTTTCGGGGGGCGAATCGACATGGAGCTATCCGAGCAGGGGCGAGCCCAGGCGACTCGACTAGCCAACTGGTTGGCGACGAAGACTTTCGATGCTGTTTACGCCAGCCCCATGCGGCGGGTGCAATTGACGCTGGCACCGTTTCTTCGCCATTTTCCCGGCCAACCGGTTGTCCTCCCGGCTTTGCGTGAAGTTGATTTCGGCGATTGGACCGGATTTGGTTGGGATGAGATTCAACAGCGGTTTGGGATGTCAGCCTTGGAGTGGTTGCAGCATTTGGAAGCCGACCGTGTTCCGGGAGCCGAGCCAGTCCGTGACTTTCGGCATCGGACTGCTGGCGCATTGCAGACCATTTTATTGGAACAGGCGGGTAAGACGACGGCGGTGTTCTGTCACGGAGGGGTGATTCGTATGCTGCTATCCCAACTGCTGGACCAGCCGCTGGCTTGGTTTGAAAAGCTGGAAATCGAATATGCGAGTGTGACTTGGTTGACCATCCGCCATGAGGTGACAGCGGGAAGTAAAATTCAGGTGCAATTGGCGAATTTCACGCCGTGGCGGGATTTGCCGTAATGCGGAATCAAGGTGTGGTCCGATGCGAAAGGAAACGAGTGGCCCATAGCCAACCTTCGATTTCGTGCCCATTTCCAAAGCGACAGAGGGCTGGCGCAGTCCAAGACGCTACCGCGTATCGGTAGAAGCATCGGAACAAATTCATTTTGCCCACGCCACAGAAGGTCAATCATCCAAGAATGAACTCTGGCAATGCACTGCATCAGGTCGCCTTTGTGACGAATGAAACCGCCGAAGACTTGGCGAGTGTTCTTCTAGAGCGTGAAGTCGGTTCCATACCTAGCATCCATACCGATGCGCTGACACGGCTATCCACGGTGAGCGTGTATGTTGAATTGGTATCCGCGCGGGTGGCAGAGATTCGTCGCTCGCTTCGTCTTGCGTGGAAAGAGGCGGCAGCGGAAGACTCCTCATTGGGAACGGCCCGAATCCGGATTCGGAAGGTCCGTCCACTGGATTGGGCGGAATCGTGGAAGCGACATTTCCGTCCGTTGGAAATCGGGCCGACGTTATTGATTAAACCGACTTGGAGCCGAAAACGGGCTCGCGCCGGGCAGTCGGTGATTTTGTTGGATCCAGGGTTGAGCTTCGGGACAGGTCAGCATGCCACCACCCACTTCTGCCTGACCCAGGTGGTTGAGTTGCGGACGGAAACAGGGCAATCGCTTCTCGATTTGGGGTGTGGCTCAGGAATCCTGGCGTTGGCGGCAGCCAAGGTAGGCTATCGTCCGGTTGAAGCATGGGACAATGATCCAGAAGCGGTCCGAATCGCCGACGAGAATGCCCAGCTCAATCAATTGGAAGCGGACGTGCGACCGAAGGTCGCCGATGTCGGCCACCTGTCGCTTCACCCGAAACAGCGGTTCGATGTGGTCTGCGCCAATTTAATCTACGATCTGCTGATTGTTGCACGGGAACGTATTACCGGGCAGATTGCAGCCGGGGGAGCGTTGGTTTTGGCCGGTATACTCACTGAGCAATTCCCATTGGTTACGACGGCTTACGCGGAGCTTGGTTGGAAGCTGACGAATTCGACAACCGGCGGGGAGTGGACGTCGGGGACGTTTCGTCAGTAACGGAAAATGCCAACGATTGGTCTCCGTTGGTCAAGGCACCGAGGAAGGTCCATCCGAGGAAAGCCATTCCTGGAATATAGAGGCTGAACTCGACGAATCCCTGGATAAACCAAGCTGCGGCCCCCAGCCAGAGGGCGGTTCGAACCGGTTCACGATGACGGAGGGTCGTCCTTCCGCTCAGCCACAGAGCTGAGCCAACCCATACGACATAAAGGAGTCCGCCAGGGAATCCGGAGTCGGAGAATTGTTCGAGATAGTCATTGTGCACCAGCCGAGTCATTTCAGCTTCAGGAGCTTTTCGCTGGGCGTAGGAACGCATAAAGGTGCCAGGGCCAGTGCCGAAACCGGGATGGTCCAAGGCGGTGTGCCAGGCGACCTGCCAATAATCAAACCGGGCACTCACACTAGTAGCCCCGGCGGCGAAGTAAGCGCGGAAGCGGATCGCAAACGTGATCAAGCCAACCAGCACCAACAGGGTGATGGCCATGGTGCGCCAGCGAGCTGACCAAGGGCGATCCGCCAAAACCAAGCCCACCTGCCCCACGGCAATCAGCCAGGCAGATTTGGAGCCGGTCCAAATGAAACAACCCAATCCGAGGAAAAGTGTCACTCCGATGACGAGGAAGCGGATGGGCGGCCGGAGTGCCACCGTTTCGCGCAGGGCGAGCAGAATGGAGATGGGCAGGAGCAGGAGCAGCGCCCCGGCGAGCGCATTGGGATAGACGAGGGTTCCGGAGACGCGCGCCCGCTCCAATTTGACCAGGACCAGGGGATTGATAATCAGGGCATTATTGGTGCTCAAAAGCATCCGAGTCCGCTGCATTTCGGCGAGGTCGGCAACGGGATAGTTGGTCCAACCGGTGCGCTGACCTTCCAGCAACGATTCCCGATCACGGCGAAAACCACCCCACCGTTGGTTGGCGGCGCGGACAAGGCAGAAGGCCAAGGCGACTAAAATACCGATCAAGAGCCATCGAGGCCATGAAGCTGTCGGTAGCAGGTAACAGCCGAGCCACCAGCAGAGCAAAAAGGCGGAGAAATGGGCCAAAGTAGGACGACTCAGGGTCGCATCGACCGAGTGCCCTGCAGCAGCGACCTGCCAGACAAACCAGACCAATGGCAGCCAAAAGCGCCACGACTGCCATTTGAAAGCCCCTTTCCTGGTTGAAGAAAGCCGGATCCACAGAGCAGCAGTAGAAAGGCACCAAGCAGCGGACAGCCCCCAGATAGCGGGCCACGGTTCATTCCATAGCTCCGACAGATTACTGGGAACGGGAATCTCCGCATCCAGAATGATCGGGTTCCCAAATTTTACCAGGCCCAAGCCAAGAAATGCTCCAAAAATGATGGTCCAAACCTGCCATCGGATGGGGAAGGGTAAGCGAACGGCGGAGTTCACAGTTTGAGTTGAAGCAGGCCCACTTCCAAGACCAAGGCTTCCTGCGCATTGGTATGAAGCCGGCGTAGGGTACGCTCGATTGCATTCACGTTCTGAGCGGCATCTGCGCGCGTAACCCGCCGTGCCACAGCTTGGCTTGCGGTCACCAACTGGGGAAGAAATGCCAGGGCAGGTTCAGCGCCTTCGGACAAGACCCAAATATCTCGGAGCCAAGCAAGAAGGCCCGCCAAATATTCGCTCCGATGTCGGCGGTATTCGGCCTCGACGGATGCCGAGAGTTCGTCTTCCCATCGTTCCTTTTGGGCCGCTTCAGCATCCGGGTAGCAACGGAGTGGGGAGGCTTCGGTCAACCGGTTCTCGATGGATTCTCGGGCGCGGGTCAGGGTCTGAATCAAATTCACCAACAACCGATAGCGGTCCATGAGGTCGGGGCTTTTTCCACGAGTTAATTCAGCGAACTGACCAAGCCACTGGGCAACGTCTGGTTCCACTTGGATTTGCCCGCTGGCAAAACTCAACCGAAGGCATCGCGACAGGATGGTTTCGAGCATTCGCTCGGGGTCGGTTGACAGCAGGATGAGAATGGAACCGGCAGGCGGTTCCTCCAACGTCTTGAGGAAAGCATTGGCGGACTGGTTGTTGAGGCGATCGGCTCCGGCAATGACGGCCACTTTTCGCCGGGCTTCACCGGGGCGAAGCGATAGAACTCGGCCCAACTCACGGACTTGGTCGACATTGATGATTCGGAGTTTGTTTTCCGGTCGCAACCACGTGACATCCTGATGACGCCCATGGCCGATTTGGACACAAGAACGGCATTTCAAGCAGGGCTCCGCAGGCAATCCGCCCTCGCCAAGGACGGGCGGGCGCTCACAATTGACCGTTTGGGCGAGGTGGATGGCAACCTCCTCCAAGCGACGCATGGATTCACCGACGAAGAGGTAGGCGTGCCCGACTCGTCCGCTCAGGAGACTGCGGCGCAGCAGTTCGCTGGCCGTTTGAGAGCGGGAAAGTTCGGCTGACATAGGGGATTTGGGCAACCAGTCGGATGGGTCGGTCAACCCCAACCGTGGCTTCCGGAGCGGTTAGGGAAAAGCCAAATTTTGACAGGGGTCAATTCAACGAGTTATCCGATTTAGCGGTGAGTCGGAAGCAGGGCCTTCAGCTTACGTCTTCGTCGGTCCCAGTCTTGCCAGGATTGCTGCCACTCCGGGCCCTTTAAACGCTGTCGAGCACTTTCCCAAAGTGCATCGAGCGCCAACATTTGTGCCTCGAAAAGGTCTGTTCGATGTCCATGCGCATAGAGTTCGGCGAGGGCCAGCCGATTTTCCGGGAATTCGCCATCCAGACGGGTACATGCTTCCAAGTGTCTGGTTGCTTTGGCGGTATCCCCTAGGCTAACCGGCCACCCGGGCGCGTCGCGATAGAGGAGCCCGAGGGTCCGATCTGCGCCCGCGTGGTCAAAAAGGGGATCGAGTGTCTGGGCTGATATAAGTTCCTGCTCCATCTCGCGAATCAGGTGGAGGGCGCTCAGGCCTTTTGTTTCCGCCAAGCGTCCCAGGTTTAGGGCCAAGTAATAGTGGGCGGGAGCGGATGGCTGGTTCGTGAGAGACTGACGACACGCTTGAATGCCTTTTCCGGCGATGGCAGCTTTTTGGGACTGGTTGGTGGCAAAATCTGACCAATCAAATGCGGCACGCCCAAACTCCCATGCTTCGACAGAGTTGGTGGGGGATTGAACCCAACGCGATCGGTGCGCAGCGTACTCTTGAGCGGCAAGCTCGGAGGGATTTGTGGTGACCGATGGGTCGGCGAGGATAGGCAAAGCAAAAAACAACGTGGTCCGGAACCACCTGGCAAGCGACCAAGGCCGGAGCGAAATGAAAAGAAGGTGGAACAACGTCACGTGACAAATTCACCTTGCCAAAGGTTGGCCTCTTGGTATACATGGAAACGAGATCACATTGATTTAAATGGTCGTATTTTCTTTTAGCCAATTTCAACCGGAGAGGAACTCTTGAGTCGACCTCCCGTGTCACGTTTTACCCCACAAACTCCACAGTACCGCATCAACGGGAAGATTCGAGCCCGGGAGGTACGGGTGATCGGTTCTGACGGACAGCAGGTCGGTATTTTAGACCTGAGCGCTGCCATTAATCTGGCCCGAAGCCAGTCTTTGGACTTGGTGGAAATAGCCCCGACGGCGGTTCCTCCGGTTTGTCGGGTTGTTGATTTCGGCAAGTTCAAGTATGAACAGGCCAAGCGGGAGCGCGATGCCAAGAAGCATCAGCATGCCAATACCGTCAAAGAGGTCCAACTGACCCCGCGAATTTCGCCCCACGATCTATCGATCAAGCTCGATCATGCGGTGGCGTTTTTGTGCGAGGACATGAAGGTCAAAATTGCCCTTCGCTTTCGTGGCCGTGAAATGGCTCATACGGAAATCGGCATGGGTGTCGTTGATCGATTTCTCCGCGAATTAGGTCCCTGGGGGCAGCCAGACTCCCCGCCACGTCTGGTTGGCAAAGCGGTCAATGTCATGGTCAGCCCGCTGCCACGGGCTAAGCGCGCCAAGAATCCGAAGGAAAATGAACCGCTTCCGGAAAGCGATCCTGGGTCCGATGAGGATGACGACGAAGATGACCAAGAGGATGGCGATCCTTCGGAGCCTCAGACAGCAATAGCGTAGATCTGAGGGCTCCGAGCCTTAGAAGCCAAGCTCGGCTGAGCGGTGACGGCTGAAACATTACCAGCCTATCTTTTTGGAATTTGCCGCCGCAGTCACCACGATGGGGGCCTGCGGCAACTAGGCTTTTGAGCAAACGTTCAATAAGCTGCCCAAAGGCACCTTCAGCCCGTCGTTCCCGAGGCGATTAACAGTGCCCAAATTTCGTCGCCCCGGTGCCACGATTGATCTTTTGATTCGGCCATCGGAAAATAGCCACCTATCCGAGACTCATGAAAAGGAATCGCTTGTCGGTAAAATCGCTTTTTCAAAAAGCAGTCGAGGCTTTCAACTTGGTAGGAGTTACGTTTGGCAAGATGGCTCGCTCAGTAGCGATTGCCTTGTTGACCCATCATTGGACTTCAACGGCTTCGGTCAATGTTCTGACGTCGCACAACGATAACACCCGCCAAGGTGCCAATACGAACGAGACTGTGCTGACACGGGCCGTTGTCGGTTCGGGAAACTTTGGCAAACTCGCCAGCTTTATTGTCGATGGACAAATTCATGGACAACCATTGGTTCTCACAGGCGTCTCCGTTCCCAACCTGGGCACCCGAGATTTGGTTTTTGCCGTGACCCAGCATGACAGCGTTTATGCTTTTGATGCCAACGGCCCAATCGGAACACAATCGGGAGAGATTTGGCATACGAGCTTTATCAATCCGGCGGCTGGAATAACGACCGTCCCCATTGCTGACGTCAATTCCGCCGATATTCCGACCGAAATCGGAATTACCAGCACGCCGGTTATTGATCCCGATACCGGAGTCATCTATGTCGAAGCCAAGACCAAGGAACCGGGGCCGGTCTATGTCCATCGGCTTCACGCCTTAGACGTCCGTACTGGAGCCGAAATGCCGGGAAGCCCGGTTATCGTCGCGGCATCCGTTCGTGGAAATGGGGATGGGAATGATGGGCTTGGCAATGTTCCGTTTAACCCATTGCGCCAAATGTGTCGCCCTGGGTTGACCCTGTTAAAGACATCGGCATTTACGAATCCGGTCGTCTATCTGGCATTTGCTTCCCATGGTGATAATGGACCCTACCACGGTTGGCTACTCGGATACGACGCAAGAACGCTGAAGCAGGTCCATGTTTTTAATTCGACCCCCAATGGTGGCTTGGGAGGATTCTGGATGGCAGGAAACGGACCGGCTGCCGACTCAAATGGCAACCTCTACCTGATTACCGGCAATGGCGGATATAATGGAGGTGCGACCTATCGAAATTTTGGTGACAGCTACCTTCGGCTTTCCACCGCAAGTTCGCGGTTAATCTTGGCGGATTGGTTTACGCCGTTCAACCAGGCAGCCCTAAATGCGGCGGACGCCGACCTAGGTTCAGGTGGAAACGTGGTCTTGCCCGATTCGGCAGGTTCCGTGAATCACCCCCACCTGCTCGTCGGCTGTGGCAAAGAGGGAAAAATCTACCTTCTGGATAGGGACAGTCTCGGGCAATATAATCCAGTAGCGGATACGCAGATTGTCCAATCCCTTGCAGGTGTGATTGCTGGTACCTGGAGTTCCCCCGCCTACTTTAACGGACGATTATACTATCAGGGAGTGGGCGACGGGCTCAAATCGCTGGTCATCAGCAATGCCTCGATAAGTCGCGCCATCGTGAGTCAGAGTGCGCAGCCTTTTGGCTATCCGGGTGCTACGCCAAGCATCTCTGCCAACGGGCTTAGGGACTCCATAGCCTGGGTGCTACAGACCGACGCATCTGGAAACGGAGGACCCGCCGTACTCCACGCCTTCAACGCTGATAACCTTCAACAGGAACTCTATAACAGCTCCGAGCAATTTGCCCGGGATAACCCCGGACCGGCGGTGAAGTATGCGGTTCCGACGATTGCTAATGGACATGTTTATGTCGGAACCGGCAGCGCCTTATCGCTCTTTGGCATCGCAAATTGGGTCGCGACACCCACGCTGAGTCCTTCGATCGCCAAATTCACCAATGGAATCCAAATATCCATCCAGGTGACAAACCCAGGCGCTCAAATCGTCTATACGGTAGACGGGTCGGAACCGAGCCTTCAATCCACGGCCTACCAGGGACCCATACTCATCACAAATTCAATTACGCTACGGGCAAAAGCTTTCGCACCGGGGCTGAGTCCCAGCCAAACAGCAGTTGGGGTTTATTACAATACCCTGCTCGGCGGTTCGGGAAGTGGGCTGCAGGGGGATTATTTCACCGAGCAATCCATGACCTTGAACCCACCCGCCACCGTTTCCCGCTTTGATCCTGGGATCAATTTCAATTGGGGATTAGGTTCACCCGATCCATTAATTTCTCCCGATTGGTTTACAGCCCGATGGACCGGACAGCTCCAAGCTCAATATAGTGAAACGTATACTTTCTACTTCACCGCCGAGGATGGGGTCAGACTTTGGTTGAATGGGCAAAAGCTCATGGATGGATGGACTGCGGGAGGTCCAACGGAATATCGGGTAACCAACTCCCTCGTTGCCGGGAAACGCTATGATCTGAGGATCGAGTACTTCGCCAGTACAGGCTCAGCCTCTGCGCTGTTAGAATGGAGCAGTCCCTCCACGCCTCGCCAGCCTGTTCCCGCGACGCAACTTTTTCCGCCTTTACCCAATCTACCGCCCGCCATCAGTTGGGTCACTCCGTCCGTCGGTAGCACGGTCACAGGCCCGGCATCCGTCTTATTGTCGGTCAATGCTTCGGACGCCGACGGCAGCGTCCAGTCTGTTGCTTTTTACAACGGGGCCTCGCTTGTCGCCCAGATTTCTGCGCCTCCGTACGCGATGACATTGACGAAGCTTCAGCCGGGTAACTACACGTTTACGGCTGTAGCAACCGATAATTTGGGGACCACCAGTAGCACCGTCACTGGTGTTCAAGTTACTCAGGGAAGCGGTTCGCGGTTCGGAATCAATAGCCGTCCGCAACTGACAGCGTACTTGCGCTTGCCGCAGTCGCCAGGCACGCCCTTCCCGGCGCTTCTATCAGAAACCGGAGCCTTCAACGATGTAACGACACTCAGCGTCCGGACGGGCTTGCTCGAATACGGTGTTAACCTGCCGGATTGGACGGATGGTGCTCTCAAACGCCGATGGATGGGTATTCCCTACACCGGTGGCCCTATTCTGAGTGCCCAACAGATTTCTTTCGATCCAGAGTTGCCGTTTCAATTCCCGTCGGGATCGATTTTCGTCCAGCATTTCGACATCCAAACCAATCTGCTGAATCCGGATTCACTGCGCCGATTGGAGACTCGCCTGCTGGTGGTTCCGGGAACCGGTTCTGTATTTGGTGCCACCTACCGCTGGCGTGCCGACTATTCGGATGCCGAACGGGTGGACGTTTCGGGTTCGGAAGAATTGCTAATTACAACGGCCAACGGACAACGCACTCAAACTTGGTATTACCCTTCGCCTTCCGACTGCGTCGCTTGTCATAACACCCCCTCCGGTGGAATTCTGGGTGCCTCGAAATCGCGCCAACTCAACGGGAATTGGACGTACCTCGGCAATGGAGCAACCGACAATCAATTGCGGACCCTGAACCATATCGGACTGTTCAATCCGCCGTTGGACGAGGCCATCATTCCGGCATATCCCCGATTTCCTCGAATGGATGAGACCGATATGGAGATTGGGCTTCGCGCCAATTCGTATTTGGACGCCAATTGCGCTCACTGCCACCAACCGGGCACGGGAATTTCGATGTTTGACGCCCGCATCACGACACCCCTGTATCGGGCGGGAATGGTCAATGGGCCGCTTTCAACTCCGGCCACCGTCGTCGGCGCAAAAGTGCTCCTACCCGGGGATGAACTTCGTTCCGGCCTTTATCAGAGGATGAAATCGACCGATGCCCATCTTAGGATGCCACCGTTGGTCAGCTCGATAGTGGACACCGTTGGAGCGGGCGTTCTGGAACAATGGATTGACGAATTGGCGGGACCGTCTCCGGAACTAACGGTTCAATTGGGTTCTGGCATCGTGCACCTCCTGTGGTCGTCCACGACCACCCCGTTCTACCTCTTACAGTCAGGAAGCCAGAACCTTCCAAGGACATGGACTTCAGGCCCAACACCGGGATGGATCAATGGCCAATTTCAAGTCGACCTTCCTGAGTCTTCCACAAACCACATCCTTCTATTTCGACTTAGCAGCCAAAGGCCGAACTAAATGTCCCGGACGAAGAACAAGGTTAACTTGAGTTCCGGGATGGGAATGGAAAGTCGCCCGACATCGGAAATGGAGGCCTCCCGAATATCGGATTGCGAGTCCTTCTTGGAACTCAACAAATACTTGTCAAGTGCGCGGGTCCAAGTGCCTTCGCCAGAGTATGTCGTCAAATTACCGTTGGCTCCCCCAAAGAGCTTTTGCGCCATCAGTACGGGATTGGCGGCAGCAGCGGCGGCTTGAACTGCGGCCGGGTTTGGCTGAACGGCCGCAGGCTGGCGGATACCATAACGTGCTATCGTCGCCGCGCTCAATTGATTATTGCCCGCCAGGGGGGACCCAGCAGCAGGAGCAGCAGGAGGCGGGGTGGTGGGAATCTGAGGGGTCGGAATGGTCAGGACAAAGCGCCCACCGGGATACGCCGTCAATCGGGCACCCTTCAGAAAGGAATTCACGACGAACCGAAGGCTCTTGAGCTCGGCAGGCTGAAGACTGGTCCGTTTCCGGCGTGCGTCGGTGATGATGGCTCCCGTGTCTGCCCGCCATCGGCCCAGTATCTTTTCATCGTCGAAAAGGGCTGACTTGCCCGTCTCAACGTACGCACGGAAGTCTTTCAGGTCGGTCTTGAGAATTTCAGCTCGCAAATCTCCATTGCCAAGTGCCGACTGAATTTTGGGATGGGTGTAGAGAGCCGTAAAACCGGCGCGGTCCTGGAGGAGCTTTTGAAAGTCCGCGTCACCTGCCATATCGACAATTTCCTGACGTTCCGACAAAGCTAGGAAGCCTGGGTAATTCTGCAAACGGGCGTAAATCAGCGGATTCCCGTGTACCAGTCCTAAAAGATCGTCAATCGAGTATTCTGTCACCGGCGTCCGATCCAAGGCCGCGAACGTTCGGTCCCAACCGGTTTGCGCCATGTCCGTTCGAATCTGATTGATGTATCCGACGGGTGCTGGTTCCCCAGCTTCCGCGCTGACCTGGGTGGTGAGGTACCCAATCGAATAAATTGGACGCCCCACGGACAGAAACAGAATGACGCCCGACAGGAGGCCCACAAATAGCCCCAAGGCTTGATTCATCCGCTCGAAAGCTTTTCGGGTCGCGTCGTCCTCCCGGTACTTGAAATGTAGCTCGACTGGTCTGTGGGCGGCGAATCCAGCGCCGAAAAAGATCAGCCAGATGATCGTAAATCCAATGACAGGTGGTAGTATCTCCTGCCACAAAAGGTTGGTGACGCCGATGGTCCCCATATAGGGATGGAGAAGGCCGCCCAAAATACCAGCCAACGCCAATCCCAGGATCACCCCGACAAAGGCAACCAAAGAACGAATCGCGCCAGTCGAATATCCGATTCCGGCAAAGCCGCCAACGAGGAGGGCCGCAATTAACCACATGTACATGCCGATCAAATTACTGGAGGCGAGGCAAAAAGCACGCTGAAAATCCAGGGGATTGGCAGTGCGAGAAATTTGCTTGTTGGTCCACCCTTCTTGACCAAAACCCCGCTAATCCCTAGCCTCCGCGCACATGAATCGCTGTTTGGTTCGCGGCATCGTAGCCGCGGCATGCCTGCTCGCCCTGACCGAGCAGTGTCCGGCTCCCATCATCTATCGTCCTGGCGAAGGTTGGACCTACGAACCTGTTGGCGGCGATAATGGGAAGTGGGTCCGGAAGAGAGCCAAGGACCAATTGCAGGTGGCCCAGGTTGCTTTCGACCAAAAGGACTACAGCTTGGCACGTCGGGCGGCAGCGCGGGTAGTCAAAATCTGGCCGCTTTCCGATTACGCCGGGAGTGCACAATATCTTCTGGGCCGGGTCTACGAAGCCCGTCGAATGGACGAGCGCGCATTCAAGGAATACCAAAAAGCTCTAACCAAGTATCCCAAGGTTGCGAATTATGATGAAATCATCCAGCGCGAGTTTGCCATTGCTGGTCGCTACCTCGGCGGACAATGGTTCAAGCTCTGGGGCTACATCCCATTCTTTCCGAGCATGGATAAGACTGCCGGGCTTTTTGAACAAATCGTTAAGAACGGACCCTACAGTGAAACTGGGCCGAAAGCACAAATGAGCATTGGTACGGCGCGGGAGAAACAAGATAACTACCCCCTCGCCGTCAAAGCTTATCAGAAGGCGGCTGATCGCTATTACGACCGGCCGGCTGTGGCATCGGACGCCCTGTACAAAACCGGCAAAGCGTGGGATAAACAGGCAAAAAAGGCGGAATACGACCAATCCATCGCCAAGTCGTCCATTGAGTCGTTCCAGGACTTGGCCGTTCTGTATCCGACTGACCCTCGCATTCCAGAGACGACCAAGATCATCAACTCGCTCCGCGTAGAACAGGCCCGGGGGGCCTATGAGACCGCCCGCTATTACGAACATCACCGGCAGTACTTGGGCGCTCTCGTCTATTACAGTGAAGTGTTGAATCGGGACCGGACTTCTGTCTACGCAACGGAAGCCAAGGAACGGATCGACAAGCTTCAGCCTAAAGCAACGAAGCAACGAGCGGCCCTCCTTAAATTCGAGGAAAAGATCCGGGAGCGCACGAAATCTGCGGGAACAAATCTGCCACCCGTCCGGATTCCCAAGCCATGAAATGGTCTGCGCGGATTGCTGCAAGGATCGTGGTATCCGTTGTCACGGTTTTCCTCGGTTCCTTCGTCGGCATCGGTTGCGCGGGATATCAACTGGGACCAACCAACGGGACAGCCGCTGGTAGCCGTTCAGTCGAAGTCGCCCTTTTTCGCAACGAAACCAATGAACCGCGATTGAGCGAGCCGGTGGCCCAATCCCTGCGCCATCGATTCCAGCAGGAAGGCACCTTTAAATTGGCAACCGATGGTAGTGGGGATGTGCAGGTGACGGGTTCCATTAAGCGCTATGAACGCGATCCCATCAGCTTTCAGGTCAATGATCTCCTCACGCCGCGCGATTACGATGTTCGATTGGTCACGCATATCCGTGCGGTCGAACGAACGACAGGCAAGGTATTGGTCGATCGTGACGTGATCGCGCGAACAACCATCCAGGGAACGTCGGATCTCAGCAGCGCCGAACGCCAGGCAGCCCCACTTCTTGCGGACGACTTGGCCCTTAAAGCGTCCGCTCTCTTAATCGATGGAACTTGGTGATCTAGGGCGTGTTTTCAAAATGCATTTGCCTATCTGCTGGCCAAAACAGGCGGGGGCCTATAGACCAAGCCATTCTGAAAACACGCCCTCAATCGGATTATGAACCCAATTATCATTCGAATTTTTCGACACCTACTATTGCTATCTCTTGGCTTCGTCAGCTCAGCCGACGCGGCTGACTGGCCACAGTGGCGCGGCTTGGCGCGAGATGGGCACACTGCGGAAGCGTTTCCGGGAGCGCTTGTTCCCCCATCCGCCGCACAATGGCATCATCCAGTGGGCCACGGATATGCCTCGCCGTCGATTTCGTCGGGACACATTTTCATTCTGGATGATGGGAACGGCGTGGAAACGCTCCATTGCCTGGCGTGCGCCACTGGCCAGGAAGTTTGGCAGAAGCCGATTGCCGAAGGATATACGGACGAGTTCGAACCCGGCCCCCGGTGCACCCCGCTGGTCGATGGCCCTCTCGTGTTCGTGCAGACCTGTCGAGGGGAGTTTCAATGTTTGAAGGCGGAGGATGGAGCCCTACTTTGGCGCTTCCATTTTGCTGATTACGGAGCCGAATGGGTGGCCGATAAAGGGGCCAACGTCGGTGCCGCCAGTCGGCGCGGCAATGCCGGTTCACCGGTGGTTGTCGGCGAAACCATCTATATCCAGATTGGAAGCAACAAAGGAGCATCTATTGGTGCCTTTGATAAGCGGACGGGAAAGCTTAAATGGAAATCGCAGGATGACCTGACCTGCTATTCGTCGCTGATGTTCGGGCAATTGGGAGGCGTAAACCATTTGATCAGTGCAACGGTCGAAGGATTGCTGGCTCTTCGCCCCGAAAATGGTCAGGTGCTCTGGAGGGTGCCCTTCCGAACCGGTGCAAACCGAAATGCCCTCACCCCGATTCTGGCGGATAATACCCTCTATTTTTCGAGTCACACCACGGGGCTGCGTGCGACGGGTGTAGTGCCCGATGGAGGAGGTGCCAAGGCGGTTGAAAAATGGTTTAATCCTCAAATCAAGATCAACTTGGCCACACCCGTTTTGGTCAATGGATATCTCTACGGTCAGGGACCTTCGCGAAATTTCATCTGTATCGATACGACCGATGGACACCTAAAATGGTCGCAACCTGGGTTTGGCGAAGTCACCTCCACCTTGACCGACGGACATCGACTCCTGCTTCTCTCCGATCGGGGCGAGGCCATTGAGATTGCTGCCAATCCCGAGTCGTGGCAGGAATTGGGCCGTTTTCAAGCGTGCGGCAAGACATTTGTCCATCCGGCCTATGCGGATGGAGTATTATTCGTCCGCGATAGCCGTGAATTGGCAGCCTGGCGTCTGAGCCCTTCCCTCCCCTAATTCCAGGGTAATCCGAGTTAGCGATTCCAAACATGAAGCCAATTCTCTTTCACGTGGGCGACTATTCGCTGCATACCTTTGGATTATTGGTCGGATTGGGGTTTCTTTTGGGATTATGGGCGGCTTCCCGCAACGCGTTGCGATCCGGATTGGACCCTCAACTGCCCTATGACCTTTCCCCTTGGCTGATTCTAGGTGGCTTGATCGGAGCGCGGACGCTCTATGTTTTCAGCTATTGGGACCGCGATTTTGTAGGTCAGCCGTGGACCGATGTCTTCGCCATCTGGCAAGGCGGTTTGGTGTATTATGGCGGATTGATTGGAGGAACGATCGCAGGGGTTTTTCGTGTGGTGCAGCTAAAATTGCCTCTCTGGCGAGTAGCAGATGTCCTGGCACCCGGCGTCGCTCTCGGCCAGGTCTTTGGCAGAATGGGTTGCCTCATGAATGGTTGCTGCTACGGACGTCCTACCCATCTGCCATGGGGTATCACTTACCCTCACGGCCACGTCACCTTTCCCAATTCAGCGACGGTTCCCCTCATGGTCCATCCGGCTCCCATCTACGAGTCGCTTCTAAATCTAGCTTTTTTCGGACTTTTGACTCTGTTGCATCGACGCCGCCGATTCGACGGACAGGTTTTTGGCGTTTACCTAGTTGGATACGCGATTATTCGGAGCACTTGTGAACTGTTCCGCGGCGATTACAGCGTTATTTCCGATCCTGCTCGCGGAGTGTTGACCCCCGGCCAATGGACCAGTTTGTTTACCGGTGCCTGCGGCCTAGCGCTCCTGAGTTGGCGACGGACGGTTCCTACCCATCCGCGAAATCGCTAATCTCCGCTTCGGTCTGCTCGGACTTCGTGCTTTCGTAAAATGCCTCAGGCGCTGAAGAAGAATGCGCATTTCAATTCTTGCCATTCCGAACCGTCGCATGGACTGACTACAAAATCCGGGGCGATGGGGGCCATGTTGGGCTTAAGGTTGCAGCAGTGTAGATAATCGCTCAGGTTGAGTGTCACAATTTGATCACTCATATAAATTAGCGTCACCCAACCAGGCTCTCCACATCCAATTTGTGGTGCCAGTATTGTCATGCTGGAAGGTTCTGGAGTGGAAAAACCGTTGTAAAATGGCCTGAAATCGAGTAATCCCGCCGTTCGATACGAACAAGGTGCCCACCGTGCCCACGGTTTTGGGTCGACTCTTCTTCCGATTGATTATTTGTACACAAAGTGTTTTTTGACTACCACCGACGGGATTTCACGCGTTAGCCTCTGCCTCTAGATGCAGGCGCTCATGACCCAAAGTCGCCAAGTTGGCGGCGGCCTGCATCCCCAATGACCCCTTATTCCGGACCCGATGACCTCTCGCGCCAAGACACCGGCTTTACCGTACGCTTCTCTTGTCCTCAGCGTGGCCTGTATCTCATGCACTGCCCAAGAATCCACCAACAACCTTTCTTCGACTCTCAATCCTGGCTTTTTCAGCCGTCTCAATTCTGCCTTTGCGGAACAGCTTGGTGCGCCAGCCTATTCCCCGCCTGATACAAATGCGCCGGTAGAGCGACGTGGATATCCGGCGCCGTTTGATAATCCACCCTATCCCAACGCCGAATGGCAAATTGGCGGAACACCGGTCATTGGCGACCGCAATAACCTGCCGGTCGGTCCGCTGATGCAGGCCATTTATGGCGGGGGGGAATTCGGCAAGGAACTGGAACGGCAGCGCCTTCAAATGTATGGATGGATCGACGTATCGGGAAATGTCAGTTCGTCCCATAATCCAAACCTTCACAACGGAGAGGGTTCCAATTTTCCCGAAGCCTATGATCAGCGGGGCAACCGGATGGAATTGAATCAATTGGCACTCTATTTCGAACGTCCAGTTGACGAGTACCAGGTGGACCACGTCGACTGGGGATTTCGATTAGCTGGGGTTTATGGACTGGATTATCGCTACATGATCTCCCGAGGATTGTTCGATGCCCAACTGATCAATCGCAACCATTTTTATGGATACGACATTCCGATGGCGTATTTCAATCTTTACTTCCCAACCGTTGCTGAGGGGTTAAATTTCACCATTGGTCGCACCATTTCACTGGCTGATATCGAGGCTCAACTCGCCCCGAATAATCTGATGTCCAGCCATTCCCTACTCTATGAAATTGACCCCTACACGCAGGAAGGCGTTTTTGGAACCGTCAAACTGAATTCCAACTGGCAACTCCAGGCAGGACTTTCAGCCGGCGGTGATGTGGCGTTGTGGCAAAATGACCGGGGTCGACAACCAACGGGGACCGTCATGGTCCAATGGCAATCAACCAACCGCAAGTGGTCTTTTTACGGCGGTGCGAATCAATTCAACAACGGAGATTTTGGGTATAACAACCTACAACAATACGTCGGCACGATTACCTACAAGATTACAACGAACATTTGGACCTCTCATGAGACCTGGTACATGTTCCAACGTCACGCAGTCACCGCTCCTACGGCTGAAGTCCCCTACCAAAACGGGTTTTATCCCGTTAAGCCGGGCTACGCTCCAGAGTGGGCGGTATTAAACTACACCATGTTTCGACTGAGTGGCTCGACCTTTTTCACCATCCGGAATGAGCTGTTCGACGACATCGTGGGCCAAAGAACTGGAGTCGCGACACTCTACTCAGAGCATTCGATTGGCTTGACTTGGTGGCCCAACAAGCTCATGACGGTCCGCCCCGAACTCCGGTTTGAACGAGCCTATCAAGCGGAGTCCTACAACGGTGCCACTCGCAAGAATCAGTTCACGGCGCAAGTCGACGTGATTTTTCATTTCTAGGCTCTGTTTCTTCGAATGTGATCGGCTGCAGGAAAGATTTTCCATCGGGATTGGAGCACCTGCCCACACCGTCCGTGGAGGATTTCTCTGTAAATAGGTCGCACGGCTCCCGCAGGAACCGTGCGACGGTAGAATTGAGCTAAAAGTGCAGGATGACGTCGACCTGTGCAGTAAACTGGTTCTTGCGGGTGCCGCTGTCGTAGGAGAGCGCGTCGAATGCGTGGTCAAATCGTAGTTCAGGTCGAATCGTCATGAGCTTGTTAGGCCACCACGTCAGACCAATTGAACCCTCGTAGTACCGACTGGCATAGCCTGTCCGGTTTCCGACAATGTCATCGAAAAACTCATTTCGTACGGTGAAAAACGTACTATGCCCTAGGCGGAACATGGTATAATTCAACGTTGCCCATTCAGGCGCATAGCCTGGTTTCACGGGGAAGAAGCCATTCTGGTAGGGAACATCGGCGGTGGGACCGGTGGTGGCGTTCCTTTGGTACATATACCAAGTCTCGTGGCTCGTCCAAATATTGGTGGTGATTTTGTAGGTAATGGTACCGACGTATTGTTGTAGGTTGTTATACCCAAATGTGCCGTTGTTAAATTGGTTGGCTCCGCCATAGAACGACCACTTTCCGTCTGAAGACTGCCACTGTGCCATCACCGACCCGGTTGGCTGGCGCCCTGGGTCGCGCTGCCAGAGGGCAACGTCGCCGCCGCAGGAGAGCCCGGCCTGGATGACCCAATTCTTGTTGAGCTTGATCGATGAAAAGATGCCTTCCTGGGTATACGGATCGAAGCTGTAAAGCAACGAGTGGCTGGACATGAGGTTGTTTGGAGCCAATTGAGCCTCGATATCAGCCTCGGAAATAATTCGACCAACAGTCAGGTTCATGCCCTCGGCAACTTTCGGGAAGTAAACCGTGAAGTAGGTCATCGGCATGTCATAGCCGTAATAATGGTTGTGATTGAGCAACTGGGCATCAAAAAGGCCTCGAGAGATCATGTACCGATAGTCCAAGCCATAGACACCCATCACGCGAAAGCCCCAGTCGACGTGGTCTGTCTGGAATTCATCTGCGGTCCGTTCGAAATAAAGAGCCGCCTGGTTCAGTTCAATGCGGTTGGCGCGCTGGTCGTATATCTCCGGAAAATTGGCTCCCTGACCAGTGACTGGACCGGGATTGGGATTGTGCGATGAGCTTACATTGCCCGAAACATCAACCCATCCATAGATATTGACCCGACTTTTCTTCCACCATTCGCCGTTGGGTCCGTCCTGCAATGCGGCAGTCAGAGGCCAAAGCGGAATCGTATTGGCGTCCCCGATAATCTCGGTCCCACCAATTTGCCATTCGCCATTGGGGTAAGGTGGGGCGTCAAACGGGGCCGGATATCCTCTGCGGGTGACCGGCGCTGCCGGGGCATTTGTGTCGGTGGACGGCGGCGTGTACGCTTGCGTCCCGAGATCTTCGCGAAATATCCGGTCAAATCGCGTGAAAAATCCAGGGGGTGGTGCATTCGTGGCGGACTCGAGGTCAGCCGATTGAATAGCATTGGATCCAGTGACAAAAGCCGATAGGAGCATGCATGCCTGCATGCGTGGGGTTCGTAGAATGGGTGCCATAACACGTTTCGATTTCGGGGGAATACTCAAAGCCGCCGGATTTTGGGGACTGTCAGCAACTTTGTGCATCTGCGATAGTTGTTAGGCTGCGCCTCCTCTGTACGCATATAAAAAGCCATGGTCATCGCATCAATAAAGAATCAATACAGTATTTGTGGCTTTATTTATTCATTTAAGCGCTTATCATTGATCACACTGCACAAAAATCGACACAATACCCAGGCAAAGGGTCTTTTGTGAATCGATTTCCGCTGAAGAATTGTGTGCGACTGAAAGCCCTGTCGCCTGAATCAACAGGACAGACCCTTAGGCCGTGTTTTCAAAATGCATTTGCCTATCTGCTGGCCAAAACAGGCGGGGGCTTCGTTGCTCCTCGGTCACGTATTTCGTCGCAATATGCTCCCTCGTCGCGCCTCGCCCCCGCCTGTTTTGGCTGGCGCATATAGACAAAGCCATTTTGAAAAC
>CAILNN010000043.1 GCA_903835555.1 uncultured Verrucomicrobiota bacterium
AGAAAAGACCGGCTACTAATTCATTCACCAGTCCGCCAGTCGACCATCGTCGGTCAGGCTCAAGAGACGTTCGCCTTTGGGCAAATAGAGCATTCGGCTAACCGTGTGTTCTCCAGGAATGGCATCCAATCCACGATGGCTAAACCAGACCAGCGGAATCCCATCTTTTGCCCGCAGCACGCCGATGCGCCCTCCGGTTCCCGCCACCAGAATGCGTTTCCCATCGGGGGTGGCGAGCATTTGGTAGTTCTCGTTCAGTTCACTCCTGATCAACTGAGGACGGTCGGGGTGTCGAATATCTATTCGGTAAAGACCCACCGTCTCTGCGGACAAAAGAATATGATGGCTTTCGGGTACGAAGCACGCGGCACGCAGGTCCTCGGTGATCCCCAAAATCGGCGTCGGTTTACCAGCGTCTTCGGGTGAAAGAGACCAAAGGTATGCTTCGCCTCCCTGGGCAACCGTTACGGCTAGGGCGGAATCTCCCCGAATGGCTAGATCGATGATGTCGTTTTCGTGACGGTTTGACTCAGCCAATAGATTCGCTGTTTGGCCCGTGATTCCCCATATCGCCACGCTCGATTTGCGGTAGAGAATCAGTCGCCGACCATCCGGGGAAGCGGAACCAAAGGTGCTCCCGACCGAAATCGCAGACGTGGGAAATGCATTTGTTTCAAACAACACGGTGCCTTCATCAATCTTGAGGCACCGGAGAATACCCGGCTGCCGCAAGACCCACAGTGCATCCCTCCCCTTTGAAAATAGGAGAGGTATGGAGGCGTCGGGAATAGTACGGACAATCTGCGGGCTGTCCCCTTGGATTTCCATCAAACAGACATTTGAGACACCGGACGTGAAGGCCACCGCATGCTCATCGGCATCCGTGACTATTTGGACCGGTCCGCCCCCAACTTTAAACCCGGAGACCACAGTCGGCGATTGGGTTCTCATTTGTGGTTTTCGCCACAGCCTAATTTCTCCTTTACTATCTCCCGAGGCCAGCCAAAGACCGTCTGGACTCCAGGCCAGTGCGGTGATCGTTCCACCATGCCCGGAAAGGATTCGCAAGGGCTGGAGGGAATCCCCCTGATGAAGTTTAACCAATTGATCAACGCCGCCACTGGCTATCAGTTGTCGATTGGGCGAAAACGCAAGTGCACGCGTTTCATGCTGGAGATTGGTTGCCAATGGAAAGAAGCCTTCCTGAAATTCTCCAACCACGATTTCGCCCCGGTTTGAATCCGCGTAAGCCGCCCGTTCTCCATCGCCAGAAACGGCGATGGTCGCAATCTTGATTCGATCTAATTGTACAGGGCGGGCTCTGCTGGTGCGAACGTCACCAAAATACAGATGAGAATAAAATTGGTCCTCAATTCCGTCACTCTGGGTACGAAGGAGCAAACGCTGCCCCAGCCCATCGATTTGGACGATGGGATTGGTATGGGCTATCAGTGGAGTAGTCCAGGTTGTCCATCGCGGCTCGATGCTGGCCATCGGTTGCCAGTACCCCATTTGACTTTCGTTGGTCCGATTCAAAAAAGCGACGGTCCGTTCGTCATTCAGGATACCCGCTGGAATCCATTTTCCTTCCAAGCGGTTGGTGGATTGTTCCCAACGGTTTCCGCTCCAGATGCCAATAGGCCGGGAATTACTAACTCCCTGGAAGGTCGCCACCAACGCGTGGTCGGGCATTAGAAACCCGGCTAAAATAGATATGTTGGTAAGGCGGGCGACCGGTCGAACGACCCGAGCGTGATCCCGGTCCACAGTGGCGATCGGGTAAAGATAAGCGTTAGTCCCACTGGCTGCGGCAAGGAATTGG
>CAILNN010000044.1 GCA_903835555.1 uncultured Verrucomicrobiota bacterium
TCGTTGGAACCGAAGATGAACCGGCGGTCCACCACCCGCGAGATGCAGTGGTAGTACGCTTGGCCGATTCGCGAATCGAGCTTCAGACGGGGCTGGCGCATGCACGGAAGGTAGATCGGAAAAGTAAGGATGTCAATACATATAGCCTGTCCCTATGTACTCATTCAGATGACCTGGCCCTTTTTCGGGGTCATTCGCAATTGATCATCCATTTGATTCCGAAGCGGTCGGTGAGCATACCGAACCAGGCACCCCAAAACATCTTTCCCGGTGGCATGAAGATGTGCCCCCCTTTGGCCAGGCGCTCGAAGACTTGATCGGCGAGAGATTCTTCGCCGACCAGGTTGATTGAAAGGGCAACCATATCGCCGCCGTACACGGTCCGGTCACAGACGTCGCTAATCATGAGTGTGTTGTCCCCAAATTGCAGGCGTCCGTGCATGATCTTATTGCGGTCGGCCTCACTGACATCCAGGGGACCATCGCCGTAACGGCTGATCATGACAATCGTGCCGTCAAAGGCATCCTTGTAGAAGTTCAGGGCTTCCTCGGCTTGGCCCGCGAAATGGAGGTAGGGAACGAGTTTCATGGGAGAGTGGGGAATAGGACTGATAGGACAAATAAGACCAATAATTGGACCCAGGGGGACCGAGCGGTTAGAAGGCTGCCTCGGCCCCAGTCTACCATTTTACCTGGGTGGGATGCCTATCCGACGATATCGTTTTGGACAACAACCCGGTAGCGAGCCTTTCCAGACCGCAGCCGTTCGAAGGCATCGTTCACCTTTGACATGGGGAAATGCTCGACAACCGGTTCCACGTGATGGCGGGCAGCGAATTCGAGCATTTCGGCGGTTGTAGCGATACTACCGAGTGGTGAGGCTCCGATGCTTTTCTGACCTAACAAGAGCGGGAAAATGCTGGCGCTGACGGTGGCACCTGCGCCGACAAAATGGAGTTTGCCTCGAGGACGGAGGGCGGCGATCCATGGGTCCCATTCCAACGACTGGTTGATGGTGACGAGAATCAAGTCAAAATGCCCGGCCAGTTTTTTGAGGGCTTCTGGATCGCGGGTGCTGACAAAATGGTGAGCTCCCAAGCTTCTCGCTTCATCTGCTTTGTCCGGACTGGTGGAAAAGGCGGTGACTTCACAGCCCCAAGCGCGGGTAAAGCGTAAGGCCATGTGGCCCAGGCCACCGATACCAACGATTCCGACCCGACTAGTTGGAACGATGTGGTTCTGAATCAGGGGATTAAAGACGGTTACGCCACCGCAAAACAAGGGGCCAACAGTGGCAGGGTTGAGGCCGCTGGGAAGCGGAAGGGTCCAAGCGCAGTGAGCGCGGACATGGGAAGCAAATCCGCCGTACCGTCCGACAATGGTGGATTCGTTTTTGATACAAAGATTGTGATCGCCGGAGAGGCACTCATGGCAGGTCATGCAGGACTCGGAAAACCAGCCGAGTCCGACGGATTGACCGACCTTCACATTGCTGACCTGGTCGCCGACGGCTGCTACCGTGCCAGTGATTTCATGACCTGGAACGAACGGATAGCCGGTCATGTGCCATTCATTGTCGAGCATGCTGAGGTCACTGTGGCAAAGGCCGCAGTAATCGACGCGAATATCGACGTGCTCGGGGCCGAGTGGTCCGGATTCAAATTCGAATGGTTCCAAAGGCCCGTGGGCCTGGCGGGCGGCGTACGCTTTGACGTGCATGATGGATCGGGATTTGTTGGATCGAGGTCGGTTCAGATATTCGGATTAAGACTGGATCAACTCAGCCAACGTGCAAGCCATTCTTGGTTACAAACACCCCTTTGCGCGATACCAACGCCACGCTGTACGAACGCCCCCATGGCCACTCCATTTGACTCAAGGCCTCCAACTGTAACCAAGTAGAATTAGGATACCATGGACATCACATCGATAGAATAATAAGACCACCATTCTTGCTTTGTTTATTTTCCAGGAATTCGCGGCACCAGCATGACAGCCTGATTCACGCCGCCATGGTTGGCATTGCCGATGAGCCAATTTTGGTTATTGATTGAGCGCAATTCGGTAAGGTACCAACCGTCAATACCGGACACGAAATGACTGTCATTCAGATCGATAAGTGGGCTGAAGGGCCCGCGGGCCAATACCGCGCGCTCTTGTCCATCCGAGCTTCTGGACCAACCGACCAGCCAGCCGTAGTCATTCAAGGCGAGCAATTCGCAGTCCAAGTCAGACTGCCCCGGTGCCGTTGGCGGTATCCAAGGAGCAACCCATTGGGCCGGAGGATTGGTCCCGACCTTTCCGCGAGGCGGCCAATAGGCACCGTTCCGTCGAGCAAGGCCTTGAACAAAACTGCCGACCGAGGCACCAGCCGCATTGACGGCATAAGCGGTGGTAGCGGCATTCGCCGGAGCGGCATTATTCGGTGGCAGGAGATCATCCGCCGGTTCTTTGATTGCCATGAATGGCTTCGTGCGAAATCCCCGCTGACGGACCGTCCCCGAACGGTTGATTTCGAGTTCTCCGACCACAATGCCTTGATCGTTGACACCGCGAGCAAAACCATTTCCTGCTGCTCCGTTGGGAAACAAATCGGCCGGAGAAAGACCATTGGTCCAAATCACCGGATGGATGGCGTTTGAAGGCGAATCGCTAAATCCGACGACCGACGCACCCGAGGGACTAATTGCGAGAGCACCTGAGCTGAAGGCCAGGTTGGAGCGCAATGGAGGCAGGCGAATGGGCTGGGCGGAGCCTATTTTTCGCCAAGCTTGGAAGGGATGTTTGTCTTCCGAGCGCACACCGACCGTCCATCCGCCATCCGAGACGGCCGTGGGAAAATAGGAAATTGAAGAAGAGGAAGGCAACAGGCCATTGGGATTCGTCCAGGCTGGGGCTTCCCAAATTGCGCCTTGCCATTCGTGGCCGGAGGGCGCTTCCGCCACACCGACATAGCCGACCATCACATGATTGGAGGAATTGTTGACGGCCACGCCGAAGGTTGGAACCGGTGAGGCGAACGTACCTGAATGGGTGGAAGACATGGCGACCAGGTTCCAAAGCGGTCCATCGTAAATCAGCACATCCGTTTGATGCGGGTCGCCAACGACATAACTTGGTCCCGGGTTCAGAATAAATCGCGCCACATTTGCCTCCGTTAGATTATCGATGATCGGTACCATTTCGAGAACGGCTTCCGCCTGATTGGTTGGGAAGGTCAATTGAAATTGCGAACCGGGGATGGTCGGAACCAGTATGGCATTCTCCAACGGCTGCAGGGTATAATCTTGTCCCGATTGGTCGCCGTAATCAGCCATCAAGTTGCGTTGATCGACCGGGCTGGAGATTCCGGTGGCAGGAATCGAAAAAGAGATTTTCAGGCTATTGGTCAAAGAGCCGGCCCGGACAAAGTGGAGGCGAGCTCGCTTTCCTGGATTTGGATTTTTGTCATCGGCGACATCGGGACTGGCGAATAAGCGAATAACCGCTCCGCGCGACAGATTCAGCGATGCCCAGGCAACAGAATTGGTGTCGAACGCAGGAGACAGCCATGCGCGCAAGCGAAAATAGCCGTTGGAAATTCCCCAATTGGCGGGAAAGACCGCCAATCCTTGGCTCGATGTCACTGCGGAATTCGTTGGCAACGACAAAACGCCACCCCCGGGAATATCTACCTCCCCTGTCAGCCAGACGGAATTGCCGACGAGAGGAATGGTCCCACCAATAGCGGATCGAAAGGAATTATGCTGCACAGCCCGGACACGAACCACGGGATTGGAGGCACTGAGATCGCAGAGCCCGAAGGCGATTTCCCGAACCGCCAACAGTTGATTTGAGACGCTTGGTCCTTGGGTCACCATTTCGATACGTTCCACACGCCCTTGGGGACTAAAGGAAACGGGGGATGCGTCGATCGCGGGAACGAAGGTTGTATAGGGCTTGGCCGCCCCCGGTGAGAGAACTGGTAACTGGACATAGTTCCCCCAATCATTTGTCCCGGTGAACTCAAAGGCGGTCGCCGATAGGCGACCGTGTGACATCGTGACATTCAGAGCGTTGGAGCGAAATCGAGCATACCACTGGTCATTGACGTAGGCCTGGGATGGCACGGACCAAACCGGGCAAAAGGAGGCGAAATTGGTGCTTGCAGCGTCTGGCAGGAAAAAGTTGGTTCGCGGCCAAGTTGTGAACCAATTGTTAGAAAACACCACATTACTGGCACATCCTTGAAAGATTAGACCGGTGGCCATTTCCGGAATTTGTCTTCCGAGGGGGAGATTGGGATTGGAGCCCCAAATCATGCGGTTGGTAACAAAAAAATCCGAATAAAGTGGCAGGTTGTCGCGACCTCGAATGCGGATGAAATTATCCGCCACGGTAAAGTTAATATGGCCGGGACCCGAGTCAGGTAACCCGAGTTGGCCCAGGCGTTTGGTATCGAGAAAAAAACAATGGGTCACGGTCCAGTTGGAAATGCGGAAGGTGTCGGTATTGAAGCCTACCGAAACATTGAGAGAAACACAGTCTTGAATGCGGATGCGTCCAGTTCCAAAAGTTGGCGAACCTCCTGTACCAAACGCTATAAAGTTGCCGGGCGTCAGGACACGACATCGTCGGACGACGGCAACGGGAGGCAAATCTGCGGTCCACCGATTGGTAGATAAGACCTGACCGGAGATCATTGTCCCATAGCCATTGTGGACGGAATGAAAGGAAGAAACTTCTGAATCCTCAATCACCCACGGATAATCATCGCCGTCCATGGGGGGCTGACCTTGCCAGAAGCTTCCGAACGTGATCGGAAACGACTCCACGCCGGACTGGCTGGCATCCGCCAGAGAAATGGGGACGACACCCACCGCACCGAAGTTTCGTGCCACGACATTGCGAATTCGGCCTGTTTTCGCCCAGACATCGATGCCAAAACTCTTGTATCCTGCGTCATTGCTGGCGCTGGTCGGTGCACCCTGTCCATCGAAGTCGCCATCGAAAGCCAGGTTTTCAATTTCGATTCGATTCAGATATTCCCTTTGGCGCGGATCGGGAGTTTCAAGGCTATAGGTCCGAAGTAGCCAATCGCAGAATGGTCCGCCACGAGGAGGCCACGTTGGGCACCATTCCAGAAGGGGTGGAGAGGCTCGATCGAGCGGTGCGAGAACCAAGACCGGCAACTCTCCTTTGGCATCGAGAATCCCCTTTAGCCGAATCGTCCGATGGGTGGCGTTGGCAATCACCAAACGCTGGTTGTAGTCCGTTGGCCTGTTGGTTCCCTTGACCAGATAGGTTCCCGGAAGGAAAAAGATGGTAATATCCGCACGATTTGAGTTTTGGAGCCATTCCCGGTTTAAAACGGAGACGTCAAATCGGGCCGCATCATCGGTTCCACTGCCGGTACCTTTTCCTTCTGGTGCGACGTAAAAGGAATCGGCGCAGGCGCACAACCCTGCGATGAGCCAAGCCAAGACTCTTGGTAATCGACAGAATTGCATGCCGTCTTTCTCAATTAACCCAAACCGCCGCATTCCCAATCATTCCTGGCATTCATCCCCTTACCCGTAAACCGGTCCGAGTCAAGGAAGCGTATCTTGGGCATGGATAGGCTTGTCAGCCCAACACTTTCGGGCAGGGTAGCCAAATGTCTTTGGACTCCAGTCAAATGGCCCGCCTGATAGACCACACCTGGCTCAAGCCTGAAGCCACGGGTGCTGACATGCGGAAGCTTTGCGCGGAGGCTTTGGAGTATCATTTCTGGTCGGTCTGCGTCCATGGCTCTCGGGTAGCTCTAGCAGCAAGTTTACTGGAGGCATCCGATGTCAAGGTTGCAGCGGTCATCGGCTTTCCTCTGGGAGCCAGCGATGGAGACGTGAAGCGGTTCGAAGCGGAAACCGCCATTGACCTTGGTGCCCAAGAACTGGACGTGGTTATCAATATCGGACGATTGAAGGATGGAGATGATCGGGCCATCCTGCGAGAGCTTCGCGATATTGTCGAAGCGGCTGAAGGCGTGCCGGTGAAGGTAATTATCGAGACCTGCCTTCTGACTGATGATGAGAAGCGTCGGGCGTGCTCATTGGTCATCGAGTCTGGAGCTCAATTTGTAAAGACAAGCACGGGGTTTGGCAGTGGGGGCGCGACTCTGGATGACGTCCGACTGCTTCGCTCTCTGGTGGGACCCGGCTTCGGAGTCAAGGCAAGCGGAGGTATCCGGGATGCCCAAACGGCGCTGGCCATGGTGGAGGCAGGGGCTTCGCGATTGGGGACGAGCGCCGGAGTGGCTATCTTGAAGGGCATCCCAGCGGCGATAGGCAACGGCAATTATTAGGTCTCGGTTTCTTTACTGGGACTAGGCCGTGTTTTCAAGATGCATTTGCCTATCTGCTGGCCAAAACAGGCGGGGGCTTCGTTGCTCCTCGGTCACGTATTTCGTCGCAATATGCTCCCTCGTCGCGCCTCGCCCCCGCCTGTTTTGGCTGGCGCATATAGACAAAGCCATTTTGAAAA
>CAILNN010000045.1 GCA_903835555.1 uncultured Verrucomicrobiota bacterium
AAGTCCAAACCCATCTGCCAAAGGCCCGGTTGGGCTGATTTTTTCGCCCCACCCCGACGATGAAGGGATCATTGGAGGGGGACCGTTGCGACTTCAACGGGAAGCGGGGTGGCAGATCAAGAACGTAGCCGTGACCTTGGGCAGCAATCGCCCTCGTCGGTCGGAGCGACTGGCGGAGCTTCGCGGAGCCTGCGCCTATTTGGGATTCGGTTTGATCGTTCCAGATGAGAAAGGTTGGGATCACGTGACAGCCGTCGGAAGAACCCAAGCGGCGCCGGAATGGGCGTCCAAGGTTGCCACTATCGTCGACATTCTTCGGACGGAAAAACCTGCGGCTTTATTTTACCCGCATGCGGACGACTGGAATGGGACCCACATTGGAACTCACTGGCTGGTAATGGATGCCGTCCGGCAGGTCGGTGCGGACTGGGTCGGCTATTTGGTCGAAACAGAATACTGGGGTCAGATGGCGCGTCCGAATCTGATGGTCGAAATATCTCCAGAACAACTTTCCGACCAAGTGGCGGGGGTTTCATTTCATGTGGGAGAGGTTCGCCGAAATCCGTTCCATTTGCGCCTGCCCGCCTGGATGCAAGACAATGTCCGACGTGGGAGCGAACTTGTGGGGGGGCAAGGCGGGGCGGCACCGCATTTTGATTTCGCGACACTTTATCGAGTACAGGCGTGGCGAGGAGGTCAGGTCGAACCGGTTTTGCCTTCCGGGCGATCCGTATCCATTTCCGAGCCAATCGGAGCGATTTTTCCCCAACTTAGCTGACCATGAGCATGGAGACCCTGTTGCCTTGAGCGTCTCGGACGACGCCGTGGGCCTTGGGGTCGTTTACGGGTTGCCCATCAACGAGGAACTGATATGGGTGGCTCCCGTGGGAAAACTCGACCGAAATGTGCCAGGAGCCATCGACTTGGCGCTGCATTGGATGGGACTGGGGATTCCAGTGATTAAAGTTGCCGGTGAGAAATACTGCTCGGGCTTGCGGAGCCAGGCAAATAAAATGAACAGGCTTGCGAGTGGGCTTCGCCACCATACGCTGCGCTGACACCGACATCGGTCGTTTCCCGTACATTTGAACAGATTTGAATTTTAACGTTTCGACCGTATTATTCTTTTCCTTTTCTCCGGTCGAGGAGAGGAGGAGGCAAAAGATTCAATCGCGGAAAGACAAAGTTCGAGCGAATCTAGTCCTCACGGATCTCTTGCGGGCCGGTAGAAAGCTAATTCCGTGCCAGAAGGCAAGGAAAAGAGGTGTTCGCACCCAGAGAATTTGGTTTGAAGGCAGATTTCCAACCAGGCCGCGCAGGCCGAATTACCCCCTATAGAGGGGTTGGAAAGACACGCCCAATCGGGGGCAAGGTCCGATGGACATCCAATCTCGTTGGGGCAGTTCGAAGGTTTGCGTTGGTATTCCATCTGTTCAGAGCGCTCCTCTCAGCGTGCCTAATTCAAACTCTGGCAGTTCGTGGGCAGGATGGCCAAGTGCCCCCACCCCCAATTCTCACGTTAAATATCGTGCGGGACCTGACTCCAAGTCAGTTAAGCAGGGCTCCTGAGTGCAATATTCGAGGGGTCATCACGTATTGCGATGCACGGGATGGAACGGGTTTTATTCACGACGGAACTGACGAGCTATTTTTCTTGAGTGAATCCCCGCCCCTGAAAATGCGAAGCGGCGACGTCGTCCGATTTCGCGGAAACTTCACGAACGGGCGTTACTCGCCCATTATTTTAGTCACGCAAACCGAGCTTCTGGGACATCGTCCCTTGCCGACTCCTCTGTCTCTCAGCTATGAGCAACTATTTCGCGGGGACGGGGACGCCCGGTGGGTCCAGGTGCAAACTCAGATCATGTCCATCGAGCAGAATGGCACCAAATACCTATTGAGTTTGCAGGCACCGGGAGGGCTGTTCAAGTGCATCACATGGGCGGAAGCGTTGGATCCCAACCAGATTATTCTGGGAGCGGAGGTTCGCCTGACCGGCGTGGCGGGATCGATATTTGATCGCAACGGCAAATTTGTATCGATCCAGTTGCTGGTTCCGACACGGGAATGCGTCGAGCTCATTAACCCGCGGGATGCAGAACTAAGGAATCGGCCGCTTTCCCTGATTGGGTCCATCCTGACTTACCGCCACCGGCCCGTGAGTTCGGCGACGAATCAGTCTCTCCCTTTACCGGAGCGAATTCGTGGGACCGTCACCTGTTTTCCGGGCGAACGATCATTTTTTATCCAAGATTCAACCGGCGGAATTGAGGCCTACCTTCAAACGGATGAATCGGTTCCCGCCAACTCGATTCGTTCGAAAGTCAAGATCGGGGATTCGGTTGAACTTACGGGATTTGCGATCCGGGAATTACCGTCCGTCCGCTTCCTATTTTCGGAAATCCACCCCGTCCAAGATAAGCAACAAATTCAAGCTGTGAATCTGGACGGTATGGATCCAGACGAATGGCCTTCGGGCGTTCTGGTTGATTTGACCGCCACATTTATTGATCGAGTCAATCAATCCCGAGTCGCATTGGGAATATTGGAAACCAGCAACCATCTGAACATTGAGACCCGCCAATTTTGTCTGAATGGCGACGCCAACTGGTGGAACAAGGTTCGCAAAGATTCCTTGGTTGCCGTCAGGGGGGTTTTAGAGTTTCAACCATCCCGTCCGGGGAGGGTCTTGGAGCATACGCTTTGGCTTCGTAGTCCGAAGGAGATTGAAGTCCGAAAGGCGGGGTTCTTCCTGACCGGGAGGCAAGCACAAGACGCCATCGTGCCGATTGCCTTAGGGTGGCTCCTTGCGATTCTTGGCGTTGGATTGATGTCTTGGCGAATGGCAGTCAATCATCGTCTGATTAAGAGGCAATATTTGGAACGCCATGTCGCCGAGGGGAAATACCAGTCATTAGTCAGACAGGCGATGGATCCGATTTTCAGCTTTGATTTGGAAGCACGACTGACTGAAAACAATCCCGCAGTAGAAAGGTTGACTGGATGGACCACTGCGGAACTACGGGGGCGCCGGTTGGTGGACTTGATCAATTCTTCCCCTGACACGCGTCTATTCGATCAACTTACGGCCCTTCGGCTGGGGGAATCCTTAAGCACTCTCCTGGTGGTTGGATTACGCACAAAGGACGGCGGTTCGATACCGATTGAACTCGGACTACAGCGGGTTGAATTGCCTAGCGCGGAACCATTTATTCATGGATTTGGCCGGGATATTCGGAAGCGCTTGGAGATTGCCCGAAAGCTGCGGGAACAGGAAGAGGGACAACAAGCCCTGTTTGATTGTCTCAACGAAGCGGTTCTAAAGGTGGACCGGTCTGGAAAAATCCTGGCCTTTAATCCTGCGGCTTTAAAGGTGTTGGGATTGGAAGCTGAAACGCTCCACGCGTTCGACTTCCGAAAAGCGAGGAGTGAACTGACAGACGCGGCGGGAAATCCAATTCCACCGATGGAATTTCCTCTGGATCATACGTTTGCTACTGGCGAGGGGTGCTCAGGGAAGGTTTTTGGAGCCCGGCGAGCCGATGGCCAGCAGCAATGGTTTCTTATCTCGACCTCCCCAATAAAGGTAAGCCCATCGGGCGAGGTTGAGGTGGCCGTGGTATCGATAACGGACTTTACCTTACAGCAGCGGGCCAAGTTGGAACTAGTCCAGGCCCGAGAGGTTGCGGAGGCATCCAACAAAGCCAAAACGGAATTTCTGGCGGTCATGAGCCACGAGATTCGAACCCCGCTCAACGGAGTCATCGGATTCACCGATCTCTTGCTAAACGCAACTCTGGATGAAAGCAGTCGACGGTTTGCCGAGACCATTCGGGAGTCCGGCGAAGCGCTATTATCGGTGGTCAACGAAATTCTTGATTTTTCCAAGATTGAGGCGGGACGTCTGGAACTGGAGTATGAAGTTTTTCCGCTGCTGCACACCGTAGAAGAGGTGATTAATAATCATTCCGCGCGGGCAGGAAGCAAGAAGCTCGAGCTGATCGTCGATGTCAGCCCGGAGGTCGGCCCTGAATGGGCTGGCGACCGTGGGCGTTTGAGGCAGATTTTGACCAATTTGATCGGCAATGCCGTCAAGTTCACGGATCGTGGTTCGGTGGAGTTGATCATCGAAGCGCTTGCTGATCGCGGACTTGAATTCCGAGTCCGTGATACCGGACCGGGGATGTCGTCAGCAGAGGCGGAAAAGCTATTTGTCAAATTTTCTCAAGTCCGTCGAAGCGCTTTGCCCACGGAGGGTGGAACCGGGCTTGGACTTTCCATCGTCAAGCAATTGGTCGAGTTGATGGGCGGGACTGTTGGTTGCTCGAGCCGTCCAGGGGAAGGTTCGATATTCTGGTTTAGGCTTCCGCCCCCAAAGGCGGGCGTCATCAGCTCCAGCCCGATTCCTGCCCCTCCAGAAATGGGAAATTCCCGGTTATTGTTGATATCGAATTCTGCCTCCATCCGGCGGGCATTGACCCGCCGCCTCGAGGCGTGGAAGTTTTCAGTCGACTTCCTCACTGATACGGACCGTCTCATCGAGGAACTGCGGGGTGCATTCGACACAAACAATCCCTACGACGTGGTTATTGTTGACTCCAGTTGCGTCGCCAAGAGCGGTGAAATAGAGACTGGGCAATTACCCGAACTTTCTGATTTTGGCCCCCCCGCAATCATCTATCTTTGTGGACGCAACCAACATCCGCGATTCCCGGCCCAACGAAGCTCGCACGCCATCTTGTGGAAACCAGCTGTTTTTCCAGATTCCCTTCGACAAGCCTTGTTGACCGCATGGGTTGGGTCCCGGCTAAAAGCATCATCCCATGAAGCTCCAGCTCCGGAAGCAAAACCGCGAATCCTCGTGGTGGAGGATGATCGGGTGAGCGCCATGCTGGCTGCCTACCTGCTAAATCGGCTGGGGTGTGATGTTCAAATTGCTAGTTCTGGTGAAGAGGCCCTCGCATTTTGTCGGGATGAATCCTATGACCTGATCTTTCTGGACGGGACACTGCCCGGAATGGATGGTCCGACTGCGGCGAGGGAGATTCGGGCTGGGCAAGGACGTTATCGGCAGGTGCCCATCATCGCTGTTACTGGCTCCGTCCGCCCTGAAGACGAGCGTCGTTACCGAGCAGCCGGAATGGATGGAGTACTGGCCAAGCCACTCCGTTCGGAGGAGTTAAAGTCTGCCCTTTCCGGCTGGATTGTCCTCCCGCAAGAGGCGAAAATGATCTAGGCCGTCTTTTCAAAATGGATTTACACTGTCTTTTGGCCAAAACGAACGAGGGCTTTGTTGCCTCTCTGGGGTGTATTTTTTCACCCTATCCTCTCTTGTTGCACCTTGCCCTCTCCCGATTTGGCTGGCGCATTCGACAAAGCCGTTTCGAACACTAGCCATTGCTGGCCGCAAAACAGTCATTTTCTTGTGTCACGTACTCGTTCAGAGCCCCCCGTGGATCGTTCCCGCCTATCTCGTTCTGGAGAACTGACCGGGGTATTGCTCCTGCTCCTCGCCATTGTCCTTCTATTGGCACTGGTTTCCTTCAACCAAAATGATCTGCCGTCGCGAGCTCTTCCGGTCAATGATCCGCCCCATAATTTTCTGGGACGCTTGGGGGCTTTTGTTGCCGATCAATTGATTTTCGCCGTGGGCGCTGCGGCGTTTCTTCTTCCCGTTCTTGCCGGTGCTTTCGGCGCGGCGTCATTTATCCCGGAGCTGGGCTATTTGCGGCGGGGATGGCGAGCGTTCCTAGCTTCAGTGGGCCTGTTCATCGCTGCCATTGGAACTCTCGACCTCCTCAGTCACATCCTCCCCTCCTTGTCCACCCGTGGCAACACCTTGGGGGCTGGTGGGCTGTTGGGGGCCGAACTCAATGCCCGCGTGGTGGTCTTTTTCTTGAATCGAGTGGGAGCCGGCATTTTATACGCCATTTTCTATGTCGTTAGTCTCGTCATTCTCACGCATTTTGATGTGGGAGGATGGCTCCGATCAATCTTTGCACCCCCGCCCAAGAACGAAGATGAACGTCTTCTGGCGGAGGAAAAAGCTCTCAAGAAAAAGGCGAGAGAACTGGCACGGCAGTCCAAAGAATTGGGCGGAAAGCCGGACGCCGCGTTGGCCAAGGATCGGGCCAACAAAGTTACCGCTTCGGAGGCGACCAAACCAAAAGAAGCGACTAGTGAAGCCGGGGGCTTAGGACCAGATTTGAAGCCAGTCCCTGAACCTCGCTTTCAGGATAATAGCGTCCCGAGCTCGAGGAGCTCCCCCGAGCAACCGCTGGATGCGATGCGGATATCCGTGAATGAAGTCTCCGCCCCGGCATCTCCAAGCCGAGCTCCAGGCCGAACGTCCTCCCCACTGCCCGAACCAAATGACGGTAGCGATGAAGGACCGGAAAATTCCGATGAGGAAGAGGCTCTGGAGCCGTTGCCCTTACCACCGCGTGGCCGGGTCCAACCCCGACGCAACAAACCAATAGCGGTCGCTGCCACACCACTGATCAACAACTACCAGCTTCCGTCGATTGATCTGCTCAATCATCCAGACCTGACGATCAAACCAACCGAATCCAAAGAGGAATATCTGGCCAATTCCAGGCTGATGGTTCAAACGCTGGCCCAGTTTGGAATTGAAGTTGCCTCTGGCGACATCACGCGCGGCCCAACCATCACCCGTTACGAGCTGCACCCTGCTCCCGGGGTGAAACTGGAAAAAATCGCAGCATTGACCAATAACATCACTGCGGCGCTCAAGGCGGAGAGGATTAATGTCCTCGCTCCTATTCCTGGAAAATCGTCGGTGGGCATTGAAGTCCCGAATACCATTAAGACCAAGGTCATCATGCGCGACTTGTTTGAGTCGCCGGAATGGAATTCCACCAAGATGCGAATTCCCTTGGCGCTGGGAAAGGATGTCTATGGTCACCCGATCTTTGCCGACCTTGGGGATATGCCGCACCTGTTGATCGCCGGAAGCACAGGCTCGGGCAAGTCTGTGTGCATCAACACGATCATCGCTTCTCTCCTATACCGGTTTGGGCCGGACCAACTCCGATTCGTGATGATTGATCCGAAGGTGGTCGAGCTTCAGCAATACAACAGTCTTCCCCATCTGGTGGTCCCAGTTGTAACGGACCCGAAGAAGGTCGTGCTAGCACTTCGGTGGGTCGTAAATGAGATGGAAAAGCGGTACCAGATTTTTGCGAAGGTTGGAGTCCGTAATATCAAGTCATTCAACGAGCGTCCGAAGGATAAACCCCTAGTCGCGAGAGAGCCCGAGCTACCGCTGACGGCCAAGAAGGAAAAGGTGGAACCAGGCGCAGACGGCTTCGCAGTGGAGGTCGATGAACAAATCGTAGTACCGCGTGACGACGATATTGTCATACCGGAAAAGCTAAGTTACATCGTGGTCATCATCGACGAGCTCGCTGATCTCATGTTGGTGGCACCTGCGGATGTCGAAATGGCGATAGCCCGGATTACCCAAATGGCGCGGGCCGCTGGCATTCATTGTATTGTCGCGACCCAACGCCCTTCAGTCGACGTCATCACCGGGGTCATCAAGGCGAATATACCCGCGCGAATCGCTTTTCAGGTCGCCCAAAAAGTGGATTCCAGGACCATTTTGGACCAAATGGGTGCGGATAAACTGCTAGGAAAAGGCGACATGCTTTACCTTCCGCCTGGAAGTGGGAAATTGACCAGGGCGCAAGGAGCACTGATCACCGATCAAGAGATCGAGCGTGTCGTTGAATTTATCGCCCGGCAGGGTAAGCCGAGTTATGAAGTTGAGATTCACCGAGCCTTGCAGAAGAGTCAGGGGAGCGCGGGTCAATTCTCTTTGGAACCGGAGCAGCCGACAGATGACGCCGACGAGGATATCATCGAAAAATGCATTGATGTGATCCGGAGCGAAAAAAAGGCCAGCGTTTCCCTATTGCAGCGCCGCTTGAAACTCGGTTATGGGCGCGCATCACGCATGATGGATGTTCTCGAAGAGCGTGGAATTGTTGGGCCGAGCAAGGGAGCGGAACCCCGAGATATCCTGCTCGATCTGGACGGGGAAGGTTACGACGGCAGCGGCCAGCAGATGGTTTGATGGGCGGATAGAAGGAAAATCCGGCTCGCCACCCGCCCCGAACTCACGCTATATTTGAACTGTCGTCATTTTCGATTCGAAACACCATTTATGAGTACCGGAACGGCAGATATCGCCCTGATCGGTCTGGCCGTAATGGGCCAGAACTTGATTCTCAATATGAATGACCACGGCTTTACCGTGGTGGCCTATAACCGGACAACCAGCAAGGTGGATGAATTCCTTGCGCACGAAGCCAAGGGCACGCGGGTTATTGGTGCTCATTCACTAGCCGAGATGGTCTCATTGCTCAAGCGTCCGCGCAGGGTGATGATGCTGGTCAAAGCGGGTCAGGCTGTTGACGACTTCATCGAGCAATTGATTCCGCTGCTCGAACCTGGCGACATCATCATTGACGGCGGTAATTCCCTTTTCACCGATACCAACCGACGTACCCAATACGTCGAGAGCAAAGGCCTGCTGTATGTGGGTTCAGGAGTCTCAGGTGGAGAAGAGGGTGCCCGTCACGGTCCTTCGCTAATGCCAGGCGGAAGCCCGGCTGCATGGCCCTTTCTCAAACCGATTTTTCAAAGTATCGCCGCCAAGGTGGAGGACGGGTCGCCATGCTGCGATTGGGTGGGCGAAGGCGGGGCTGGCCATTATGTCAAGATGGTCCACAACGGGATTGAATACGGAGACATGCAGTTGATCTGCGAGGCGTATGCGCTGATGCAAAACGGCTTAGGGATGACTGCGGACGAGATGAGCACGGTATTTCGGGAGTGGAACTCGGGAGAATTGGATAGTTTTCTGATCGAGATCACGGGAAATATCCTGGCCTTCAAAGATACTGACGGGTCTTCCCTGGTCGATCACATCCTTGACACCGCTGGCCAAAAAGGAACTGGCAAGTGGACTGTGATTGATTCCGCCCAATTGGCCCAACCAGTCACGCTAATCGCGGAAGCGGTCTACTCCCGATGCGTGAGTGCAATGAAGGACGAGCGGGTGGCAGCCTCGAAGGTTCTCCATGGGCCGTCCTCGAAGATAGAAACCGACCGGAAAACGTTTATCGAAGATGTTCGGTCGGCGCTTTTTGCCGCCAAACTGATCAGCTATGCGCAGGGATATATGCTGATGAGAGCCGCCGCCAAAGAATATGGATGGACATTGAATTACGGTGGCATCGCCCTGATGTGGCGAGGCGGCTGTATCATTCGTTCCCGATTCCTGGCCAAAATCAAAGAAGCCTTTGACAAGAACCCGGACCTGACCAATCTGCTTCTCGACGAGTATTTTACCAACGCCATTGATCGTAGCCAAGCCGGATGGCGTAGAGTGGTTGCACAAGCTGTTCTTCATGGGATTTCGGTTCCGGCGATCAGCACGGCCCTTGCATTTTACGACAGCTATCGAAGTGCACGTTTGCCCGCGAATTTGTTGCAAGCCCAGCGCGATTATTTCGGCGCACATACCTACGAACGCCTGGACCAACCTCGCGGCCAGTTCTTTCATACCAACTGGACAGGGACAGGGGGGCGTGTGAGTTCCAGCACCTATTCGGCCTGACGTTGATTGAATCGGCACCCACTTTCCGTGGGGGCAACGAAGTCGCCGCCCCGATGGGGATGGGACCCAAAAACGAAAAAACCGGGGAGTCAAAGACTACCCCGGGAATATCGCCGTAATAAGGTAAACCTACCCGGTACAAAACGGAAGGCTACTTCATTCGATCGAAGCTTTTCTGGAGAATCTGCCAATCGGCAAGGCCCGTTACCTTGGCCCGATGGTCAGCAATAATTTTTGCCTCATTCTGATTCTTGGTTGGTTTGGAAGCCTTGTAGAATACACCGAATTGACCAGGCCAGGGAGCATCCGCCAGCTTATATGCTGCGTACTCGTCGGTGACATCGTGGTCCTTCGAGATGGTCTCAAATTTACCTCCTTTACGGGGATTGGCCGCATCGAATGCGCCCTCGTAGAATTCGACACACTCACTGAGGCACTCGACAAAGCTGAAACCGTCATGGTCCATCGCCGCTTCCATCATTTCCAAGACATGGTTGGGGTTTGTAGCGGTGGTCCGGGCGACAAAAGTTGCTCCCGCAGTAATCGCCAACTTCATCGGGTTTAACGGGCGATCGGCCGAACCCCAAATATCGGTCTTCGATTTGTACCCAATCGGCGAGGTTGGAGAAGTTTGTTTCTTGGTCAGGCCGTAGACCTGATTGTCCATTACCACATAGGTCAACTTGACGTTCTTTCGCGCCGCATGAACGAAGTGATTTCCCCCGATTGAAAAGGCATCTCCATCGCCACCAAATACAAACACGTGGAGATCGGGACGACTCAAAGAAACACCCGTCGCAAACGGCAAAGCACGACCATGGATGTAGTGGGCACCGTGGGCTTGTACAAAGTAGGGGAAACGACTTGAGCAGCCGATACCGGCTACGGTTGTAATCTTTTCGTGCCAAATTTTACGACGCTCAATGAGTTTGAAATAGAGTGCAAGGACCGAGAAATCACCGCATCCAGGGCACCACGTCGGGTGGTCCGCCGAAACCTCTTTCTTGGTTAGCGGCTTGCGGTCTTGGTCGGCCAACGCCGCTGGAGGAGGGAGATTAGCCGCTGATCCGGTGCGCGGAAGAACTGCGAACGGGAAACTGATGGAGCTCATGGATTAAAGTGTAGAATGACGAAATCGAACGTTCGGACGAATGGCCTACCGTGTAATGGTTGGTTGGTCTCAAGCCTTGGCCAATAACGAGTGGACCTTTTGAAGGATTTCCCGGATTTTCCACGTCAAACCATCGGACTTCGTGAGACCGGTGATGCGAGGATCGCAATACCTTGCCCGGAGCAGAGATGCCATTTGCCCTCCGTAGCCGTAGACCCCTTCATCGTTCAATTCAACCACCAAGACATGGGTGAAGCGGGAAAAGATGGCCTCCAGACCATTCGGCAACGGATTAACATATTTGATGTGTATTCCCGACACCAAAATCCCTTCCGCTTGGGCGTACTTCACGGCTTCTTGCACCGGACCCTGGCTGGATCCCCAACTAACCAAGAGGACTTCCCCCTTATCTGCTCCAAAAACCGTGGGAACAGGAATCTCATTAGCGAGAAGGCGCAGCTTATTACGACGCTTTGCGGTCATGGCGGTGTGGAGCTTGCCTGATCCAGTGGGATGCCCCAACTCATCGTGCTCCAAACCGGTCACAACTGGATACTTACCACTGGCAATTCGAGTTCCAGGAGCCAAATGCCGGGTCACTCCACCAATGGCACTCAAATCGTAGGGACGGTGGTCAGCGACCGGAGAAAGATCGGGGGAAATATCCTGAACTAGCCTTGCCAGGTCCGGCATCCGAAAGGCTTCGATACGAGTTGCGATACCTTGGTCGGTGAGGAGAATGACCGGCACGCTAAACTTGCGAGCGACGTTCACCGCTTCGATCGCACAATAAAAGCAGTCCTCGACGTTGGCGGGAGCCAAGACCACGCGCGGACTATCGCCGTGTCCACCAAAGCAGGCGATATTGAGGTCGGATTGCTCAATATTGGTGGGCATACCCGTCGAAGGACCTCCGCGTTGAACATCAACAATGATGAGGGGCATTTCCGCCATGACAGCCCAACCTAGGGCCTCGGTCTTTAGCGAAATTCCCGGGCCCGAAGAACCGGTCACGGACACTCGTCCGGCATAGCTGCCACCGATTGCCATCGAAATCGAAGCGATTTCGTCTTCACATTGGACAAAAAGGCCGCCGTATTTGGGTAATTCACGGCGCAACAGTTCCATGATATCCGACCATGGAGTAATTGGGTAGCCGGCACCAAATCGAACCCCTGCGGCGATCAGTCCCCAAGCCAGAGCTTCATTTCCGCTCATGACGACTTGAGCCTGGCCAACATTTTGGCCAGGCTGGAATTCAAATAACTGTGCTGCGGTCGCCAGTTCGTAATTGTAACCGGCATTGAACGCATTCATGGCGTTCGTGAGCACCGAGGAGTCTTTTGAGGAGAAACGTTCTTCCAAGAGGCGGTGAAGCTTGGGGATGTTCAAGTCGAACATTTTGGCAAGGAGCCCCAAGGCGAAAACATTTTTGCCTTTATCGCGACCGGTTCCTCCAATGGCTTCAACCGTCAGGCTGGAAATAGCGACACCAATATGGCGGTACTTTTCCAAGTTTTCCGGTTTAAACTCCGTCACATGGTCTGAATCATAGATCACGATTCCACCGGCCTTGAGAGAAGCCAAGTGATCGTTGTAGCTATGCTGGTAGAAGGCCATGAGTAAATCAGCCTCATCGCCGGAAGTCAGAACTTCACCGGAGCCGACGCGAACTTGAAATATGGAAGGACCACCCGAAATCGTCGAGGGGATGGTCATGAACGTCATCACCTCTTGCTCGCTGCGTCCCGCGAGACGTGCGAGGAATCCACCAATGGCCTGGATACCGTCTTGAGAATTGCCAGCGAGCCGAATGACGGCTTCGGTAATTTTGACTGCGGGCCGTTGTGATGTCTGGTTAGACGGGGTCGGCGATTCTACTACTGCGCTCATTTTAGAAAGATGTCGTCGCTTGAATCCGCCAATATCCGCCCCCTAGCGGGACGCTCACCGGCGTAGTTCGGATGCTACACAGTTTAATTGGGTACCGTAACCCGTCAAGGAACCCAAGAATTAAAGTAGTAACACATGGGGACAGATTCTTTGTATTGACATCCTTACTTTTCCCGCCTACGTTTCTTGCATGCGCCAGCCCCGTCTGAAGCTCGATTCGCGAATCGGCCAAGCGTACTACCACTGCATCTCGCGGGTAGTGGACCGCCGGTTCATCTTCGGTTCCAACGAAAAGGAACAGTTCGTCCACTGGATGCAGGCCTACGCCCAGTTCTGCGGCCTGCACATCCTGACCTACTGCATCATGTCCAATCACTTCCATATCCTGGTGGAAGTACCCCAGCGTCCAGGAGTGCTGCCCACTGACGAAGAGTTATTGCGGCTCTATGCGGTTGTCCACGGGGAAGAGGAGACAGAATTCAAGCGCAAGGAGTTGGAGCTGTTATCAGATGAACAACGACAAGCGTGGCGGGATGGGTTGTACGCCCAGATGTGGGACTTGAGTGTTTATCTCAAGCTGGTCAAGCAACGCTTCACCCAGTGGTACAACCGCTGCAACAAGCGCAAAGGCACCCTATGGGAGGAACGCTTCAAGAGCGTATGG
>CAILNN010000046.1 GCA_903835555.1 uncultured Verrucomicrobiota bacterium
AACGCCTCGGGCCAACCCTTTTCCTGGCCCAATGCGAATTCTCCCTCGGCGAAACCAATCGATCATATGAAGAATATAAAAAGATCGCCTCTGACTTCCAACGGATTGGAAACGAATTCCTGCTGCAGCGGAATCCCGTTGTTGCACTCGATTCTTTTGATCGCGCACTAGCCTTGCAGTTGTGGCTTCTCGACCGGAATGGGCGATCCGATGAAGACGTCGAAATTGCTGCGATTCGAGACAGTCAAGGCAATGCCAATTTTCTGCAAGGAAATCCAACCTCCGCCCTGATCAGCTATGAAAACGCTTCTCAACAATTATTGCGATTCATTCAACGGTCAGGACGCCAGGACTTGAGTGCTTCTCTTGCCAAATATCTGATTCATGCGGGCAATCCGTTGGTTGGTCAATTGAAGCTAGATGCTGCCGGTGAAACATATCGCCGCGCTTTGGAGCTGATGACCAATGGAACACCCGCTTTCACGCCATTCGAATCGCTGATGCAGACGGCCATCACTCTCAACAATCGTTCGGTGATCCTTCGCGTCAGGAAAAAATGGGAATTGGCTTTTGCCGATCTTGATCGTGCCGTGCAACTCCTGGCTTCCGTTTCTGACGAGAAGTCCCCGACCGACCTCCCATCCACTTCGATTGCCACTGCTTCGAGTGGGCCCATGTCCATTCAATTTGACGTCATGATCGGTTTCGATAACCGGGAAATCGAAATGTCCACCCGCCCCAGATTGGCGCATGCTAATCCGGGCAGGGAGGCGTCCGTTCTACTGGCTACCGTTCTGCAAAATCGTGGATTCGCTTACCTCGCGCACGGGCAACCAGGCCCCGCAATCGGTGATTTTGAGCACTCCGTTGGGGTCCTGGCCGACCGAGTGGAGCGCGATAAACAGACCGACCTTATTCCGAGCTTTGTTTCGACCCTGGCCAGTACCGCCTGGGTATACGCCACTGCTTCAGATGGCTCCATCCGCGATCCCGCCAAAGCAACCGCCTACGGAACTAAAGCGTGTGAGTTGGAAAACTGGAGTGGAGTCAAAGCACTCGAATCTTTGGGGGCTGCCGCCGCCGAATCACAGCATTTTCCCGACGCTATACGATGGCAGGAACGAGCTCTGGCTCTGTCGCTCCCTTCATCAAAACCAAGACTTTCGGCTACGCTGGAACTTTACAAATCGGGCCAGCATTACCGTCCCCCCGCCAAGGCTGGGTCGGCGTCGCCATAGCCGCTGGCGATTGGTGTAGAACCATCGATCGGGTAGTCCAATCGAACCAAGGAATTACGGACAATCAGCGGTGGAGAGAGATTGGTCATCCCGGCTGGATTCATCTCGCAAAACTGGAATTCAAACGCCGCGACGCGTTCCCCATCCTTATGACCGGAATTCCAGTTTCGACAAAGATAGTCCGCGACCGGTGCCCGATAGACCTGAAAACCCTGTTCGTCGAAGTAGCACATTTCGCGAAAGAGTTTCTGCCAAAGATGATTTGGATACAGTTGAGCCGGGTAATCCGGACGCCGCCAATCCACCGGCGCACCGTTCCTGAGCAGATCGACCTCGGATCCATTTCGCAGGATCGCCCGCCCAATGTACCAACCGTTTTTCGACGGAACCTCACCAAACATCCCCCAGCTTTGGGCCAATCCCAGGCCGATTCCCACCGGTTTGAATCCTTCCGGACTTAACGCCGCGAGGGGATGGCTCGGGATGCTGTTGATATTGATGGCAATGACCCAAGCCAGGGCAACCGTACAAAATCCATGCGCAACGGTTGCGAATTGCGTTTGACGCCGTGACCGTGGGGGTGGATTGGCCCCTTCATCATCGCCGAAAGACACAAACGGGAAAATGCGCCTGAAGAAGGCGTTGCTCCAGAATTCCGGCGGTATGAACAGAGTGAGACCGGCGATAGCCACGTACGAAAACAAGCCCACCGCCATGGAGATGCAAATCACCACATGCATGGCCGCCAGGGACGCGATAATGACCAGTCGAATGGGTGCCGTATAACGGGGGGAAAAAAGCAGCACTGGTCCGACCCATTCCAGTGCTAAAGAGGCCCAGGTTAATAATTTCAGCGCAGTCGGGAACTTCAACAAAAACGCTGCCGGTGGAAGCGCATAAAAGCTGTGGGCCAACGACCCAGCCAGTGCTTCGCCATGAAACCATTGCTCGTTGGACTTAAAGATGGCCGAAAAAAAGTACATCTGGGCCATTTGCAACAATATCGCTGCCGACCCGATCGAGACAACCCGCATGGAACGATCGGAGCCCATTTCACCCCGTCGACGCCTCCTCCATCCGTCAAACGACCAGCATCGGTCCAGTGGAAGAAACATTGCCCAAAACAACAGCATCCGGAGAAGGATTTCGGCTCCACTTAAGACCGCCAGCACCCGATGCTGCAACGACACGAGCAACAGCCACGAGCCGATCGCCGCTATCCGAGTCTCAAATCCGACCAACAGACAAACCGCAAGCCCGCCTGCTAGGGAAAAGAGAAATGCTTGGTACTGCCATGCGCCGCTGCCGAAATGAAATGACCAATTCCAGATACTGGTCACCCGATAACAAATTTCCGCCCGGGAAAACATCCCGTCATCCGTGTACATCGCGGCGAGGTCTGTTGCCCGGACAGCTAGGTCCAGTAATAGAATAAGCGCGATGAGAATTCGGAAGAGGGCCAGTGACCGGGGATCAATCCCAAACAAGACACCACGCCACCCCAAAGCATTTTCCCCAGGGAATGCCAAATGCCGGGCGGACGGCGATGGTCCTCCCGCCATTCCCAAATCGGTGGCAGAATTCATGTGCGACATGGAGCTTATGGTTTAATCCATGCTAGGGAGGCTCCCGTCGAAATCAAGACCGCACATTCGTTTGCCGTGGGGCCTGTTTTGGACAGCAGATAGGCAATTGCATTTTGAAAACACGCCCTGGGACCATTCTCCGTAAGGTCCATGACTGCGATGGTGTGCCCCGTTCCAATCCGCGAAAAGCCGGGCTTACAACCCGCCCGCCTCCAACGACGCCAGTACCTGCGGGTCGCGCACATCGACCCACCGACCTTCAATCGCCACCCCTGCCACCGTCTGACCTGCGGCCGCCATCGCGCTGATCGCATCGGTCAACTCAAATTCCCCGCGAGGCGATCGCTCCAGCCGGGCGGTAAACGAATATAAATCCGGGCGAAAGATGTAGATACCCGCGTTATACCAGACCGGCTCTCCCGGCTTCAGCCAGCCGTCCCGTCGTAGTTTTTCCAATTGCACTGCCGACGGTTTCTCCACCAAACGGGTCAGATGAAAAGACGCATCAAAGAAGTTGAGCCCACCCTTGGTCACGTCTTGTCCCTCGGTAACCGTCAACAGGCCCCCAAAATGTCCGGAAACCCATCGATTGCGCATCTGCCGATAGGTCTCGGGCCGCACTAGAATATCACCATAAGTGAGGAGAAAATCGTCGTCACCAACGAATTCACGGGCCAATTCCGGGGCTTTACCGGTGCCATCTTGCACCGCCTGCCGGACATATCCAATACGGAGCCCCAATCGTTCGCCGTCGCCGAAATGCGATTCGATGACCTCGGCCTTCCATCCGGTGATGATGCAGACTTCGTGGATGTCGGCAGCCCTCAGCCCCAGCAAGATATGTTCAAGAATGGGCTTGCCCCAAACTGACAACATCGGCTTGGGCACTGCCTCTGTTAGAGCCCCCATCCGAGTGCCTTTGCCGGCCGCGAGAATCACTGCTTTCATGGTTGGGTAAAGGGAGGCCCGTCGTTGATCAGCTAATGCGCTGTTTTCTTCTCTAAGACGCTCCACAGCTTACAAAGGCAGGGATGGTCCGCCAGGTCTTGGAGTGCGCCAGCCCTCTGGCGCTTTGGAAACGCGTGTGCAAATGGGGCAGGCGAAAGTTCGCTAGCGCGGTTTGTGGTCCCCGAATCTTGCCCCTTGCCGGAAATTGGAATCACGCCCCAAACTTGTCGAACATCCGTCCGTGAGCCTGCATCAGGCGGATTAGGTACTTGGCCTCAAAGATTCCCAGGGAACCAAGATTGGCACCGGTTTCAGTAAAGCGCTCCAATTTATCTGTGCCCGAGGCATTGGAGTGAAGCAAGACCGGCTGCGGATGCCACGAATGGCCCTTCATCGCACAGGGAGTGGAGTGATCACCCGTAATCGCCAGGACATCAGGTTTCCGCGATAGCAGGATAGGCAAGGCGGCGTCAAACTCCTCGATGGCCTTAATCTTGGCCTTGAAATTGCCGTCTTCGCCCGCCTTGTCGGTGTACTTGAAATGGATAAAGAAGAAATCGTAGTTCTCGTATTCCTTGATGTACCGCTCGAATTGCTCCGCGATAGTCTGCGGGCCTTCGATCTTGTTCATACCGACCAATTGCGCGAGTCCCTTGTACATCGGGTATACCGCCAGAGCGGCAGGCTTCAATTGATAGCGCTCCTCGAACGTCGGAATCTCCGGTTGGTGGGCGATGCCGCGCATCAGAAAGCCGTTGGCCGGTGATTCATTGGCGAGAATAGGAAGCGCTTCGGTATAAAAATCAGTGATCAACTTGGCCACCTTTTTCTGCTTGGCGCTCTTGGCGTCCAATGGCTTGGCTTCGGCAATCGGGAGACCTTCACGATTTGGGTCGGTGTCGGTCAAAGGCCCTTCTAGTCCCGCGCCGCGAAACACGACCACGAAGCGGTGTTCTTTGCCCGGGATGATCTGGACCTGGGTGGTGCCGATCTTCTTGATCTTGTCCGAGAGCAACGCGCAGAGCCGTTCGCAGACCTCCGTAGCGATGCGTCCCGCCCGCCGGTCAGTGACTATCTTTTCTGCGTTGAGCGTGCAAAAATTGGCACGTGCTGCTACATCTCCACCTTTGAGCTCATGGCCCAGTCCCAGGGCCTCGATGACGCCGCGTCCGACTTCAAATTCCAACGGGTCGTAGCCAAACAGGGCTAGGTGCCCCGGTCCACTACCCGGCGTGATCCCCGGAGCCACTGGGATCATGCGGCCTTGTGCGCAGCCCATTCGGACCAAGCTGTCCAAATTCGGCGTGTACGCCGCTTCCAGCGGAGTCAAATTGCCCTGCGCCGCCGTGGCGATGTCTCCGAGACCATCCAAAACCACCAATGCCAGCTTGGCCCCTGTCTTGATGGTCAACTTGGAGTAAACCGAATCGAGATTGCTCATACAGGTAAAGCATGTGGTGCACGGGGGATTCGGTCAATCGTGGCCTTGACCGGACTGCGTCATTGACCTGCGAACAAAACGCCCTGCGGCATTGCCAAGCCCCCACTCACACTCCACCCTCTAGCGTCCGAATGGAACTCGTCGCTCCTCCTCTCCTTCCATCCGATCTCGCTCCACAGAAGCCGGTGCCTGTGGCTATTCGTCGGCGCCTGCCGGAGTGGTTGAAGGTCCAACTCCCGACCAGCAGTGCCTTCACCCGCACGCGGTTGCTGCTGAGCGACCTTCGCCTGCATACCGTCTGCGAAAGCGCCCAATGCCCCAATCACTGGGAATGCTGGAGCAAAGGGACCGCTACCTTCATGATCGCTGGTGACCGATGCACCCGCGCCTGTGGCTTTTGCGCGGTATCGACCGCCAAACCGCTTCCGCTCGACCCCGGGGAACCCGAGCGAGTTGCTGAAGCCACCCGTCGCATGGGCCTCCGCCATGTCGTCATCACCGCCGTGGCTCGCGATGACTTGGCCGATGGTGGTGCCGCACATTTTCAAGCAACCATTGCCGCCGTCCGTGAACGCAACCCAGGCATTGTCGTGGAGGTGCTGACCCCCGATTTTCTCGACCGGGAATCCTCCCTCGACATGGTCCTGGATGCACGACCGGAGGTGTTCAACCACAATCTAGAAACCGTCCGGCGACTGACTCCCTCTGTACGGCATCGCGCCACTTACGACCGTTCCCTTTCCGTCTTGGCCAAGGCGAAAGCGCGGGGAGGTCCTGGGTTGGCCACCAAGTCCGGCCTTATGCTCGGACTCGGCGAGACCTTGTCGGAAGTCCGCGACGCCATGATCGATCTGCGCGCCTCCCAGGTGGATATCCTGACTCTCGGGCAATACCTGCAGCCGACCCGCCAGCACCTACCTGTCGTCGACTTCATACCGCCATCCGTCTTCGCCGAACTGAAAGAACAAGCGGAGTCGTTGGGCTTTGTGCATGTGGCCAGCGGTCCCTTGGTACGGAGTTCCTATCATGCGGACGAATTTTCCCCCGCAATTCCTCCTTCCGTTACCGATCAAAATTCCTAGCCCACGCATCTTCTTGAACTCGCCGCTTGAACCCAACCAGAACTTCCGGCGATGGTTTTCAGGTAAATCGGAATCATGAACCTCGGCGATATACTCAGCACCCGGCAAATCGTGCCAGAATTGAAGGCCACAAGCCGGTGGGAAGCCATTGACGAGCTGATCAATGTCTTGGTTGAAAGCGGACGCATCCCGCCCGAGCATCGCGAGTCCGTGACCAACGTCGTCAAGAAGCGTGAACAGTCGATGAGCACCGGCATCGGTTTCGGCATCGGTATTCCCCATGCCTCCACCGACGTCATCTCCGAAGTGGTCGCCGCCTTCGGTCGGTCTCGTCGCGGGGTCAATTTTGATGCCCTCGATAACCAACCCGTGCACTTGGTAACCCTTTTCCTCGTACCCCAAGGGCAATTCCAACGGCATCTCCACACCCTGGCCGGGATAGCCAAAGTGTTGCGACGCGACGATTTTCTCAAAGCGCTCGAAGCAGCTCCCACCGCCGAGAACATGATGGCCGTGATTCGCGAATTCTCCGCCGCTCGTTAATTTGCAATAGCCTGCTGGTTTCCTTGCGGTTTTATCCCTCGCTGTATTTTGGTGGTTGGTCGGTCGGAGGGGATATCTCATTCTTCGTTTGACCTCAACCGTCTCGCTCTGTGCTTCACACCCAGATCCAAATCACGCTTCGCGCTGCCATTCGGGAAATCGCTCCCGGCTTGGACACCGGCTCCATTCAGGTACGCCCCGCGACCGATCCCAAGTTCGGCGACTATCAATGCAATTCGCTCATTCAATTGGCCCGCGAGCTCAAGAAGAACCCTCGTCAGTTAGCCACCGAGGTTCTCGCCCGGTCCGATTTTTCTGACGTCTTTGAGTCCCCAGAGATTGCCGGTCCCGGCTACCTGAATTTCCGCCTGCTGCCTGCCACCCTCGCCCGGGTCTTGACCACAGCCGCCGCTGGCAATCACCTCTTCTTTACCCCGACCGAGACTCCCCGCACGCTGGTCATCGATTATTCATCGCCCAACGTCGCCAAACCGATGCACGTGGGTCATATCCGGTCCACCATCCTCGGTGCCTCGTTGGCCCGGATATTCGAGTTGCTGGGACATCGGGTCATTACCGACAACCATATCGGCGATTGGGGAACGCAATTTGGAATGCTGCTGGTGGGTTGGAAGACCAGTCTCAATCGAGAGGCCCTGCTCCAGGACCCGCTCAGTGAAATGGAGCGCATCTATAAGCTGATCAACGCCCAATCCGATCCGGAACGCCCCGGTTTCATCGAGGGCACCCGGGAACAGGCCCGCGCTGAATTAGTGGCCCTCCAGGCAGGCGACCCCGAAAACCTCGCCATCTGGAAAGAGATGATAGCGCTTTCCCAACGCCAATTCGACACCATTTACGGTCGGTTGGGTGTTCGGTTTGATCATGTCCTGGGTGAAAGCTTTTACAATCCATGGCTCCAAGCCACGGTGGATGATCTGGTCAAACGCGGAGTCGCCCGCGAAAGCCAGGGAGCGTGGGCCATTTTCTCCGACGGCACCCTGCCGCCCAAGGACGACCCATTCCTTACCCAACGCGACGGCGAATGGCATCCCAATCCCTTCCTGATCCAAAAAGCTGACGGCGGTTTTAACTACGCCAGCACCGACTTGGCTACAGCCCAATACCGAATCGAGACTTGGGCACCTACCGACATCGTCTATGTCACCGACGGACGTCAGCAACTCCACTTCCAGCAATTATTCGCCTCCTTTGCCCGCTGGAAGCCAGAAGCCGCCGCCACCGTCCGGATGCATCATATTTGGTTCGGCTCCATCCTGGGAGAAGACGGCAAACCGCTGAAAACCCGATCCGGAGAAAACATTCGCCTAAGCGAATTGCTAGACGAAGCCGAAGAACGGGCACTAAAAGTCGTGACTGAAAAACGTCCGGATTTGGATGACGCCGCTCGCCGCGAAATCGCCCGCATGGTGGGCCTTGGAGCGGTGAAGTGGCAGGACTTGCTTCCAAACCGGCAAAGCGATTACGTCTTTTCCTGGGACAAAATGTTGGCCCTGACCGGGAACACCGCCCCCTACGTCCAGTATCAATCCACCCGCGCAGGAAAAGTCGTCCGCGACGCAGGGGAAACCAACCTCGTGGTCGCACCCGGGAGCCTGACCGAATCGGCGGAACTGGCCCTTGCCCGACACCTGCTTTACTTCGGCACCACCTTGGAGGGGGCCGTGGCTGAGTTTCGCCCTAACTACCTCTGCAACTACCTCTTCGAGTTGGCGAGTCTCTACTCGCGCTTCTATGAGCAATGCCCGGTGCTGAAGGCAGAAGAGCCCATTCGGTCCGCCCGCCTCTGCCTCTGCGTCCTGACCACCCGCGTCCTACGCCAAGGCCTGTCTCTTCTAGGCATCGAAGCCCCCGAAGTGATGTGATCGACAACTGATCTGCGTCTCTCAGGAGCCCCGGTAGCAATAGGCCTCGGCCCCCCCTGATCTCCCGCTTTTTCCGTAGCGCCGAAGGCGCGGCTTCATACCAGCCTGGGCCAGCGGCCCAGGAAAACCGCCCAAAACAACCGCGAGGGCTGAAAGCCCGTCCCACGGTCCCCCAACGGACAGGGGACTAAAGTTAGTGCCATCCCGCGACTCTGGGAACCGTGGCCAGCCCCAGCCGCAGCCGTCGCTCGTCGGCCACATGCCGAATATTCGACCGCCTCGCGCCCCGCCCTGGGGCATTTTAGGCGCAACAAACTGCAAGCTATTTGAGATACACGATACTAGGGACGGGGCAATTGAGCCGATGATCGGCGTATGAGGACGTCCAGCTCGGCACTTGTTATGGGTCAACGGGATGTTCGCCCATGCTCCGAGAGAGGGTACGGAAGAACCGAAAGCGCACCGCGAAGGCCTTCATTTGTCCAATGTCGCCGGACTAGGTTCAAGTTGCACTTAACAAATTAAACCTCCGAACACCGGATTCATCGAATTTTCCTACTCGTCACCCAATCACTGGTTGAACATTGTCAAATGGCTCAACGTCGCGTTCGATTTGCAGCTCCTTCTCGGCACGTGCCACCCGCAGGTCGTAGTCCGCCTGCAAACCTGCCCACAGCTCCGCCGTGGTGCCAAAGTAGCGCGCCAAGCGCAATGCTGTGTCCGCTGTGATGCTGCGCTTCTCCATCACAATCTCGTTAATTCGACGCGGTGGCACCTTCAGCCCACGCGCAAGTGCGTTTTGCGACAATTCCCGAGGGTTCATAAACTCCTCGCGAAGAATTTCGCCGGGATGAATCGGTGTGAGTTTTTCTTTCTTCATAATCAGTGGTAGTCAACAATTTCAACGTCAAATGCATCGTCGCTCTCCCAGCGGAAACAAATCCGCCACCGGTCATTCACTCGGATGCTATACTGGCCTTGGCGGTCACCTTTCAATGCTTCCAGACGGTTGCCGTACGGAACCCGCAAATCCTAAAGACCGTGCGCGGAGTGCAACAGGAGCAGTTTTCGGCGCGCAACCTGTTGAATCTGCGTCGGCAACCGCCTTGAGGCTTCGTCATTGAACAACTTTTTAGTTTCCGGGCATGTAAAGCTGCGTATCTCCTAGCATGCACTATAACGCTAGGCGTTATGCTGGTCAATAAACCGAATGCCGTACCGACCATACCCGCAGTGGTCTGTGAGGAGCGACCAACGAAGCGGGAGCCGAAAAGAACTGCGGCCCTGCGGGTTGCGTCAAAAACGTCCCAGCGCTTCTTTGCTCCTCGGCGGAAGCACGGGTGCACGTTCCCATGGGCTCAAGCCGGAAAATTAGCCGCTGCACAGTTACTTTATCGTATGGCCTGACACTGCAAGCAGATGAACACCGATAAAGGAGCACTCGGAGAGCCGTATGCGGGAAAACTGCATGTACAGTTCGATGCAGGGAAGGAGTTAGACGGTCATTGGCCCTTGGGCCTCTCAATCCGTCGGCTCCGCCTACTCTACCACATATGCCGTTTTCGACCGCGTCGCGCCTCGCCCTGGGGCATTTTAGGCGCAACAAACTGCAAGCTATTGGGGATACACGACACTAGACCCCAAGGAACCGACTTCAGCGACTGCCATCTAGCGTGTACGATTGCAGCGTAGTTGTTCATATTTTGCCATACATCACAGCGCCACCCCGCGATTGGCCTTAGGCCATGCCAGTTCGATCCCAGCCTCGACCAATCGCGCCTGAAAGCCTTCCCGTTCCCGTAAATTCGTTCTGATAAAACGGGGTGGCGAATGCCGATCAAGACAATACGCCGCCAAGTGGCCCGCCGATTCACCGATATTCCACTCCACCGGGTGCACCCTCGCACATCCGTTACTAATATGGGTGGTGCCGATGTTCTTGGCCGCCGGCAGTAGATTCTCCAGTCGGATCGGAATGAGGGTTCCCATTGGTATCTGAAATGGATAGGAGCTGATGTCCAGATAGTTATCGCCGGTCGATGTCGGGTGCAGGTCGATTCGATAAGCCCCGATTCCGATCGAATCCGAAAATGGTTCCGCCCCCCTCTCGCCATCGATTCCCAATCCCCTCGAGCCTCTCTGCTCCACTCCCAGATGTTTTTCGCCGAGGGTAAACTCTGCGCAAATTCGCCGTGATTCCCGTATGTACGGTACGTGTGCGACACCATCGGAGGTTCCCATCACGGCAGGGCAGAGCCGCAAACCCGGCCATCCAACACCCCCATCGGGACGCGGGGCCTCTGTTTGCAGCCAATGAAGCAGGCACGAGCTCAATTGACGCCCCGATTCACGGTGTTTTACCACCTCCTCAGCGTTGTCGCCAATCAAAGCCCCCGCGAAATAATCATTCTGCGGCCAATTCACGATGCAGACATCCCGGCCTTTCGCTCCTGGCTGAAAAAGCGATGCATCCCGGACGCGCCGGTAGGTCCAGAGGTTAGGTTCGGTTGTTGTACCGACCGGATTGAATCCCAATCGCCTTGGTTTCAAGGTGGCCGGGTTCGGTCCATCCCAACTCAAAAGGGGACCACCCCACACCGGATGCGTATCCGGGACGAAATTCCGCCAGTAGTTGTATTCCTTCGGCGGTGAACCCCGAAAATCCTTCCCGGGCCGATACTCCAAACCCATAGCCCAAGTGAATGCCTGCTGACTCTGCGGGTTGGCTTTTGAAGGGGCGTGAAGCTCATCGGTTGCTTGAGCCGATTCCGCGCCCGTCACCCATTCGGCCCCCGACAGATGCACCAACTCTCCCAAGTCGGTAGCATCCAGAAAGTATTCGCCTTGCAGTTCGATTTGCTTTCCCGTGTCCAGCGAGCGGAGAACAACCGCCCAAATTCGATCGTGATCCGTGTCGACCCCGATGAGTTGGACTCGACGCAGAATCCGAAGGGTCCCGTGGCGCACCCATGGAGCCAACAGTTGTTCCAAGACGCTTGCCGCAATCCGGGGCTCTACCCCCAAGCGCGAAACCCAGCAATTGCCTGGATTCAATTCAGCCATCGCACGTGCCCGTCCATTGAGCGATTCCTGATCGCGATAATGCTTGCGGATAGCCTCGCGCAAGGCTCGGTAACTGGCCGTACTACCATGGGTTTCTATCCACGGATGTTCGTCCGGCGGTGCGGCTTGGGCTGTCAGTTGTCCCCCCAACCAATCTCCTTCAACCGCCAACACGACCCTTCGTCCCGATTGAGCCGCCGCACAGGCCGCAGCACAACCGCCAAGTCCGCCTCCAATCACCACGATCTCATCGCGACGTGGAGTGCCGAGCAACGGGCGTTCGATGCCAAAACGCTGTGCCCACGCGATTCCGGCCACGGGCGGAAATGCCGATAACGATAAAGCGACGAAGCTTCTGCGGTTCACCGGACTAGGTTCGCCTTTCGGGCAATACTGGACAAGGGTTTGACGTTGACTGCCCCGCACTGTTTAATGGCTCTATCGATGACGACGCCTCCTGACCCCGTGACTTCGCCCCGTTTTCGCCGAATTCTCCTCAAACTCAGTGGCGAGGCTCTGGGCGGCGAGCAAGGGCAGGGCATTGATGCCGAGTCTGTCCATGACATGGCCCGACAGGTCAAGGAAGTGCATGATCTGAAGGTCGAGGTCGTCATTGTGGTTGGTGGCGGTAATATCTTTCGCGGCCTACAGGGAAGTTCCAAAGGCATCGAGCGAGCCACGGCCGATTACATGGGCATGCTGGCAACTGTCATCAATGCGTTGGCTCTGCAAGACGCTCTGGAAAAAACCGGTGTCAATACCCGCGTGATGAGTGCCATTTCCATGACCCAGATCGCTGAACCGTTTATCCGCCGTCGCGCCGTTCGTCATTTGGAAAAAGGTCGCGTGGTTATTTTTGCCGCCGGCACGGGCAATCCGTATTTTTCCACCGACACCGCCGCCGCCCTCCGCGGCAACGAAATCAACGCCGATGCCGTCCTCAAAGCGACCAAGGTCGATGGCATCTATGACAAAGATCCCCACAAGCATTCCGATGCCAGGCGGTATGAACGACTGACCTACGACGACGCGCTCAACCAAAACCTCAAAGTGATGGACGCGGCTGCCTTTGCCCTCTGTCGCGAAAACAAAATGCCGATCATCGTGTTTGATTTCTTCAAGCCCCATAACCTGATGCGAGTGGTTCTGGGTGAACCGATCGGCACTGTGGTCACGAGCTAGTTACAAGTATTTTCTTTATGTCCATCGATGAAATTATCCTCGAAACCGAGGAAAAGATGATCAAAACCGAGGAGCATGTGCTCCACCAATTTGCCGGGGTCCGCACCGGCAAGGCATCACCTGGTTTGATCGAAAATGTGATGATCGAGGCCTACGGTTCGCCTATGCGCCTCAAGGAATTGGCCACCATTTCAGCACCCGAGCCTCGAATGCTCATGGTTCAACCCTTTGATGGCGCGAACATGAAGGCCATCGAAAAGGGCTTGCAGGCTGCCAATCTTGGATTAAGCCCGGTGACCCAGGGCCGATTCATCCGAATCGTCTTGCCGGAATTGAGCGCCGAGCGCCGCCAGGAATACATCAAGATCTGTAAAAAGATGGCGGAAGATGGACGCGTGGCCGTGCGCAGCGAACGCCGACACTCCATCGAAGCCGCCCGCAAGCTCAAGGGATCTGCGGGTGTTTCCGAGGACGACATCAAGGGCGCGGAGACCGACATTCAGAAACTGACCGATGATTTCATTGTCAAGATTGACCAGCATCTGGCGCACAAGGAGAAAGAAATCCTGACGGTTTAGCCCGTCGGCATGTCGAGGCTCATCAAATCGTCAGGGGCGGTCGCGGTGGCCACCCTCATCAGTCGCATCCTGGGATTCGCCCGTGAATCGGCCTACGCTGGATTCATGGGCACCGGGTTTGTCGCCGACTGCTTCCTGTTCGCCCTTCAGGTTCCCAACCTCTTCCGCCGATTGCTCGGTGAAGGCGCATTAACGGCCGCCTTTGTCCCGATTTTTAAGGCTCAGGAGGCCAAGGCGGACGCGACTTCCATGTGGCGCGGAGCCAATGCCGTGATTTCCGGATTGCTCCTGGTCAGCGCCGTCTTGATCGCCCTGGTGCTTCTCGGCTTGACCATCGCCATTCATTGGCTGCCCATGACAGCTAAGAATGAGCTGATTGCTTCGTTGCTCCGGTGGATGTTTCCCTACGTCGGGCTGGCCTGCCTGGCAGCCGTCTTTATTGGCATTCTAAATGCCCGGGGACACTTCTTTCTCCCGGCCTTGGGGACAGCGATCTTGAGCCTCGTGATGATTGGTTCCGTCTATTTCCTTGCCCCGTTGTTCGGGGTCGAAAAATGGGAACAGGTCTACGGCCTGGCTGCGGGTTTGGTTCTCGCCGGCCTACTCCAGGCCGCCGTCCAACTCCCCTCGCTATGGCGCGAAGGCTTTCGATATCGGTGGGTCAATCCGTGGCGCGATCCGACCGTCAAGCAAGTCCTGCGCAAAATGGCTCCGGCGACGATCGGCGTGGCGGCCTATCAGATCAACGTCATGCTAACGGCCATGATCGCTCTTCACTCGGGGGAACGGATCATTTCTTCGTTTAATTATGCCGTGCGACTGATGGAGCTCCCTCAAGGGGTGGTCGGCGTCTCGCTGGCGACCTACCTTCTCACCGAATTAAGCCATTTGGCCGTGGCAAAGAAGTTCCCCGAATTCCGTGCCACCCTTCGCGAAGGCATGCAGCAACTGATCTTTATCAATGGGTTGGCCACCGTCCTGTTGCTTGTGCTGGCTGAACCAATGATTCGTTTGCTGTTCCAGCACGGCGTCTTCCACGATCGCGATACCCGCCTGACCTCCATTGCCCTGCGCTGTCTGGCTCCCGGACTACTGGCTTTTTCCCTAAACAACATCGTCGCACGGGCGTTTTATGCTCTCGGAGACACCCGGACTCCCATGGTGATTTCGGTCTCCTGTCTCGGACTCAATCTGGCCCTTGGTTTTAGCCTGATTCCCGCCTTCCAGCAGGCGGGGATGGGCATCGCCAATTCTCTCAGTGCCATCGCCAACACGGGCTTGCTTTTCTACGCCCTCCGTCGGGCATTGCCCAAGTTTTCGCTGGTGGACATGGGACCCAATGTCGCTTCCGTGCTGGGGGCGGCAATTGCTGCGGCTGTCACAGCGTGGATGGGCAACCAACAATGGGAACGCTGGATCGGTCACGCCCATTTCCTCCAGCGATTTGGGGCAGTGTTTGCTCCACTGACCTTGGCGACGCTGGTTTACTTCGCTTTGGCGTCTTGGATGAAACTGCCTCAAGCGCGCGAACTCTTTCTAACGTTTCGTGGTCTGATGGGTAAGCGTATCAAACCGGTCTTCCCGCCGACATCGAACTAGTGTCGTGTTGATAAAATGACTTTGTTTATATGCGCCAGCCTGTTTTGGCCGACAGATAGGCAAATGCAGTTCAAAAAACGCCCTAACTTCCAGTGATTCTTGATTATGAAGGACCCCCTGTTGAGACAACGCGAACTGGTAGCCAAACATCCCGCCAACGAACTGGCCCGCTTTAGCCTGGGCAAGGCGCTCTTCGATCAGGAGGCATTCACCGAGGCTCTCGAACACTTCTCTCAGGCCATTGCTGCCAAACCCGATTGGATGATGGTCCACATCCTGATTGGCAAGTGCCACCTGTCGCTGGGGCACAACGCGTCTGCCCGCTCTTCCTTCCAGTTGGCCCGCGACCTGGCCATTGCCCAGCATCACGACGGCCCCTTGGAAGAAATGGACCAACTCTTGGAAGACTTGGGTGAATCCAAATAATCCGCAATCAGGTGATGAAATCGCTGGCTGACTGTCGACTCTACACCTTCGTGGATACCGCCTATCTACACGGGCGGGACCCTGTTGAGACAACTCGGGCCTTGTGCGACGGCGGAAGCGACCTGATCCAATTGCGGGCGAAGGGTGAGCCTCTAGAAGTGGTGTTGCAAATGGCTCGGCGTCTACTCCCCATCACACGTGCCGCCGGTGTCCGCCTGGTCATCAACGACTACTTCGCGCTTGCACAAAATGTCGGAGCCGATGTCTGCCACTTGGGTCAGGAAGACTTCTTCGATGCCGGGTATACCCGTGTCGAAACTCTGCGCAAGTCCACTGGTCACCCCGAAATCGGCCTGAGTACCCACTCCCCAGAACAGGCTCTTCGCGCGATGGCTGCCGGTGCGGACTACCTGGCAGTCGGACCCGTCTGGGCCACTGGCACCAAACCGACTGCCTCTCCAGTAACCCTCGACTATGTACGCTGGGCCTCCACCCAGATTGACCGGCCCTGGTTTGCCATCGGCGGCATCAACCTGGACCGTTTGGATGCCGTGGTGGAAGCTGGTGCCACACGCATCTGCGTGGTTTCAGCCATTTTGCAAAGCGCGGATATCGCGGCGAGTTGTCGTGAGTTTCTGCGTCGGCTTGGTTGATCCCAGTGAAGCCCCTTTTGCCTCTGTCCCTGCTAAGTGGGGCAACAAACACGCCCTGCCTCTACTTTGTTAAGCTTTCGGGGCAGGTTTGCCGTTCCATGCGATATGGGCACAAGAATTATCCAACTTCATGCCAGCGGCATGAGAGCCAATAGCCGGCAGAAGAACTACGGGTCGCACTTCTCCGAACCGCCGGTCATGGCGACAATCCACTGCCGGATTGGCTCCAAGTCAGAGTCATCCTTCGCGGCCGCCAGGGTGGACTCCTGGTCCAGCACCAATGCCCGACCGAACCATTGCTTGGCGTCTTCCAATCGTCCCATTTGTGCACAATAACACGCCAGATTGTATGGAATGGTCCAGATTTTCGGGAACCGGTCGAGTGCCTGCAATAACTGATCAAGCGCATCCTGGGTCCGGCGCAATTCGTGGAGGGCGAACGACCGATGAATCCAGCCATTGACCCGCTCTGGAGTCTCGTCGATCATTCGTTGGGAAATCCGAAAGCATTCCTCCCAGTCTCCCTTCCGCGAATTCAGATGCCATCGCAGTTCGGCCGCATCGGGGTGCCAACGATAACCTTCGGGCAACTTGTTCAGTTCCTCCCACGCCGATTGGTCATCGCCGAGCTCCATCCATCCCTGCGCGGCCAGCAGGTAATGAAAATGCGGAGGAGGAATCGGTAATCGAAGATTGATCGCGGTCATTGAGCGGATGGGTTCAAACCACTCCAGCGCACTCGGCCAAGCGACCCATCAGACGCTCGTGGATATTCCCAAAACCACCGTTGCTAAACAAGCAAACCACATCTCCGGGCCGCACTTCGTTGCTCACATGATCCAGAATGGCGTCCACCGAGGACAAATAGGCCGCAGGCCGTCCCGCAAGGCGTAGATCTTGCATCAGTCGTTCTGGATTTAGTCGCTCCTCGGGACGCAGTTGCTCCAACCGCGCCACCTCAGCCACCACCACCCGGTCGGCCCGCTCCAGCGCATCCGCCAGTTCGCCCTGGAAAACATTCCGACGCGTCGTGTTCGAGCGCGGTTCAAATACGGCCCAAAGACGTCGCCCGGCAAATTTAACCCGCAACGCTCGTAAGGTCTCGCGAATGGCCGTTGGGTGATGGCCAAAATCATCGACCACTGCTACCCCACCCACTTCGCCCCGCACTTCCATCCTCCTCCGCACCCCTTGAAAGGTGGAAAACGCGGACTGAATCTGGCGGTCGGCCAATCCGCAATGCCGGGCACAAGCAACCACGGCCAATGCATTCCGCACATTGAGCTCTCCCACCAGAGGCAGCACATACTGTTCTTCCCCCGACCGAAATGCTGACTCCGTCGCGCTCAAGGTCACGCCGGTTGCCCGGGAATCATTCCGTTCGCCGAGCCCAAAGCGCTTGACCGGGCAATGGCGCAGGTCCAATAGCGGTCCTAAGTTTGGGTCATCCCCGTTGGCTAGGACCAATCCATTCCGTGGGACCAGATTGAGGAGTCGGCGGAATGAGGTCTGAATCTCGCCCAAGTTGGCAAAAATATCGGCATGATCGAATTCCAGGTTGTTGAGAATGGCTACCTCGGGCAGGTAATGGACAAACTTGCTGCGCTTGTCGAAAAACGCAGTGTCATATTCGTCGCCTTCCAGGATGAACCATTCCGAATCCGTGAACCGCGCTCCCTGACCCAGATTGGTCGGTATTCCTCCTATCAAGAACGACGGATTTAATCCGGCATGTTCAAAAACCCAGGTCAGCAACGAAGTCGTGGTCGTCTTGCCATGAGTCCCCGTCACCACCAACGACCGTTTTCCACGCAGGAAGCACTCCTTCAAAACTTCCGGCAGTGAACAGTAGCGGAGCTTTCGGTCCAGGACCGTTTCGGCCTCCGGGTTTCCCCGCGAAATCGCATTGCCGATAACCACTAGGTCGGGATGGTGGTCAAGATTCCCCTCCCGATAGCCGCTTTGCACAATAATCTGGCGGCTCTCTAGAAACGTCGACATCGGCGGGTAGACATTCTGGTCCGAACCCGTCACGACAAACCCACGCTCTTGCATCGCCGCCGCCACGCTAGCCATGGCGGTCCCGCAAATTCCGACAAAATGAACACTCTTGAACCCGGTCAACACGCCCCAAGGTTGCGGACGCCAAGCCGGTCCGACAATAAAAACGGACGTTAAACGGTTGCCGATTTCCGAATGGCTCCCTGATAATCGAACCCGTGTTCTCTCTTGCTCAAAAATCTGCCCTTGTGACGGGTGCGGGTTCCGGTATCGGAGCCGCCATCGCCAGGACCTTTGCCGCCGCCGGGGCATCGGTGGTCGTCGTCGACGTTCATGCCGACCATGGTCAGCGCACCGTGGATGAAATCCGTGCCACCGGAGGAACCGCCGAGTTTCGCCGTCTCGACGTAACCGAAGAAGCCGCTTGTCAGGAGCTTGCCGGTACACTGCCGCCGCTGGACATTTTGGTCAATAATGCCGGAATCGGCCATGTCGGCACTTTGCTGACGACCACATCTGCCGACTTGGACCGGGTCCTTTCGGTCAATCTGCGTGGCATCTTCAACGTTACCAAGGCGTTCTTGCCTGGAATGATCGTTCGGGGCAAAGGCTCGGTCATCAACATGGCATCGTCCGCAGGGCTCGAAGGTCTCAAGGATCGTCTCGCCTACGCCATCAGCAAGCATGCGGTGGTCGGACTGACCCGCTGCGCCGCCCTGGACCACGCCCGAACCGGTGTCCGGATCAATTGCCTTTGCCCCGGCCGGGTCGAAACACCGTTTGTTGAAGCCCGCCTGGCCGAGTATCCCGACCGAGAAGCCGCCTACCGGGAAATGTGTTCCACCCAAGCCAATGGTCGCATGGGCAAGTCGGAGGAAATCGCCGCCGCTGCACTCTATCTGGCCAGCGACGAGAGTTCCTTCGTCACCGGCTCTGCCTTGGCCATTGATGGCGGCATGACGGCCGGGTCGGGTCGGTTCTAGAAACGATTCTTGCTCAACATGCAGCTATTTCGCAGATGCGCTGTCCCTGGTCGACTCTCGACGACGCCTATTTGCGCGGGCGTATGCAGACAAATCTGTCTTGAAGACGCGCCGTTGGCGAAATGGGAATCCTTTGGCATCTGGACACGGACATTTTCTCCTGACCGTAACCGATTCGTCACACAATCGGAAACTCAATCATTCTAGGCTCAACCGATGACTAATCGCAAATCCACCCTGCCAGTTGGCGGCGGAGAGGACACCTTGACCATGGTGGTCAATCGAGCGTCCCCGGGAGGTGCAAAGTTAATCGAGGTCACGCCGGTCAGTCAGATTTACCGTGAGTCCGTTTATTTGCTCCAGGCCTACAATCGGATGCTTCGGAGTCACGCCCGCGATTACTTGGTCATTTTCATTGGAATCCTGACCCAAGTGGCTTTTTACATCCAGTTTCCACTGGTGATTAAGTACATCCTGGACAAGGTCATTCCACATCAAGATTTCACCAAGCTTGGCGTCGCCGCCGTCGAAATCGTTGTTCTCTTGGGAATCGGATGGGCTGGTTCGTGCGTCCAGACCCGGCGTATGGCGCGGGTGGGCGGGCGGGTCCTGTCCAAGCTCCGGGCCGATATGGTCGCAAAACTCAATGCGCTGCCTCTTTCATTTTACTCCAATGTTCAGCAGGTCGATCTGCTGACCCGATTTTCCAGCGACGGCGAGCGGGTGGAGAATTCGATGACGCGTGCCCTCCCGTTCCTCGTCGAAAGCACCCTGGTGACCTTGGGGTGTTTGATTACCATCGCCTTTATCGATTGGCACCTGGCCCTGGTGGCCACCGTTCTATTGCCGGTTGGATTCCTCAGCAATATTGTTCTTGGGCCGCGCGAGGCGGTGACCAATAGTGAAAGTCGACGCCTCAAAAACTCCATGCTGGCCTCGGTCGAAGTGTTTCTCGATTCCTGGCTGATGATTCGTGCTTTTGGTGAACGAAAGCACTTCCGCTCACGCTTTGATCGGGACAATGAACAATACACCGACGCATCGGCTGATTTTTCATATTATGTGAATATCATGCCGGTTTTCTCGGAATACGCCGTCAACGGTAGTTTGGCCATGATTGTGATGGTGGGGGCCATTATTGCCATGGAGGGCGGGATTACCACCGGCGCATTTGTCGGAAGTTTTGCCTTATTGCGCAAAGTCGCTGATGGCTCGGCAAAGACGGCCCGCTATTTTTCCGCCTTTCACAACGCCATTCGCCCGCTCAAGCGGATTCAGGCTCTCCTCGCCGAACCGGAAATCGGCATCGACTCCCCCCGAGCCGTTCCGATTTCGTCGCTCTCCCGGGAGATTGCCTTCGAAAATGTCAGCGCCGGCTACGCCCCCGGACAGGAAGTAGTTAAGAATCTCAATGTGGTTTTGAAGGCCGGTTCTTCCGTTGCCTTTGTCGGTCCGAGTGGGTCGGGCAAGAGCACCATCCTCAAGTTGCTCATGCGAATCATCGAGCCGCAATCCGGTGTGATCAAAGTGGACGGAATCGATTTCCGCGAAGCTCAAATGGACGCAATCCGCAGCCGCAGCGGCATTGTCCTCCAGGATAGCCATGTCTTTCAGGGAACCGTTGCCGAAAATCTGCGGATGGGAAAACCAGAGGCCACCAACGAAGAGATCATGGCCGCCGCCGTTCGCGCCCAATGCCATGATTGGATCGTCCAGTTGCCCAAAGGCTACGATCAGCCGATTGATGAAAAAGGAACTGTTTTGTCCGGCGGTCAACGCCAGCGAATCGCCGTTGCCCGCGCCTTCGTTCATGGCTCTATGATTCTGATGCTGGATGAGCCGACCTCCATGCTCGATCCCATTACCGAAGACTCGGTTAATGCCGCCATACGTGAGGCAGGAAAGGGACGCACGGTGATCATGTGCACTCACCGCCTCGCATTGTCCCGGAATTTTGATCGAATCGTGGTGGTGGAGAAAGGCTCTATTGTCGAACAAGGAAGCCACGACGAATTGATTGCCGCCAACGGGCTCTACCGGCGTCTCTGGGAAAAACAACATGGCTTTGTCTCCAATTCGGAGGGTTTTACCATCACCCCCGAGCGGCTGCGGGCCATACCCATCTTCGCTTCTCTTGGTTTGGACACACTCGAGGATCTGGCGTCCGAATTTGTCACCGAAACCTACGAGCCCGGCATGACCATCATCAAGCAGGGTGCATCCGGTGACCGGTTTTACGTGGCGGTGCGCGGTTTGGTCGATGTGCTCATCGCTACCGCCAATGGCGGCGAGCGCAAGGTCGCCGAGTTGGGTTCAGGCGATCATTTTGGTGAAGTCGCCTTGCTCCGGGCGGTTCCGAGAACCGCAACGGTTCGTGCATCCGCTCATACCACCTGCTTGAGTTTGGCCCGCGCTCGTTTCCTGCGACTGGTCAATACGCATCCTGGCCTGCTTGCCGCCTTGGAAAAGGCCATGGAAGCCCGGAAATAGTGGGGCGAAAAAGCGGTTTCATCCTCCGCAGTCCAGCACGGTGTTCCTTGACGTAGCGACCGCAGGTCCAGGCACTTCCCGACCGATGCGGCAAGGAGATGTCCGCCAGGTCGTGGTCTGCGCCAGCCCTCTGGCGCTTTGGAAATGGCCGTTGGACGTCCGCACCTTTACCCAACACCTTAACACTCATGGAAAAATCGATCACGATGATTGGCCTCGGAAAGATGGGACTACCGATGGCCGAAAACCTCCTCGCCGCTGGGTATGCCCTCACTGTCTTTAATCGGACGGTGGAAAAGGCCGCCGGATTGGTTTCTCGCGGAGCTGTCTTGGCTGAATCGCCAAGCGTCGCAGTCGCGACCGGAGGCATCGTGGTTTCAATGGTGGCCGACGATCGGGCATTGCTCAGCCTCGCCGACGACACGTTTTGTCTGGCATTGGGTGCAGGGATTCACCTGTCCATGAGCACCGTTTCTGCTGAGACCAACCGGACACTGTCCGAACGCCATGCCCGTTTTGGCGGCCAAGTTGTGGCCGCACCAGTTTTCGGACGTCCCGAGGCAGCTGCGACACGCAAACTTTGGATCGCGACCTCTGGCCCTGGTACCGCCAAGGCCCAAATCAAAAGCGTTCTGGATGCTTTGGGGCAGGGTGTATTTGACTTTGGCGAGGACGTCGGAGCCGCCAACGTGGTTAAATTGGCAGGCAATTTTTTGTTGGCGGCGGCCATCGAAGCCATGGCGGAGGCTTCCGCGATGGCTGAAAAGAACGGAGTACCCCGCGCCGCCATGCTGCAGATGATGACCTCTACCATTTTCAATTGTCCCATCTACGTCAATTATGGCCGGGGTATCATTCAATCCGATTTCACCGAAGCAAAATTCTCCATTCCGTTGATCCTGAAGGATATGCATCTGGTTCAGCACACGGCAGCAGCAAGCCGCGCCCCCATGCCCATCGTGAATATCCTTTGCGACCGCTACCTGACCGCCCTCGCCAAAGGCCGCGAGGCCTACGATTCCACCGCATTGGCCCTGGGTGCCGCCGAAGATGCCGGGCTAAATTGGCTGAAGTAAGCAGCAAGACAACTCCCGCCAATCCGAACCGTTCGCCCTGTAGCGCCGACAGTCCTGTCGGCTGTACCGCAGCTCTCCAGACCTGCCCCGGCGGTCCGAACCGAGCATCCATGCAAAAGAACAGCCGCGTAGACTGAGACTCCGCGCAGCTCCATTTGTGGTGGAATGAATCTGCATACCTGACCCCCTCCAAAGCTGGACACTTTCCCCTGCTGATAGAATCTTTCCCCACCATGCCAGTGCCCCCCAAGCCTCCCTCGTTCACCCCCGAAGAGTTGGTCCAGCGCGCCCAAGGCGTCATCAAATCGGCGCGGTTCCCCCAATTGGCCTCGATGGACGGGGACCAACCGCGCTTGCGACCGGTATCTCCCGTCAAAGTCGATGGCTTTACCATTTATGTCGCCAACCTGCGGGCCTATCACAAGACCGTGGAAATCGCTGCCAACCCCAAAGTCGAACTCTGCTACATCGACGATCACCACGACCAGGTTCGCCTGACCTGCGTGGCCTCCATTGTCACCGAGCGTCCTCTCCTCCAATCGATTTGGGACTCCAACCCATTGCTCCGCCAATACCTCGGTTCCATCGACAATCCTTCGCTGATTATCTACCGCTTGGAGCCCAACCGCGTGCGGTATATGCAGGAGTGGGCTCTGGAATACTACGAAGTGCCTCTATCGGCTTAAATGCAGCCACCACAACAGACTGCTTGAGCCTCCCGCCGCTTTCGCCTATCCTCTACACCCAATGAAGGGCTTGCTGGCTACCGCGTTTTTCTTGATTTCAACCATCATCCTCGGGGTGACCTGCTATATGGCCGCCGCTGGTAAAGGCGCATTGCCTTTGCTCGTCGCTTTCCTGGCCTACTTGGTGATGTTCGTCCGCCTGGGCTGCATGGCCCACTAAAGGCTGGCAAATTGGTCCTGTTCGTCCTATCGGTCCCATTTTTACTTGAGGAACCGGATGGTGAAAGGATAGCGGTAAAGCTGTCCCTCACTCGCCTTAAAGGCCCCAATACAGGTCAGGACCAAACTGGAAACATACAGCACGGCCAAGATTGGGAAGCCTATCAAGACCAGGCAAAGGGGACCGGCAATCAGGTAATACAGCGCCCAAGAGAGGTGAAAGTTCAGGACCTCTTTCCCATGTCGATCAACTTCTGGATACTCGGCGCGCTGTGTCAGCCAAATAATCAGCGGTCCAATCAGGTTTCCAAGGAAGACGTTGAACGCCAGCAAACCCGACAAATGGCAAAGCACGGTCCATTGCACCGTTCCAGCCGGAACCACTCCAGATGTTGAAGGGGGCGGGGTGGGGGATGTGCTCCCTTGGGATGGCGGTAAGTCGTGCATAGGTTTGGCATCGAATGCAAGCCAAGGTCCGCCCTACGATGACGGTTCCAAGACCGGCTTTCCGAATGAAACCTGAAATCTCACCGATGCGATAAAATGTCGAGTGGGAATGTGACTCCGATTTTTCGTGAATAGCCCCGCAACTCTGTGGTCGGGTAATGGGAATGCGTTCCACTTTCCTTCGCCGATGGATGCTAATGGGTATCGGCTGGTTCCTTCTGGGATCGATTCCGAAATCCCTGAGGGCTGGCACCACCGACTGGCTGCTCGACCCCTCTAGCTATACCGCCACGGTTACCTCATCCAAGGCTGAGATCATCCTCCAAAACGGTTTGGTCCGACGCACCTTCCGGGTCACACCCAATGCCACCACCGTCGCCCTCGACCACCTGATCACCGGAGCGAGCCTGCTGCGCGCCGTTGAACCTGAAGCAGTCTTGACTATTGATGGTCAGGAAATGGCTGTCGGCGGTCTTAAGGGTCAGCCAGACCGTGCCTACCTCTTGCCGGAATGGGCCGCTGCCTTGACCAACGATCCCGCCGCCTGCGTCTACACGGGCGTCACGACCGGCACCCCCGAAGCCCCGCTGGCCTGGAAAAGTAAACGCCATCACGCCGACATCCCGTGGCCACCACCTGGAATGTCTCTCGACCTCCATTTCCACGGACCCGAAGGCCCAAAACGCAACATTTTTGTCACCATCCATCACGAGCTCTACGACGGCCTGCCGGTCTTCGGCAAATGGTTGACTGTTAGCAACGGTACCACTCGCGAAATTATCATCGACCGCTTCACCTTGGAAAAACTCGCGACGGTTGAAGCAGAATCTGCCGTGGATGAACGCCCGAATATCGCTTGGCGGACACCGGCCATCGATGTCTTGAGCGATTACATGTTCAAGGGAATGGATGTTGTCACCGGCAATCAGGTGGCCACTTGGCAGCGCGACCCGACATTTACCACCCAAGTCAGTTACAATTTCCACACCCCATGCATCTTGCAAGTCCAACCGCCGGTTGGCCCGGGACGACACCTCGCCCCGGGTGAGTCCTTCACCACCTTCCGGAGTTACCTCATCGTTCACGATTCTACCGATCGTGAGCGTCAAGGTTTGACCCTTCGTCACGCCACCCGCGCTTTGGCTCCCTGGACCACGGAAAGCCCGATCATGATGCATGTTCGTAGCGCCGAATCGAAGGCCTTCCGCCAAGCCGTCGACCAATGCCTCGAAGTCGGTTTTGAAATGATCATTTACACGTTTGGCAGTGGTTTGGAAATGGAACGGGACGACCCCGCCTACATGGCCCGGATCAAGTCCGACGTCGAATACGCTCACGCTCGGGGACTCGAAGTCGGTGCCTACTCCCTCTTTAGCAGTCGAAGCATTGATGCCGCCAACGACGTCATTAACCCGACCAACGGGCGGCCCGGTGGGGCCATCTTTGGCAATGCCCCCTGTTTCGCCAGTACCTGGGGGCAGAACTATTACCGGAAGCTGACCAATTTCATCACCCAAACGGGGCTCGATCTGTTGGAACACGACGGTCCTTATCCGGGAGATGTCTGTGCCTCCACCAATCATCCGGGCCATCGGGGATTAGCCGACAGTCAATGGGCCAACTGGGAAATGTGCGCTGGCCTCTACCGCTGGTGCCGGGAGCGCGGCGTCTACGTGAATCAACCCGACTACTACTTCCTTGCCGGTGGCAATAAAACTGGCATGGGCTATCGCGAAGATAACTTTTCCCTACCGCGTGAACGCCAACTGATTCATAGCCGACAAAACATTTACGATGGCACTTGGACAAAGCCACAAACCGCCGGTTGGATGTTTGTCCCGCTGACCGAATACCAGGGTGGAGGAGCGGCGGCGACCATTGAGCCGTTGGCCGAACATCTTCCCGCCTATGAGGGTCATTTGGCCAACACCTTGGGAGCCGGTGTTCAAGCCTGCTGGCGCGGACCCCGCCTGTACGATTCGGAAGCCACCAAGGTACTCGTTGAACGTTGGCTCACATTTTTCAAGAAGCACCGGGAAATCCTCGAGTCCGATATCATCCATGGCCGACGTCCCGACGGACGCGACATCGACTACCTCATCCACGTGAATCCGAAGCTGGACACCAAAGCCTTCGTGATGATCCACAATCCCCTAAAGACCACCGTCGAACGTGACCTTTCCCTGCCACTCTACTATTCCGGCCTTTCCAACATTGGAACCGTCCGAATCGAGGACGGCGCGGCCCAAAGAGTCCCCATCGAGCGAGACGGACGCATGACCGTCCGTGTTCATATCGCCCCCGAAAGCCGGACCTGGTTGACTGTCGAGGAAGCCAAACCCGGCCAGAAATAGACAGCTGCGAGAGTTTCGTTGCGGGCCTTTCAAGTTCCGAGACGCTGCCGTGCGCCATCCACCAATGCGTTGCCAGTGGGGAAACACCCCATCGCTGTCGAGGCGGGCAACAGTCAGGTTCACGTGGGAATTCCAAATTGCTGACCTGTGGTCGCGATTTCAGACTTCAGTTGAAGTCCTATAAAGCGAAAACCCGACAGGAAAGGAACCATCGTTATGCTAATCAGCACCAAAGACCTCCACGGATACGATCTGTCCGGCTTGGATGGTGAGTTGGGAACAGTCAAAGACCTCTACTTTGACGATCAGTTTTGGACCATACGCTATCTGGTCGCCGACACTGGCCATTGGTTGCCAGGCCGCCAAGTCCTTATCGCCCCGTACGCGCTTGGGACCGTCAGTCAGCGGGATGAAACGGTTGCGATCGATCTGAGAAAAGCCCAGATCGAAGCAAGCCCGTCGCTAAACAGCGATAAGCCTGTTTCTCGTCAATTCGAAGATGCCTATTACGGATACTATGGATGGCCCACCTATTGGGGCGGTGCCAATCGATGGGGCAACTATCCCTACATCCTCCGTGGCTCCGACCAATGGCGAACCGCCCCTCAGGACGGCAAACCGTGGGACCCCCACCTGCGCAGCATTGCCGAAGTGACCGGCTATCATATTCAGGCGGCATTGGGGGAAATTGGCCATGTTTATGATTTTATTGTTGACGACGATACCTGGACAATCCGCTATCTGGTCGTCGATACGCGGAATTGGTGGCCGGGCAAAAAGGTTCTGATCTCGCCACAATGGATCGAGCGGGTCAGTTGGAACGAGTCCAAGGTGTTCATTACCTTGACCAAGGAGACGATCAAATCATCTCCCGAGTACACCAATCCGGAATCCATCAACCGTGAATACGAAACCGAGCTCCATCACCACTACAATCGCCGTGGCTATTGGGTAGATGAACTGGCGGTTAAGGAACTGGTTCACTAAAACCTGGATCCGAATCAGGATGGGGCATCAATTGCTCCATCCGTTCGGGTCCAAGAAAAAACGACCTATGCTAGGAACTATTTTAATTGTCATTCTTGTCCTCATGCTGCTGGGTGCCCTCCCGACTTGGGGACACAGCCGGTCTTGGGGCTATGGGCCCAGTGGTGGGTTTGGGCTGGTGTTGCTGGTCCTCGTGGTATTGGTACTCACCGGTCGCTTATAGGAGCATTGTTCGATTTTATTCTTCTGTTATGGGAGTGGATGTGTTGGAAGGTGTTTTGCCCCACCTTCTTTGAGGTTTTGGCCTTGGCAGGTTTTAACTCCTGTTGCCTTATGTGAGTTGTAGTCTACGAAAGCGGAGTGGCCCTCCCACTCCGTAGCCGTCCGACGTGAGTCGACGCTGATCCAACGAGGCCTTAACCCGTCCCAGAGCAGCCAGGCCAGATAAATGCCAGGAACCAACACATTTCTCCAAGCCAATCGCCGGTCCGCAAGGCATCGAACTCGCCTTTCTACGGCAGTTCGAGAGCTCCGAAGAGGTAACTCTGCTCGGGATTCCGGGCTGATTCGATTTCAGCCTACGGGATATGTTCAAAGCGGTTAATCAAATCCATCGGTAGGGAAACTCCCCATGGTCTTAGTCGGGGAAGGGGATGATGGTTTAATCATGAATTCTCGGAGAATCTCCTCATGAAATTACATCAACCCTTCTTCCGGTGGCTCCGGCTCGTTCTTCTCGCCATCCTTCCCATCCTATCGGCTGGTGCCGGTTCCGGGCCAGAAATCGAACCCGCTCCCAATCCTCAGGTCGATCCAAAGGCCGATGCTCTATTGCGGCGGATGAGTACTTTTCTCGGCCATCAGCCGTTTTTTTCGGTCGATGCCGAGATTTGGCAGGACTTAAACCTCTGGTCCGGCCAGCGCGTTCAGGCAGGCAGAAATGTCGCTATCCAAATTCGTCGACCCGATCGATTCCGGGCGGAGATGCGCTCCACCCGTCGTAGCCGGGGCCTCCTTTATGACGGGAAATCACTGACCATTGTGGACCGGGCTCAAAATTATTATGGAACCATACCCGCCCCAGCTCTGATGGACGAGGCCCTGGATGTCGCTGTGCAACAATTTGGAATAAGCCTTCCGCTGGAGGACCTGGTCGTGCTGGACCCCTATAAGAGCGCTATCAAGAATGTAAATTCCGGCGTTTATGTCGGTCTCGTGACAGTGCTCGGCGTGTCGTGCGAGCACATCGCCTTTTCCCAGGACGCCATCGACTGGCAGCTTTGGATCGAAGAGGGGGCTACGCCCGTCCCGCGAAAAGTGGTGATCACTTACAAGGATGAAGCCGGTGCGCCTCAATACACCGCCGTTTTATCCCATTGGGACTTTACCACCCTGCCTCCAGACGTCGCCTTTGTTTTTGAGCCTCAGCCAGGTGCCACAAAAATCTCTGTTTCAGAAATCCGGACCAAGAACCAAAAGCTTGACCCCTCCGCTTACAAGCCATGAACGCACTTCGAATTTTGTTCCCAATTGGCATGGCCGTCCTGGTCGTGGGCATTGAATCGCGAGCCCTGCTTGCGTTGGGTGCTCCTGGCGAGCAGCCACCGCATGGGCAACCGAGCGGCCACCCGGGTCCCACTTCCCGTCCGGCTCCCTCCAGGCCACCACCGTCCCACCCGCAACCAACCCAGAGAAATGTCGTGGCTGATCGCCCATACCATGGCACTGTTCGTAATTCCGGCACTCACATCATCGAAAGGCCGGTGGAGGAACATCACGGCAACTGGGGCGGAGGTCACGGCTTTAGCCATCGGGATGTAGACGTCGATTTTGGCCGATCCCGCTACTGGCACGGCTTTGTTTACGGGCGTCATCATCATGAGCTGAGGGAGGGGTATGTCCAGGTGTACTGGAACGGTGCGCCCTATTTTTATGATGACGGCATCTATTATCAGTCCGCTGCTGATGGCTATCAGGAAATCTATCCGCCCGTCGGATTGGGCATTCCCACTCTCCCCAGTGGATTCGTTGAGATCGAGGCCGGTGGATTGGTCTACTACTACGGGGCCGGAGCCTTTTATTTGGCGCAAGGTGAGCAGTTTGTCATCGCACCCGCGCCGATGGGGGTGACGGTTCCGGAATATCCGCCGGGCGCTGTCCTGGTAACTGTTGCGGGTGCTCCTGCCTTTCAATTTAATGGAGTCTATTATCGCCCCATCTTCGTCAATGGGGTCACTCAGTATCAAACGTTTCTTCCATGACCACTCTTTCGCAGGAGGAGAGCTCACGCATCGCCGCACCACCCTATTGTCCATCTCCGACCGCTCCTCCAGGCTTGGATTCCCTAGTCAGTCTGGCACTGGATTTGCGTTGGTCGGCCAATCACCGGGTCAAGGGGTTGTGGGCTCAATTGGACGGTGCCCTATGGCAATTAACTCAAAATCCGTGGGCGGTTCTTCAGACCATCTCCCGGGACCGTCTCGTCGAAGAGCTCTCGGACGTAACGTTTCGCCGAAACCTCGATGCTATCCTGGCGGAGCGACGCGACTCCGAGTCGCGGCCCAGTTGGTTCCGTACCACCCATCCCGGGGCTCAATTGGGATGCGTCGCCTATTTCAGTCTCGAATTCATGTTGAGCCAGGCGTTGCCGATCTATTCGGGAGGTCTTGGCAACGTGGCAGGGGACCAGTTAAAGGCTGCGAGCGATCTGGGCGTTCCGGTGGTCGGCGTTGGCTTGCTCTATCAGCGGGGTTATTTCCGGCAGTTGATCGATCGAAATGGTGCCCAGGAAGCGTTGTTCCCTTATAATGACCCCGGACAACTCCCTGTCCAGCCGGTGCGCCGTGCGAATGGGGAATGGCTGCGCCTTGAGGTTGTTCTTCCAGGCTACTCGGTTTGGCTGCGGGCATGGCAGGTCCTGGTTGGGCGTGTAAAACTCTATTTATTAGATAGCAATGACATTGCCAACTTTCCCGTCCATCGCGGGATCACCAGTGAGTTATATGGCGGCGGTTCCGAGCTGCGGTTAAAGCAGGAGTTGGTCCTTGGAATTGGAGGATGGCACCTGATGGAGGCGCTCGGCCTCCAACCCGAAGTCTGTCATCTCAATGAAGGGCACGCCGCCTTCGTCGTCTTGGAACGGGCCGCCAGTTTCATGAAGGCTTCCGGGCTCCCCTTCGCCGAAGCTCTGGCCGTTACCCGTGCTGGCAATCTGTTTACCACCCACACCTCGGTTGCAGCCGGGTTGGACCAATTTACCTCCGAAATCCTCGAGCCGTACCTTCAGCCCTACGCGGAAAATCGATTGGGCATACGATTTGTCGATCTTTTAGCCCTCGGTCGCCTTGATCGGGACGACGCAGGCGAAGCGTTTAAGATGGCTTACTTGGCCGTCCGGGGTAGTTGTTCAGTCAATGGTGTCAGTCGCCTGCACGGGCAGGTCAGTCGACAGCTCCTCTCGCCGCTCTTCCCTCGTCGCCCCGTGGAAGAAGTTCCGGTGGGCTATGTCACCAATGGGATTCATGTCCCCAGTTGGGAGTCCCCGGCATCCGATTACCTTTGGACAAAAGCGTGCGGGGCAGACCGATGGACTGGCTTGGCAACCAACCTGGAAACTAATTTTCGCCAAGTAACCGACGAAAACCTTTGGGAACTTCGTTCCAAATCCCGAATCCGGTTGCTGGACTACACACGAAGACGCCTCTCCCTTCAACTGGCCGCATCCGGGGCTCCAGCCGCAGAAGTCGAGGAAGCCCGGCACCTGCTTCATCCCGATGTGCTGACCGTCGTCTTTGCCCGGCGTTTTGCCACTTATAAGCGCCCCAATCTGCTGTTGCATGACCCGGAACGACTGCTGCGATTGCTCGGCAATCGGGAGCGCCCCATGCAGTTGATTCTTGCAGGAAAAGCACACCCGGCGGATTTGGATGGGCAAAGTCTGATTCAACGCTGGACGTGGTTTATCCGCCATGGCGAAGCGCGGTCGAGTGTGATCTTCTTGGGAGACAATGACATGCACCTGACCGAAGAGTTGGTACAAGGAGCGGACCTCTGGCTGAACACCCCAAGACGCCCCTGGGAAGCCTGCGGTACCAGCGGCATGAAAACCCTTGTCAATGGAGGCATTAACCTTTCTGAGTTGGACGGTTGGTGGGCCGAGGCATTCGTTCCTGAACTCGGCTGGGCGTTGGGTGACGGTCGGGAGCATGGTGGCGATCCCGCATGGGAAAATGCAGAAGCCGAACGGCTCTACGACGCACTCGAACACGAAGTGGTACCTGCCTTTTACGAGCGGGATAGCCGTGGAATTCCCGTTCGATGGGTCGCTCAGATGCGGGCGAGTATGGCCACCTTGACCCCACGCTTTTCTGCGGACCGTACCGTCCGGGAGTATACCGAGCGCCTCTATCTCCCGGCAGCGGCAGTCTATCAACAGCGTGCCCTAAACCAAGGGGCTGAAGGTCGCCGATTGGTCGCATGGGAGAAGAATTTGGCGAGGCAATGGGCCGGTCTCCGATTTGGGGCCCTCGATGTTACCACCGCTCTGGGGCAATCGGTCTTTAAAGTAGAGCTGTTCCTGGGAGAACTGGACCCTGCGTCTGTTACCGTAGAACTCTTTGCCAATGGAATAGACGGCAATCCATCGGTGCGTCATCTCATGGAACGTGCTTCGCCTCCCAACCCTGTCGGGCTCCCGTTTATCTATCGGGCAAGCATCGAGAATATCCGCCCTGCTTCGGATTACACGGTCCGCGCACTTCCCCAGTGCCCGGGTGCTTCTATTCCTCTCGAAGCGGCGCAAATCCTATGGCAACACTGAGCCCAACTCCACCGGGCTTCCCGCCTAGGGGACCTTCGGTTCGTCAGAACCAGGATGCATGACTACTCTTGGTACTCCCCCATCTTCGGCCCCTATTGCTACTGTCCCTACTTCCAAGCCTATCGCTTGGAAAATAAAGCCCATCTATCGCTGGTTCGCTCTCGGGGTCGGGATCGTTGGGGTCGGTGTATTGATTTGGTGGACAACCTGGGTGCCTGGAGTCGGCAAAGGATTTGTTCAGGGGAATGGACGGGTAGAGGCGACGGAGGTTGATGTCGCAACAAAATTGGCTGGGCGCATTCAAGAGATTTGGTTTGACGAAGGAGATTTCGTTGAGAAAGGGCAAACACTCGCCCAAATGCAGGTCACGGTCTTAAATGCTCAACGGGACGAAGCGCAGGCAATCTCACATCAAGCCGTAACCTCCGTGGCCAGTGCCGAAGCCCAGGAAGAGGCGCGCACCAGCGAGGTCCGGGCGGCAGAGGCCGTCGTATTACAGCGGGAAAGCGATGCCGATGTCGCGCGTCGCCGGTTTAGACGAACGGAATCCCTGACCGGCGAAGGAGCCCTTTCTCGTCAGGATTATGATGATGACCAGGCACGATGGAAGGGGACGGAGGCCGCACTCACGTCCGCCCAAGCTCAGGTTTCGGCCGCCAAAGCGGCTGTCCGTGCTGCCCATGCCGCTTGGGTCGGTGCACGCTCTGGGATTGCCGCTGCGGAAGCGACCGTCGCCCGTGTCGAGGCGGATATTCAAGATAGCCAGCTCACCGCGCCCAGAGCCGGACGGATTCAATACCGCATCGCCCAGCCGGGCGAAGTCCTCCCCGCCGGTGGAAAAGTGCTGAACTTGGTCGATTTGGGAGATGTCTATCTTACCTTTTTCCTACCTGAAATGGCGGCTGGAAAGGTCGCCATCGGCAATGAAGTCCGGGTCATTCTCGATGCGGCACCCGGGTACGTGATTCCCGCCACCATTTCGTTCGTTGCCTCGGTGGCGCAGTTCACCCCCAAGACGGTTGAAACAGCGAGTGAGCGGGAAAAGCTCATGTTCCGCGTGAAAGCGCAGTTCGGACGTGATCTCCTCGCAAAACATCGTGCCATGGTCAAAACCGGCATTCCCGGGGTTGCCTGGGTTCGCCTGGATGCCCATGCCGCGTGGCCCGACAAGCTGCGGACCAAGGTTCCTGAATGAACTCCCAAGGGGCAGGTGTCCAGCCAGTGGCGCGCTTCGATCGTGTCCGTCTCTGTTATGGGAAAACCGTCGCTTTGGATGAAATCACCATCGATATACCCGCAGCGACAATGGTCGGACTAATTGGCCCCGACGCGGTGGGAAAATCCAGTCTCCTTTCACTCCTCGCGGGTGCGCGGGCGGTGCAGGGCGGTACCGTGATTGTCCTCGGAGGGGACATGGCGGACCAACGTCACCGGAAGGCGGTCTGCCGTCGAATTGCCTACATGCCGCAGGGTCTCGGAAAGAACCTCTATGCAACGCTTTCAATCGAAGAGAATCTTCAATTCTTCGGATGTCTTTTTGGTTTGGAGAAAGCTGACCGAAGACGGCGCATTGATGAATTATGCCGCGATACCGGACTCTCCGACTTCCTGACACGCCCCGTTGGCAAGTTGTCCGGCGGAATGAAACAGAAACTCGGCCTTTGCTGCGCCTTAATTCATGACCCGGATTTGCTGGTTCTCGACGAGCCAACGACGGGAGTCGACCCGCTGGCACGATCCCAGTTTTGGGACCTGATCCGCCGCCTGCGCACCGCGCGCTCCGGGATGAGTGTCGTGGTCGCCACCGCCTATATGGACGAAGCCGAGCGTTTTGAATGGCTGATGGCGATGGACGGCGGACGCATTCTTGCCACTGGTTCACCGGCCCAACTTCGCAACCAGACCAAAACCGATTCCCTCGATGCCGCCTTCATTGCCCTTTTACCAAAGGCGCAACGCAGTCGCCACCATCCGGTTACCATTTCTCCGTTGGATGAAACCGCCGAGGGTGCGTTTGCCATTGACGCGGAGAATCTGACCAAGCGGTTTGGTGAGTTTGTCGCGGTTGATCGAGTTAGCTTTCAAATTCGTCGGGGAGAAATCTTCGGATTCCTTGGTTCCAACGGGTGCGGGAAATCCACCACCATGAAGATGCTGACCGGACTCCTTCCCCCCAGTTCCGGCACCGCATGCCTGTTCGGATTGCCGGTGCGAGTGGACGACCTCGCGACTCGGAAGCGGGTCGGCTACATGTCCCAATCGTTTTCCCTCTATTCGGAATTGTCGGTTCACCAAAACTTGGTGCTCGCCGCCCGCCTTTACGGAATGGACCCCGTGCGCATTTCAGAACGGGTCGATGAGATGTTGGAGCGCTTTGATTTGGAAAAGAACCGGGATGCCATGCCGGACCAGATTCCCCTGGGAATCCGTCAACGCTTGTCCCTTGCCGTGGCCATGGTTCATCGACCGGACCTATTAATCCTGGATGAACCCACCTCCGGGGTGGACCCTATCGCCCGCGACGCTTTGTGGCAGTTGATGATCGATCTATCGCGCCGGGACAAGGTCACAATCTTTGTTTCAACGCACTTCATGAATGAGGCCATGCGTTGCGATCGAATCTCCCTGATGAACGCGGGTGCGGTCTTGGTTACCGGTCGACCGGCGGAAATCGTCCGACTGCGGGGTGTTGCCACCCTCGAAGAGGCATTCATCCGTTACCTAAAAGAAGCGGAAGGAACCGTGGACGCGAAAATGGATACAGCAGACCAGACGATACCTTTACCGATTGTCTTAGGGAGATCATCAGCGCCATCGCTGCGGGATTCCCTTTTCAGCTTCCGGCGTTCCTGGAGCTACACGCTCCGGGAGGCCCGCGAGCTTCGTCGGGACCCGGTACGCTCGACGATGGCCCTGCTCGGGACAGCATTGTTGATGTTGATTATCGGGTACGGGATCAGTCTCGACGTCGAGAATCTTGCCTTTGCTGTCCTCGATCATGATGGCACCGGGTTGAGCCGTGACTACGCCCTTAATCTCGCTGGCTCCCGCTATTTTCGTGAAGCTCCACCGCTCCGAGATGATTGGGAACTGGAACGCCGGATGCGATCGGGGGAACTGGCCCTCGCAATCGACATCCCCCCCCATTTCGCCCGCTCAGTGAGTCATGGAAACCCGGTGAGCATCGGAGCCTGGGTCGACGGCTCCATGCCCCAACGAGCCGAAACCGTTCAAGGCTACATCCTTGGAATGCATCAAGGCTGGCTCGCAGAGATGGCAACCCGTCGACTCGGTCGAACCATTTCAAGCACGGCATCCGTAGAGACCCGCTATCGCTACAATCCCGATGTGCGCAGCTTGCCGGCCATGGTTCCATCGGTCATTCCGCTCCTCCTCTTGCTGATTCCGGCGATGCTCACCGCGTTGTCCGTGGTTCGTGAAAAAGAATTGGGCTCCATCATCAACCTGTATGTGACCCCCGTAACCCGTTCCGAATTTCTTCTGGGTAAACAACTGCCCTACATCGTCCTGTCGCTGCTGAATTTTAGCCTGCTGACCCTGATGGCGGTTTCCCTATTTCACGTTCCCGTGAAAGGCAGCCTTGCCGCCCTGACGACCGGGGCTCTGCTGTTTGTCATTTTTTCAACCGGATTTGGACTCTTCTGTTCCACATTCACCCGGAGCCAGATCGCTGCCCTTTTTGTGACTCTTATCGGTACATTGATTCCTGCGATACAGTTTGCCGGAATCCTAAGCCCCGTTTCCTCCCTCGAAGGCGTAGGCTTCATCATTGGGAAAATATATCCAGCAACGCATTTCCTGATCATCTGCCGTGGCGTTTTTAGCAAGGGCCTCGGATTCCCTGGCCTGTTTGCCTCCTTCTGGCCGCTGGTGCTGGCCGCTCCCATCATGGTGGGCCTTCCCGTCCTTTTATTAAAAAAACAGGAGACCTAATCATGCCATCGGCATCCCATATCTACCGGCTGGGAATTAAGGAGCTTTGGAGCCTCGCCAGAGACCCCATCATGCTGCTGTTGATCGCCTACAGTTTCACCGCGTCTATTTACATCGCGGCCACGGCCCTCCCGGAAACGCTTCATCACGTTCCCATCGCCGTGGTGGATGAAGATGCTTCACCCCTCTCTCGCTGTATTGTTCAGGCCTTCTATCGCCCTCGCTTCAATCCACCGCAATTGGTGTCCTTGGCTGAGGCCGACGCAGGCTTGGATTCCGGTGACTACACTTTCGTCCTCGATATCCCCCCGGATTTTCAGCGTCGCGTCCTCAAAGGGAGCGTATCCCCCATTCAGTTGAATATCGATGCCACCCGCATGACTCAGGCCTTCAGCGGCGGCGGTTACATCCAGCAAATCGTCTTGGACGAAGTCGACGGCTTCGTGCGGAGATACCGCGACATCGCTCCTCCTCCGGTCGATTTGACCCTGCGAGCACGCTTCAATCCTAACTTGGAGCAAATGTGGTTCGGAGCACTCACCGAATTGATTAACAACGTCACCATGCTCGGTATTATTCTGACCGGTGCTGCCCTCCTGCGGGAGAGGGAACACGGCACCATCGAGCATCTCTTGGTCATGCCGATCACGCCATCGGAGATTATGTTGTCAAAGATTTGGTCGATGAGCGCGGTCGTTCTCCTGGCCGCTGCTGTGGGACTCCTGTGGGTCGTCAAAGGCATCCTGCATATTCCCATCGGCGGATCAGCAGTCCTGTTTATGTTCGGGGCGCTCCTCCACCTCTTTGCCGCCACCTCTCTCGGAATCTTTATGGCGACTGTCGCTCGATCCATGCCCCAGTTTGGAATGCTCGCTGTCTTGATTCTTCTGCCGCTCCAATTGCTCTCGGGAAGCTTCACTCCCCGCGAAAGTCTGCCCGCTTTCCTTCAGTACCTCATGCTCGCCGCACCGACCACCCACTTCGTTGCCCTCGGCCAGGCGATCCTGTTTCGCGGTGCAGGTCTATCCCAGGTGTGGCCTCACCTTTCTGCCTTGATAGGCATCGGAATGGTGTTCTTCGCCATCGCCCTCCTCCGCTTTCGAAAATCACTCAGTGAAACCGCTTGATCCTGCTTCTCCTGTCATGAATACCACAACGAACTCCGCTCCCGAGGAATCCTTTCAGTTGCTCGATGCCTATTGGCGGGCGGCCAATTACCTGTCCGTTGGCCAGATATACCTTTTCGATAATCCGCTGCTAAAGCGCCCCCTGTTGCTGTCCGATGTAAAACACATGCTCTTGGGACATTGGGGGACCACCCCGGGGCAGAATTTCATCTACGCCCATCTCAATCGCGTCATCCGGAACTTTGATCTCGATATGATCTATGTGGCAGGTCCCGGCCATGGCGGACCTGCCGTCGTCGCCAACACCTACCTCGAAGGCACCTACAGCGAAGTCTATCCCGATATCAGCCAAGACGAGGCCGGTTTGCGAAAACTTTTCCTTCAGTTTTCTTTCCCAGGCGGAATCCCAAGCCACGCCTCGCCCGAATGCCCCGGATCGATTCATGAAGGCGGGGAGTTGGGCTACTCGCTGAGCCACTCGTTTGGTGCCGTATTCGACAATCCTGATTTTATAGTCGCTTGCGTCGTCGGTGATGGCGAAGCTGAAACGGGGCCTCTCGCAACGGCTTGGCATTCCAACAAATTTCTCGATCCGGTCACCGATGGAGCCGTGTTGCCGATCCTCCATCTCAATGGGTATAAAATATCCAACCCCACCGTGCTGGCCCGGATTTCCCGCGACGAACTGGACCAATTGCTAAGGGGTTATGGATGGATTCCCTATTTCGTCGAAGGGTACGAACCGGGCCCAATGCATACCGCCATGGCTGAGACCCTCGATACCGTGGTGGGCGAAATCAAACGCATCCAGTTTGACGCCCGCTCCGGCGGAAATACCGAACGGCCCAGATGGCCGATGATTGTCCTGAATTCGCCCAAGGGTTGGACCGGTCCAAAGGTCGTCGATGGCCTTCAGATCGAAGGAACTTTTCGCGCCCATCAGGTGCCCCTTTCGGACCCAGCCACCCATCCAGAACATTTGTTGCTCTTGGAATCGTGGCTGAAAAGCTATCGGCCCGATGAACTTTTCGATTCCCAAGGACGATTGCTACCGGAACTGGCCGCATTAGCTCCAGTCGGTACACGCCGGATGGGTGCCAATCCACATGCCAACGGCGGAATTTTACTCCGGGACCTGCGTCTGCCTGACTTTCGCGATTACGCCGCCAAAGTTCCTCACCCGGGTGTCCCCGGTATCGGCGATGCCCACGTGCTGGGAATGTTTCTTCGCGATGTCATTCGTTTGAACCGCGAAAAGCGAAACTTCCGCATTTTCGGACCAGACGAAACTCTTTCCAACGGTTTGGAGGCTGTATTCCAAACCACCTCACGACAATGGGATGCCGGAATGCGCGCCAACGATGAATTCCTTGCACCGGAAGGGCAGGTGCTCGATTCCATGCTCAGCGAGCATCAATGCGAAGGATGGTTGGAGGGCTATTTATTAACCGGACGTCACGGACTCTTTAATTGCTACGAGGCCTTCATTCACATCATCGATTCGATGTTCAACCAACATGCCAAATGGTTGAAGGTCACGCTGCATCTTCCCTGGCGGAGAAAAATCGCCTCGCTCAACTACTTGCTGACATCCCATGTCTGGCGCCAGGACCACAACGGTTTCACCCACCAGGACCCCGGCTTCATCAGCCATGTGGTCAATAAAAAAGCGGAGATTATCCGTGTCTATCTTCCGCCCGATGCCAATTGCCTGCTTTCAGTCATGGACCACTGTTTGCGCAGTCGCCATTACGTCAATGTGATTATCGCCGGAAAGCATCCCGCACCGCAGTGGTTGTCCATGGATGACGCGTGCAAACATTGCGCCGATGGAATCGGCATCTGGCCTTGGGCGGGCAATGATCAAGGAACCGGAGTTGATGTCGTCATGGCTTGTTGCGGCGATGTGCCCACTCTCGAAACCCTCGCGGCTGTTTCAATCCTTCGATCGAAACTTCCCTCGCTGAAAATCAGGGTGATCAACGTCGTTGATCTCATGCGGTTGCAGCCCGTCTCAGAACACCCCCACGGCTTGAATGACCGCGATTTTGATGAACTGTTTACCCGCGACAAGCCGGTCATATTCGCTTTTCACGCCTATCCGACACTCATTCACCAATTAACCTACCGCCGCACCAATCACGCGAATATCCATGTCCGAGGGTACAAGGAAGAAGGCACCATCACGACCGCCTTTGACATGACGGTTTTGAATGAATTGGACCGTTTTCACCTGGTGATGGACGTCATCGATAGATTGCCCCAGACCGGGGACGCGGGTCTCTTCTTGAAGCAGCAACTCAAAGCCAAGTTAGCGGAACATAAGCAATACATCGAACGTCACGGCCAGGACATGCCCGAGATCCGGAACTGGAAATGGGATGCCAATGCATAACCGATGGTGGCCTGTTGGAGTTGTTCAGACGGCTCTTTTTAAAAGTGCAATCTCACCCGTTGCCAAAGCGCCAGATGGCTGGCGGACCTCCAGTACCTCGGTAATGCGCGGCAGCGTCTTGGACTGCTATCCCGATGTTTTTCAACCCCAAAGGGGTTGCGCAGTGGGTGCCGCTGGCACCGTTCGCGCTCTGATGCCGGATTCATTTTGGAAAAATGACACTTGATTCATCAAACCCGCCTACGGTTGGCGTTTTTCCCCCTCCGGCTTCTGCTACTTGGGAAGCTGCGGGCGAGGTGGCGAACAGACGCTTGGTCATTGGCGGCGACTGGCAATTAAGTGGCCCGGTCCCCAAGTGGGAAAAGCTAATCGAAGGTGTTGTACCCAAGGAAGTCGTTGTATCGGGAAAAAAGTTAGGCACTTGGGATACCTCATTGGTCCTTTTTATGATCCATGCGCAAACCTGGTGCCTCAAAGCCCGGATAAGCTTCCAAACGGAATCGCTGCCTCCCCGACTTCCTGCGTTGCTTTCCCGTTTCACCGCGATTCAATCCGCCATCCCTGCCCAACGTCCAAAGCGGGCGTCGATTTGGTCCAGATATGTATCCGTCACCGAAGCCTGGACTGCGCGATCGCGCGAAAACATCACCTTTCTCGGCGAAAACTCGCTTGGATTCGTGAATGTTCTCCGGTTCCCGCGCCGATTTCGGTGGCTCGACTTCGTCATTGAACTTCAGCAGAGTTGGATATCTTCCCTCCCGGTTGTTTCGCTGGCCAGCTTCCTGATCGGGGTCGTTCTCGCTTTCCAGGCATCCATTCAGTTGCAACAGTTCGGGGCCGCCATTTTTGTTGCCGACCTGGTGGGGCTCTCGGTGGTGCGTGAAATGGGGCCTATGATGGCCGCTGTCATTGTCGCCGGCGGAACTGGGGCGGGATTCGCTGCTCGATTGGGCAATATGCGGGTCGACCAGGAGGTCGATGCAATCGAAACGCTCGGGCTTTCATCAGTCGATTTCTTGGCATTGCCGAGAGTATTGGCCGTGACCCTGATGATGCCCGTGTTGGCTATGTATGCCAATGTTCTCGGAATCCTGGGCGGGATGCTCGTGTCAGGTACCCTCCTTAAGATTCCGCCCATGGCCTATTGGCTCGAGATTCAAAACCGGGTCGATCTCACCGATGTGACCACCGGCCTCGCCAAGAGCGTGTTCTTCGGAGCGATTGTAGGACTGACCGGATGCCTCCGGGGACTCCGCTGTGAGCGAAGCGCCGCCGGAGTCGGCACCGCCACCTCGTCTGCGGTGGTCACTTCGATCTTACTGGTGATCGTCGCCGACGCACTGTTCGCCCTCATCCTCAATGTGTTGGATATCTAGGCCGCGTTTTCAAAATGGCTTTGTCTATATGCGCCAGCCAAAACAGGCGGGGGCGAGGCGCGACGAGGGAGCATATTGCGACGAAATACGTGACCGAGGAGCAACGAAGCCCCC
>CAILNN010000047.1 GCA_903835555.1 uncultured Verrucomicrobiota bacterium
CCTTCATAGTCTAAACGAGGTCTACGGTTTTGGCTGGGACGCCCACGGCAACAAAGACTTCGCCTGGCTCTGGGAACGAACCAATGGCCCTTGGCCCTACCCGTGGTGACGAAAAACGCCTGGGGGATTCCTCGCTACAGAAGCTCTTCTAACGAGGCCATCTAAAAAGCAAATGGCTCCCCCACATCCCAAAGTGGAAGCGGCATCTCGCCGCTTTCCCAAGGCCGCCCGTGGTTTCTAACCAAGCCTAGACGGATGCATTTCCCAACAGATGGTGCAAGGGAAGTCCGCCAGGTCGTGGAGGGTGCCAGCCCTCTGGCGCTTTGGAAAAAAGCCGTAAAATGGATGCCAACCAGAGCCCCCTGGAGTGCCGTTACGGTCCCCCGGCCCCAAAGCGGTAGAGGACAACCGAAGTCCAAGACCCTACCGCGCGTTAACAAGGTGCCGCCGACAAGCCATCCTTAATTTGCCGGAATCTTGCGCAGCCACACATTCCGATAGTGAACCGGGTTACCGTGGTTTTGCAGCAGCAAGGGGCCCGTTTGGGTAACTCCCGAGAACTTGGCGGCCGTCGTCGAGTCGCCATTGACCGGAATATGGTCCTGCACCAGCACCCCATTGTGGAGGACGGTGAACGAGCCCGGTTTCACCTGGCCCCCAGCGTCTGCCTTGGGAGGATGAAAGACAATATCGTAGGCCTGCCATTCTCCTGGCTTGCGGCTGGCATTAGCCAGCGGCGCATTATGACCATAAAAGGCTGAAGCTTGACCATTGAAGTAGGTTGGATTTTGGTAGGAATCGAGTACTTGAATCTCATAGCGACCCTGAAAGTAGACTCCACTGTTTCCTCGTCCCTGACCTTCGCCCTTTACTTCGGCTGGTGCGGCCCATTCCACGTGGAGTTGGATATCCCCGAAACTCTCCTTGGTCAGGATTCCGCCGTTGCCCGCGACCTCCACGTACCCGTTTTCAACTTTCCATTCGGGGGTACCGCCATTCTCGGAATTCCAAGCCGATAGGTCCTTGCCGTCGAAGAGGACGATGGCGTCTGAGGGGGGAGTCCCGTGGGTTCCGGGAGTGACCACGGTTGGTTCCTTTTCGGCATCGGCAGCAAGAAGGGAAACTCCAACGAGGCCGATGAGGAATAAAGACGCCGATTTATTGAACGATGAGCGCGAGTTCATGGTGGATGGAAAGAGTGCCCCGAGTTCGAAGGAGGTCACGGAAAATCGTTCATCCTTGCCGGACCATCGGAATAGATAAGACGTTAGTCCTAGCGTATGACTGCCGCTCCTCAAATTCCGCTCCGTTTGGTCGAATCGCTTCGAAAAGTCGATCGCGTTGCTGTGCTGACCGGTGCTGGCACTTCGGCTGAAAGCGGTATCCCTACCTTTCGACAAGCCCAAACAGGTCTCTGGTCCCAATTCTCGCCCGAAGAACTCGCGACCCCCATGGCCTTCGCCGAAAATCCCAAGCGCGTCTGGGAATGGTATGCCTGGCGGCGGGAATTGGTGACCAAGGCTCGTCCCAATCCTGGGCACTTGGCCCTGGCGCAATTGGCCAGACGATTCCCCCAATTCACCCTAATCACCCAAAATGTGGATGGGTTGCATCAGCAAGCGGGGAGTCAGGAGGTCTTGGAGTTACACGGGAATATTCTAAGAACGAAATGTTCCAGGGAAGGGCGGGTCGTCGAGAAATGGACCGATACACCCGCTGTTCCACCACCGTGTCCCCATTGTGGGGCGCATCTTCGACCCGATGTGGTCTGGTTTCACGAGGCCCTACCGCAGGAAACGTTGGACCGTGCCATGGCCGCCGCCGCCAGTTGCCAAGTCTTCTTTTCCATTGGAACATCAACCGTCGTTTCCCCCGCAGCCGATTTGCCCTTCATCGCCATCAGGAATGGGGCTGTAATCGTCGAGATTAATCCCGAGCCAACCCCCCTCACCGAATCTGCCGACTACGTCCTCGCGGGTCCCTCGGGAATGGTCCTGCCTGAACTGTTGACCTGTCTGGCCTGAGAAACACGCTTGCCGCTGCGGCTGCAATCTGGCATGTACGATAGCCCGATGGAACAAACACTCATCCTTTGCAAACCGGACTGCCTGGAAAAGAGCCTCGCTGGCGAAGTCATTCGCCGATTTGAAGCCGCTGGTCTCCAGATTCAAGCAGCGAAAATGATTCGCCTGACCCCAGAACTCCTGACCGAACATTACGCGCATATTGCCACCCGTCCCTTTTTCCCTGAAATAGTCACGTTCATGCTGTCTCGTCCGGTCTTGGCTTTGATCCTGACCGGCCCTGGTGCAGTCGTGGTCGTTCGCGACCTGCTGGGCCCCACCGATTCTCGCAAAGCCCCCAAGGGAACGATTCGGGGAGACCTTGGCACTGACAGCATGCGCAACATCGCGCATGCGTCGGATTCGGTGGAGAGCGCGGCTATTGAGATTAAGCGGTTCTTCCGAACAGAAGAAATCCCGAGTTAAGTCCTTTAATCAACGGACTTCTGGGCTCGCACCAATGAATGGAGCGGGCCTTTTTGTTGAAGGCTCACGGTGCTTGTAAAAGCGTAAGGATGGTTTTCGACGATTTTTCCCCGAACCAGATGGAAGAGCGGCACCAGATCGGCGGTCGCCGAAGCCACCACCAGATTGCTATCATTCACGACAAGGACCGTTGCGTTTAATTGGCGCTGCGAATGCAATCCAGTTGGAAGGTAAATGGCGACCAGTTCGGGTCCTTCCAGAACTCCGACAACACGCTCGAATCCGCTGTGTTGCATGAATCGATCGGCATCTGTTAGTAGACGGCGATAATCCTTGGAGTAACCGCCCCCCACCCGCTCGTAGAGGGTGACCTCACCGGAACGTGCTGCCTGCAAAGCCAACCGAGCCTCGGGTGGTATCTGTTTCATGAAGCCGCTAACGAAGCGAGCGGCCATCAAGGGAACTGCGTCGATCCGCGCGGAACCTCGCCAGGTCCAGTTCCCACCGGACCCATGAATGGCAATAGTGCTCAATTCACGGGTTGAATGGGTCGGCACAAGGCAACTCAGTCCGTACGCGATGACCACCGCAAGGCTAAGGAACGGGGCCAGGATCACACTTATGAAAATGGCCTTCCACCCCCATCGCGACCGCTTTCGGAGAGATGGCTGTACGCAAATTTCAGGCGGCACGAGGGGGGCATTCATAAGCGGTGTCCAGAAGGATGGTGAGTGATCAGTTCTTTGCTTCCGGCGTTTCCGATGCAGTTGGCGCGTGCTTCGCTCCGGCCTTTCCACCTAGCTTGTCATGGAGTTGCTTGAGTGGCTCGATGTCAAATCGCTCCCCGAGCGCAATCAGCTTTTCTGGACGCAAATCACCGACCACGTTGACCAAGACGGCTTGGTTCTTTCCTTCGATAACCGTCACGACAATTCCTTCGACGGCTTCCGATCCGCGCAGTTTGGTGTAAATGGCGACGTCGCTACCGTCATCCTTCACAGTTACATTTTTTTCCCACCCTTCTTTTTCCAGTTTTCCTCGAATCTGGGTGATTTGTTCCTCGGTCTTGGTCCGGTTGTCTTCATCCAGTCCAATGACTCGGACATGGATCGATTGAATCGATTTCAGCATTTCCGCTGCATCCGGTTCGTCTTTTTGCGCCAGCCGTCCAGCCATGGCCAACAGATTGCTTTTCAGGTTGATTTCAACAAATTGCCCACCCGAATGGGGGGGCGTAAACGTCCCAAAATCGACCGCGCCTGTTTCGGCACGGAGGGGAGTGGATAGGAGAAAAGCGCTGCTCAGCGCCGCAAGAGCCAGGAAACGAGGAGAGTTCATTTTTGAAACGAATCGAAGTTGTGGTCGAGTCGGGCAATCGCCCGGTTGCTTAGATCACCCCGATCAGCGCCCCATTGTTTCAAAGAAATCCCGTGTTCCAAAGCGGCTTCATTCCGGTTGAAAATGATCTCAACAATCTCGAAATGGAACCCGGTCTCATTTCGGCCTGCCCCCTATGGTCGCTACTCTTGGAATTAGTTCCCAATAAATGCTTTTCCACCTTCCCGCACGATTCACACGTGCACCTATTGTGCAATGGCGAAGCCAATGGGCCATCCGCAGGACTTCCGTCGAGGCGGAGGTTGTGGCTTAAATGATCGCGACCTTCACGCAATGAATCGGAGGCAGCGCACTGAATAGACATTCCCACTCCTCGCCTCCCTCGCGCCCAATCCAAAGTTGCCCGGTCGTGGTTCCAAAATAAACAGATGGGGACGTGTGATGGTCGATATCCATCCCATCACGCAGAATGGTAAAGAAACTGTCTCTTCGAGGAAGACCTTGCGAAAGCTTTTCCCAAGTTCCCCCTCCATTTTGACTTCGCCAAATGGCTGGTGATCCACCAGGACAGGTGCGGGTCATCGGCTCGAGTGGCACCACGTATAAGGTGTCAGGGTCATGAGGATGGACAACCATGGGAAAGCCAAAGTCCGACGGAAGACCATGGGCAATCGATCGCCAGGTATGGCCATGGTCGTCGCTTCGCAAGACGCCGATGTCGGGACGGGGGCCTCCAGGACCATCCCACCCTCCCCATCCCCCGTGATTCTGCATATAGAGTCGGCCCGGAGCATCCTTATGACCGACAATCTTATGGACGCATTGGCCGAATTCCGGAAACGGATCAGGAACAAAACCCGCGCCAATTCCCTTGTTTGCTGCCACGAAGGTTTCGCCGCCATCTTCACTCAGGTAATGTCCTCCCGTGGATATGCCAAGATGAATGCGATGCCCATCCCTCAGGATGGTGTGCATGCAGAGTCCGCCATTTCCAGGCTGCCATTTCCGTGCGTGCTCATGGTTGCTGATTCCCGGCACCAATTCCCACGAATCTCCTCCGTCTCGACTCTTGAACAGGGAGGCCGGCTCGACTCCACAAAGGAGTTCGTTCTCCTCCTTACCTGGTTCAATTGCCCAGATGTTGGCGAGAGCACGGCCATCGTCGTTCGGGAATGCAGGCGCTGATCCTGTCTCATGAAAGGTGACGCCCAAGTCGGTTGAGCGAAGCACCTTCATCCCAAAAAACGGGTTGCAGCTCGATGCGAAGAGTTTTGGCGTGCCGCGAGTATCGATAAGCGAGGAGTAAACACCCACGCCCTCCCCAAACGGTCCGCGCAAAGTAAACTGTTGGCGGTGTTTGGATGACTCGGCGACAAAAAGGCCCTTCTTGGTTCCGATGGCTAAGAGCACGCGTTCATTCATAGGTCAACCTCCAGAGACTGCTGTCATGATAAACAAGGTGTCATTTTCCAATAGAGGGGTATCGAGTCCATTCCGGTCGCGAATATGATCTCGATTTACGAATAGATTAATATGTCGTCGCACGGCGCCGGTTTCGTCACAGACGCATCCGTAGAGCGACGACTGGCACTTGGCCAGCACTTCCAATGCACCCTGTACATCACTCGCATTCACCTGGAGCTCGGCTTCTCCCCCGCACCGGCACCGTAATGGGGATGGTACAAAAACAATCACCTCATTTCCTTTGAGTCGGAATGGTCACGATAACAGCCGAAGGCAAATTCGGTGATCTCCATGCTGGATGCCGAGATCGTGCCTCCAATTCTAGACGATATTCAAGGTCAAGTTGCTTCGGCGTTTAACAAGGACCGAGTGAACGCCCGATATATCGGGAAGGTGTAATCAAAAACCGCTGTTTCAAACTGCTGTTTGACATCGAGGAGCTCGAACGATAGTTTGTCAGGAGTGAGCACGGTCACGCCACCTTCCACTGACGCCAGCCCGTCGTTCGATACCCGCCAAATGCTTCTATCGGCGGCGACGTCCGTGTTTGCTGAGCGCGGATTTCGCGAGGCGACCATCCGCGAGATTTGCCAGCGTGCCGGAGCCAACATCGCCGCCGTTAACTATCACTTTCGAGATAAAGAGGGTCTCTACGAAGAAGTGATCAAGGCCTGCCGGGATGATGCTCGAAATCCGGAAATCCATTTGTCCATGGATTCCTCCACACCGGCTCCCGTTCGGTTGGAGGCCTATGTCCGATGGATGTTTCGGCGTGTCCTAGCCTTCGACGTGGAATTCCCCATGGGGCAAATCATGAGCCGCGAAATGGTTGAGCCAACCCAGGCCTTGGAGCGGGTCGTTGAGGTCCACATTCGTCCAGAGGCTCTCTGGCTCGGCGGGGTGATGCGCGACATCCTCGGACCCCGGTTTAGCCGGGAAGAGTTAGCGCGGGCAACGATGAGCGTGGTCGGACAGATTCTGTTCTACAAGCACTGCGGCCCCGTCATTCGTCTTCTCGATCCGAAGGTTATGCCCAGTCGCGACACCTTCGAGGTCCACGTCCGACACATTACCGATTTTACCCTGGCGGCTTTGGCTGGCCTGCGCTCTCACCGAGATGCTGAATCACCGTTGACGTCGGTTGCATTCGACGCCACTGATACGGTGCCGTTCGCAGTGGCATCCCACACCCGCTAAATCCGCTTCCACCATGCTCCGTCTTGCCCTGAAAATGCTGCTCGGTGACCGCGCCAAGTATATCATGCTGATCGGCGGTCTGACGTTTTCGTCGCTGCTCATGACCCAGCAGCGGGCTGTGTTTAATGGGCTGGTTTCCTGGACCACCAGCCACATGCGCAACATGCGGGCCTCGATTTGGGTGGTGGAAAGTCGGGTGGAGCAGGTCAATGAAACCAAGGCATTGCGGGATACCGATGTCAATCGAGTCCGGAGTGTTTCGTTAGTCGATTATGCCGTTCCGCTGTTTCAAAACGTGGTCAAGGCCCGTTCATCCGATGGCTCTGATAAGCAGGTCCAACTCATCGGACTTGACGCAGGCACGCTGAAAGGTCGTCCGACCCAGATGTTGAGTGGCGGAGACGAGGCTCTGGCGCGTTTGCGCATCGCCAATAATGTGATCGTCGACGTTGTGGCCGCTCAACGACTATCAGCGGTTCGCGGAAAGCCGCTTAAAATCGGCGACACATTTGAAATCAACGATCGGGAGGCCCGAGTGGTGGGAATCTGCAAGACGGAGCCGCACTTTTTCGGTTATCCGTACGTATTTACCAGCTACGACCAGGCTCTCCAATACGCCCCACGTCAGCGAAAGATGCTCTCCATGATCCTCGCCGAACCCAAGGAGGGACATACGGCATACGAGGTTTCCCGCCAAATTGAGCAGGAAACCGGGTTGAAGGCCTATACCGTCCCTGAATTCGAAAAGGCTACGGTGAATTGGGTTTGGAAGAATACCGGTATTCCTGTTAGTTTTTTGACCACCATCATTTTGGGCTTTGTCGTCGGCGTGGCTGTTGCCGGTCAAACTTTCTATTCCTTTGTCTTAGAGAACCTCAAACACTTGGGCGCACTCAAAGCCATGGGCGCGGGCAATCTGCTCATTTCCGCGATGCTTTTCGTGCAGGCGTTCACAGTGGGTTTAATTGGCTATGGAATTGGAATTGGGATCACCGCCGTCTTCGGCTTTTTGGTTCGTCCCATTGGTCAACCTCCGTTCTTAATTACCCTGCAGGACCTGACAGGAACCCTTTTCTCCATTCTCATCATTTGTTTCCTGGCGGCCGTGTTCGGTATTCTCAAAGTTGCACGGCTGGAACCCGCTGTCGTCTTCCGTGGATAAAATCATGCCCGCTGACCTTTCTCCAACCACCGTCGCCCGCCCGGCTACTGAATTGGCAGTACGCGCTAGTGGCGTGGTCAAGGCCTTCGGCGTCGGCGATGCTCGTACCGTCGCACTCAAGGGAGCGGATTTCTCCGCCCGTCAGGGTGAGCTTCACCTCGTTGTCGGACCGTCGGGCTGCGGAAAAACCACGCTGTTGTCCGTTGTCGCCGGTACCCTCGATTGGGATGAAGGACGGGTCGATGTCTTCGGCACCTCGCTGGATGGACTGAAGCGATCGGCAATCACCGACTTTCGACGCCGAAACGTCGGCTTCATTTTCCAACAGTTCAACCTCATCCCGACCTTGAATCTTACGGAAAATGTCAGCGTGCCACTGCTTCTGAATGGTCGCGGGCGGAAGGTCGCTGAGAGTAAAGCGCAAGAGTTACTCAAACGCGTGGGATTGGGCGGCAAGGAAACCAAGCGACCAACACAACTTTCCGGTGGACAGCAGCAACGGGTGGCAATCGCTCGCGCGTTGGTTCATGAGCCTCGATTGGTGATTTGTGACGAACCGACCAGCGCTCTCGATAGCGAGACCGGGCATCAAATTATGGACCTGCTGGCCACCGCCGCACGTGCCCCCGGGCGGTGTGTTGTCATTGTCACCCACGACCCCCGCATCTACGGATACGCGGACCGAATCACCCAGATGGAGGACGGTCGCGTTCGGGCGGTCCTCGAAGGCGAGCCGTTGCAACGATTCGTTCAGTCAACCCACTGACCAACATTTTCCGTTATGCTCATTCTTTTTAAACGCATTTCATTTTATGTGGCGATTGCAGGAGTGGTCGCATCCCTTTATCTCGTCCGAGCCCAAAGCCTAAAACCCAAAGACCCAGGTCCTTTATCCGAACCCGGCAGATCCGAATTCTCCGATAGCGTCGCTGCCACCGGGCTGATTGAAGCTTCCCGCGAAAATGTTCGTATCGCTTCCCCCAAGGCGGCCCTTGTCACCAAGGTCTTTGTCAAGGTCGGCGATTTGGTGAAGTCGTCGGATGCGCTGTTTCAATTGGATGACCGGGAAACAGTGGCCCGAATCGCCAGCCTTCAAGCCTCCCTGACGGCCAACGAAGCGCAACTAGGCATTGACGAAAACCAGGTGGCCGACCTCGCCGACCAGCTCCAGCGGGTCGTCCGCCTCGAAAAGGACAAGGTGGCGACCGAAGATGAATTGAGGCGTCGGGAATTTGGGTTTAAGGGGGCGCAAGCTCGCTTGATATCCACCCGTGCTCAGGTGGAGGCCATCCGGGCTCAGTTGCAAGAGGCCAAAGTGGAAGCCTCCGTTTTAACCGTCCGCGCTCCTCGCGACGGTAAGCTTCTCCAAGTTAATGTGCGTGAAGGCGAATTTGCATCCGCCGCTGCGCTCACCGACCCGCTAATGCTCTTGGGTGATGTCGACCGGCTCCAAGTTCGAGCCGAGGTCGATGAGCAAAACGCGATCTTGGTTTCCCCAAATCAACCAGCCGTTGCATCGCTCAAAGGCAATGCCAGTTTCAAAATGCCGCTTCGGTTCGTCCGAATCGAACCCTATGTCGTCCCGAAACGGAGTTTGACCGGCGACAGCTTGGAACGCGTCGATACACGGGTGCTCCAGATTGTCTACGAATTTGATCAGCCCAAGTTCCCGGTTTACATCGGCCAACAGGTGGATGTGTTTATTCGGCGCACTCCCGGAGTTGCTGAAACAAGCAAACCGTAATTTCTTGATCACTGTTGACAAAATGTCAGCGAAAGCCACCTTTGTTCTCCCATGAATACCTCTTGGTTGTCGATCGGCTTGGTCTCGGCGCTCATGCCAACAGTGCTCACAGCCAGTGAGTACGCCCATTGGCCGACCAACGCTCTCACCTTGTCTGAGACTCTGGAAATTGCCGTCCGACAAAACCCCTCAATCCTCAAGGGACGCCAGGATATTGAAGAGGCCTATGGCATTTCCTTGCAGTTACGTTCCGCCGCACTGCCAAAAGTAACTGGCTCTGGCGGCTATACCGGCCTCGACCGCGGAAAAATTGAACGCGTTTACGTCGAGGGCGGAAACAGCTTTGCCTTTCGAGCGGATGAGTCCTGGAGTGCCGATTTGACCATCAGCCAAACGTTGCTGGACGGAGGCAAGATGCGCTCCTCCCTTCGGTCCGCTAAACTGACCAAAGAAGTGGCTTTGAGAAACTACGAGGCCTTGGTGTCAGACACCTTGTTAAACGTGCGAGTGGCCTACGATGACGTCCTTCTCGATGCCGAATTGATCGTCACGCAGGAGGCGTCGGTCAATCTCTTGGAAAAAGAACTGACCGATACCCAGCGCAGGTATGAAGCTGGTACCGTGCCTCAATTCAATGTCTTGCGGGCATCGGTGGAATTGGCCAATGCAAAGCCCCGCTTAATCAAGGCGCGTAATGATTACCGAATTGCCAAAAACAATCTGGCCACGCTGCTCGGATGGGATATCCCTTCCGGCGCTGGCGAAGACATACCTCTGCAAGTTTCCGGCAAGCTTACTCCCTCAACCAACGAGGTGGCTCTTGCCGTTTCCATTGCCAAAGCATATCAGCAACGGCCCGAATTGGCATCCTCCAGAAACACCGAACGCTTGCGGCACGAGGATATCGTTCAAGCGCGCTCTGACTATTACCCCAAGTTGAGCGGTCAAGCCGATTACGGTTGGGCCAGCCGCGTTTACGGGCCGAATGGCGGTGCGCCTAGTCTGAACGATGAAGTGCATGGCTGGAGTGTTGGATTGGTGGCCAATTGGAGTATCTGGGATTTTGGACTGACCAAGGGTAAGGTTCAGGCCGCCAAAGCAGGTCAAGAACGGGCTCGGATAGATTCCGACGATCTCTATCGCAAGGTTGAGCAGGAAGTTCGCACCGCCCACTCCGGCTTGGTCCAAGCTCGGGAAACGTTGGATTCCCAGGAAAAGGTGATTGAACAAGGGCAGGAAGCTCTCCGTTTGGCTGTCGCTCGCTCGGAAGCCGGGACTGGGACCTTATTGGACGTCCTCAGCGCCCAGACGGCTCTCACCGATGCCCGAACCACTTATGTCCAAGCCCAGCACGACCTGGTCGTCGCTCAACAGCGCTTGTCGAGGGCGATGGGTGAGGGTATCACGATTCACCGGAAAATTTAGTGAGGTCAATTAGGAGCTTTTCTTCCAAAACCTCCGGTTTAAACGCGCACCTACTGAGGCGCCCGCTACATCGGGCGAGGCTCCGCCATGTAGCGCAGGCTTTCCAGCCTGCAGTATCGCGGGTCTCCAGACCTGCCCGGCGGTCCGAACCTCACCCACCGCGCAATTGAGGAAATTCCTGCTCCGAGTTCGTCAATCGTCTCTTTGCCAGTAGGGTTTAGACCGGCTTCCAGACCCGGTTTCCCCTTTCCGATGGAAGGAAAAATCCCAGCCATAAACAGCCAGCCTGCTTATGGAAAGAGACCACAAATTTCATCTATTGTGTTCCCAGTTCGATGGCCCAAGAAAGGTGATCGCGAATATGAGTGTATCAGTGAACACTTTTCAATGTGGCTTCTGACCCGACAGTAAGGGTCACTTTCGAATATGATTTGCGTTTAAAAATACGGTTTATTATATGACTAAGCGATTGACTGGGGCAGCCTTGATCGGAGGATTGATGGGAGTCGGGCCCGCGCTTGCGCAGAGCCTGGCCGTTTTTGGTCCTCTCAATAATGCGGGCGACGTGGATAACTCGCCCGTCCTGACAACAATTAACAAATCGGGCGTTATAGCTCACGTGGACTTCACCGCTACGGTCACTTTGACCCCTTCATATGGGTCGCCACTGGGTGCCACTGAAAACTACACGGCTACATGGAACGATGTAACTCTTAATCTCGCCGCACTCAACGGTTCCTTCGGATCGTCCAGTTCAACGACCATGGAACTCGGTCCAATTTCCCAATCATTTTCGATCACGCTTCCCGGCACTCGGCCTCCGGGTTCTTTCAGCAGCTATTCCTACCAATTCACGGTGAGCCAGGACTTCCACCTGTCCTATACCGCCCCAATTGCGCCGACCACATCGGACAGCTTCTCTGTGACGTTGCAGTCCATTAGCAACCCGATCTTTTCGGGTGGCAAGACCGAATCGGGGAGTGCGGACGTGGCGATTAGTGGGACTCTAAAGGCCGGAAGAACCCTTGCCCCCATCCCGGAACCATCCACCTATTCGGCGATCGCCGCCTTTGGTCTTCTTGGATTCGCTTTCATAAGAAGACGATAAAAACAGTTCTCTCCTCCAATCATGATGCGATGGCCGGTCTTTTGACCGGCTTTTCTTGTTCATCAATTCTCAGTTTTACTTTGTTATACATTTTGTGGACGCCCTAGTGTCGTGTTTCCGAAATTGCTTGCGGTTTGTTGCGTCTAAAATGCCCCAGGGCGAGGCGCGACGGCACAAGCGGACCACAATTTTTACCGGCGTCGCCAAAACGTGACTTGGTCATCGGGAATCCGCAGAACAGAATGAACCCCTCAGACACCATCCGCCTATCCCAGGCGGAGCGGCAATTCAAACTGGAAACGGAACCAATGAAACTCGAACGCACATCTATACGAAGAGGAATGGCAGTGCTCGCAGGCGGCCTTGCCTTCGTGGGCACGGCGGAAGCCACGGAGCTGATCTTGGACGGTAGCTTTGAGAACACGAAGCCCAGCAACAATCCGATCATCCGCGTAGGCGGTATCGCAAACCCGGGTGTGGGTGATGGCTGGAGCACGTTCAGCACCTATCTTTACTCGACCCAGTATACCAATCCGGGTCCCACCGGCTCGGGGGATGCTTTCCTCCGACCCTACGCTTCGGGAGTTTATGGCATCACGCAAAGCAGCGACCACGTGTACCAGTGGGTGAGCCTCACGTCTGGCACCACCTTGACCCCGTCCAAGATTGATTCCGGCAAGGGCCAATTCACTTTCTCAGCGTGGCTCAGCAGCTACCTGACGCAGGGTGACTTCAGCGATTTGACCTTGGAATTTTTCAACTCTTCCACCAATGCGGTGGGTGACGCCGTCCCAATCGGTGGAGAGACTTTTGTGGATAATATCCCGACCGAACCCAACTCCAAGTATGGCAACGCCAAGGACTGGGCAAAGGACTCCGCGAGCGGAGTAATTCCTGCGGGTGCCCGAATCGCCCGGGTTTCGATTCAATCCACCTCTCGCGGTGGGGCTCCCGATGGTTATGTCGATCTCGTATCGCTAAATGTGGTCGATGAGGCCTTGACGCTTCCAAGAGTCAGTGCCGCCAACCCCGGCGATAATGTCGTAGGAGTCAATCCTCCAGTGAATATCAGCGTCACGCTCGAAGATAGCGTCACGGCGGTGGATACGACCACGGTCAATCTGTTCCTCGACGGAGCCGCCGTGGTTCCGAGTGTCCTCAAAGATGGCACGAACACGGTTGTTGCATTCAGTGCCGGCGTTCTGCCCGCGCTCTCGAGCCACACCTATCGTATCGTGTTCGGCGACACCGGCACCCCGAAGACCACGCAGACGAATGATTTTCACTTCACGGTCGCCGACTACCTCACCCTGCCTGCCAACTTGGGAAGCGCATTGGGTACGGAAGACCCGACTCAGCCTGGTTTTAATATCCGGGTTTATCAAATTGACGGTCTCACGGGGCTCGATCCAGCTCCCGCTCAGGTGGACCTGCCAGAAAGCATCGCCTTCGACGAATCCGTGCTCGCCGGTCTAATCGGACCAAACGTGGCGGACCTCTCGGGAGCAACCTCTGATAATCTATTCGTCTATCCCGGCGTCATCAATTGGATCAATTCAACCGGGGCTACAGCCAATTTCCCCAATGACGGCTCCTTCCCTGGTATCCCGGGCATCAGTGGTACTGAAGACGACTTCGTGGACGAAATCGTGACCTACGCCCGTTTCCCCGTGGCCGGTTTCTATCAAATGGGCATCAACAATGAAAACGCCTTCCGCTTAACGCTCGCGACGTCTGGTGTCCAGGTGCTTCGGGTGACGGCCCCGACGAATTTCGTCATTCCCTGCGTGCCCACCGCCACGAATATCAACCAGCTCCAATTCGGCGGCAGCGTGCCCCTGACTCCGCTCACAGGAACGGTGGTCTATGCCACACCCAGTGAAAATCCGGATGATGCTTGTACAATTGGTTCCTTGACCAACCTGGCTGGAAAAATCGTCCTGCTGGACCGCGGCGGCACTGTCTGTGACTCCGCCGACAAGGCGGCCCAAGCCCAGGCAGCCGGAGCGATCGCGGTCATCGAGATCACGCCGGGCGACGCTGGATTCCCCTTCCGGCTGACGAGCATTAATCCCAATGTGAGGATTCCCGTGCTGAGCATCTCGGAGGCGTTCGGTGGCAGCCAGTTGCGCGGCTATTTGACCAGCGGCACTGCGGTCACCGTGACCATTCAAGGCGATCCGAACCCCCGATTGGCGGAATGGGATGGGCCGAAAGGCTTCGGTGCTGTTGATGTTAAGTTCGGCTTCAATGTGCCAGTTGCCGGCGTCTACCCCTTGCGCCTCGTCGCCGATCACTCGACCAAGAATGCCGACTTGGAGTGGTTCTCGATCAAGTTGGATGGTACCCGTATCCTGCTCAACGATACAACCAATCCCGACGCCATCCTGACCTTCCGTGCGCGGTTAAAGTTCTATACGCCCACCTTGTCCGGCGGGAACATCACTCTATCTTGGAGCGGTACGGGCACATTGCAAGAAGCCACCACTCTCGCCGGGCCCTGGACCGCTTCGGTTTCCCAAGCAAATCCGCAGACCGTGCCCGCGAACGGCGGGAAGAAATTCTTCCGCATCAGTCAGCCGTAAAGTACAGAATTGTCGAAGTTAAAATTCGAAAGGCCGCACCGGTGGGTGCGGCCTTTTTGTTTCTAACGTTTCAGTGCGAGTACCCGAACATGTTGAGCGAGGGTTGAAGGACCGCCAATGACGGGGCTAGAAACTCCTCGTAGTGCCGCCAACGTCCGATGGCGCGGGTATAAATAGGTTGGCTCACCGCCTCGTAAGTAGGAGAGCCGACCACCTTGTCTTTTAGCCGATCGCGGTAGTTGAGCACAGATTCTTCCCAAGGAAGTCCAAGAAAATCAAGCGACCGTCGCGCCTCCCGCCCAATGTCGGACACGGTATCTTCGTACCGGACCTCCAGCCACGGGCTGACAATCTTCTCGCGCAATTCGCGCCAGATGGCCATGTCGTTGGCATAGCGTTTGGCGGTCCGCTCCAGGGTCAGGAAACAGACACTGTTAGTGTTTAGGGGCAGGTACTGCATGAAACAACTGATCACGACATCGCGCGGGTCGCGTAAGGCGACGAGCAGTTTAGACTGGGGGAACAAGCGTAGGAATCCCGGCAGCACCAGGGTCATGGGCGGGTTCTTATCGAGGTGAACCCGTCCGCCCACCGGTTCGTTTAGCGCCGCTGCCATGTAGTCAAAATATCGCTGCCGGAGGGTGTCCAGCTTGGAGGCGGAAATGTGATCGAGGGCTGAGGCGGTCGGAGCGGGAACTCCTGGTTGAAGCCACAGCGCCGGGAAAATGTCACGGGCAAAGGCTTCGCGTTCATCGGAACTGACAACGCCGGAATGGGTATCAAGCACCTGTTCCAACAGTGTCGTCCCCGAGCGCGGAAAGCTTGTCAGAACGGCGGTTCGCTGTGAAGCGGGCTGCGGAGCGGTGTCCGCCCAGCGTCGAAAATGATCCACAGTGAGCGAGTGCGCGAGGCTGTTAAGATAACCAATCACGGTATTGGATTCCTCTAGAATCGGCCCTTCGCGCGGTAGCAGCAGTTCTTTTGCCGCCAGCATCGCAGCCATCGCGTCACGATAAAGCTCCTGTCGGTCCAACAGTTGTGCGATCTCTGCCCAGGCCTGCGCTCGCAATCCCGGGTGGGCGGATTCCAATCGCGTGATATCTCGAAACAAAGTTTCCGCATCCGATTCCCGTTTCATCCGACGCAAAAGACGTCCGTAAACGAGGCGTGATTCCTGATAGTCCGGCGAGATTCGGAGGCTTTCCCGGAGCAACGATTCCGCTTCGGATAAACGGTGGCGACGTTCATAGAGGATGGCCAATTCAAGGAACGCATCGGGAATCTCTTTGGTTTTGGCCAACGTTTTCTCGAAGCAAGCCATCGCCTTCTCCGGGCGAAATATCATCCGGTAACTTTGCCCAGCCAGATGGAGAATATCCGCCCGCTTCCCACCGACTTTGAGAAGCCGATCCAGCATCGCTTCAGCCCGAGTGATTTCGAAGCGCGCCCCCAAGGCCCGACTGCCGTCGACGAGCGCGACCAAGTTTTGAGGATACTTCCGGACGGCTTCTTCAAACAGCCGCAGCGCTTCTTCGAACCGATTCATCTGCCACAGGGCACGCGCATTGCGCAACTCGGGAACATCCGTTCCCAGTCCAGCGATAGTGACAGTTTTTGATTTCCCGATGGTCATGATCCAAGAGCGACGTGCAACCAAAGAGTAACCTGCTCGGTCGCCGCTGCAGACAGCCATCGAGTGAAAATCACCCAGGCGACCCATTTAAGAATCCTACTTGTGGTCATAGGATAAGCATGGGAGCCGATCCCCAACCCCAGCGCAACGACAATTTTAGTGCTTCGCCGCCGCTCGGAGAACCGGATAATATTGGCTAAACACGTAATCTTGCTTAGCGCCGGATCGATGTAGACATTGTGGAACTCGGGGACCTATGGGGTATAACCCCACTTGGTCTAATTGTGGACATTGCCTGTAGTCATCCGGCGGGACAGGCTTCCCACCACCAACCGAATCGAGGTCGGCCTCACGCGCTGCACCCAAGCGAAGCCCGGATGCTGGGTCGGTATTAAAAAAGCGGGCCTTCCGAAGAAGGCCCGCTGTCTGCTTATCGGATAATCTTCAGCAAGTAATTACTTCTCGCTGAAGCGGTAGAACAACTTCGAGGCTGTACTGTCGAAGGCATCGGAGAACTGGGCGTTGCCTTGGGCATCGAGGGTCACGGTTCCCGCTTCGGTCCAGTTTCCGCCATTCAGGTCGGTAGTGGTTTGAACTGATACAGTCGCATTGGAGGTACCAACGAGTTGGACGTTGATGGCTTTACCATCCTGGCTAATCCAGGATTGGGCACTGACGCCGGGAACCACGGTGGCGACCACTTGGATTCCCCCTTGCGGATCAACGGTGAGGAGTCGATAGGCCTTGGCTCCGCCGACGTCGGAGAAGTTGTAAACCTCGGGCCGACGCCCGTCGCCGATGACTGGCAGGATGTGAGGCGTGATTCGTACCCAACCGGCAGGCCCCTGACGATCCACCAGGAACCCAATCACATTGACGTCAACCAGCGCCCGCCAAGTCAGGAGGGTTTGATTGTTTCCATGTCGCTGAGCGGAGAAGTACGACAGCGTTGCCGCAGTCGGCGGTGCAACGATATAGCCGAAGTCAATCGTCGAGTCGGAAGCACCCGAGAGAAGCAGGGCAGGTGTTGTGGCACTTGGGTCTTCGTTACTGTCAGTCGAAACCGTCCCTTGACCGGTGATGGTTGGGACATATCCCGATAGCGCTCCATTATCGTTCGCAGCATCGATCGAGACGGTGTAGGTGCCAGGAGGCTCTTGGAACTTGTAATTGCCTTGAGCGTCCGTCGTGGCGTGATCGGTGATGTTGGTTCCAGCGGTGCTGGTTCCGGTAAGCGTCAATGCGACACCAGAGATGCCCGGTTCACCGGGCTCTTGAACGCCATCCCGATTGCTGTCGAGCCACACAAAGTGACCAATGGTAACGGGGATATAGTAGCCGAAGTCGATGCTTGAGTCGCTCATACCCGAGTTAAGGGTGCTTGGCGATGTCGGGCTCGGATTGCTGTTGCTGTCGGTTTCAGTGGTGCCCAGGCCGATTGCCGTTGGGGCGTAGCCCGCGAGCACATTGGTTCCGACCATGTTCGTGGCATCGACCGATACTTGGTAGGTGCCGGGCGCTTCGCTGAACAGGTAGTAACCGTTGCTATCGGTGGTCACTTGGTTGGTCACCGCATATCCAGCAGCGTTGGTTCCTGACAACGTCAGGATGACGCCGGCGATACCCGGTTCACCAGCTTCTTGAATGCCGTTGCCATTGGTATCGAGCCAGACGAAATCACCGATCTTCACTGGCTTGTAATAGCCGAAATCGACGGTGGTGTCGGAGGAACCGGAGAGCAGTGTGGCCGGAGTGGTGCTACTCGGATTGACGTTGCTGTCCGTGGCAGCCGTACCTTGGTTGGTGGCCGTTGCCGTGTATCCCGCCAAAGCGCCGGCGGCGTTGGTGGAGTCGACGGTCACGGTGTAAGTGCCAGGCGGCTCGCTGAAGGAATAGTGGCCGTTGCCGTCGGTGGTCGCATGAGCCGTGACGATGGCACCCGTATCGGTTGTACCGGTCAAGGTCAGGGTGACACCGGGGATACCGGGTTCACCGCCGTCCTGAATACCGTTACCGTTGGTATCGACCCACACGAAGTCACCGATGGTGGCCAGCTTGTAGTAACCGAAGTCGATGGTGTTATCGGAGGCACCCGAGAGCAAGGTCGCCGGAGTCGTGCCGCTCGGTGTGACGTTGCTGTCGGTAGCGACCGTACCCTGGTTGATGGCCGTGGCGATGTATCCCGCCAAAGCACCGGTCGAGTTGTTGGAGTCGACAGTCACCGTGTAGGTACCCGGCGGCTCGCTGAACGAGTACGCGCCATTGATATCGGTGGTGGTTTGATCGCTGATAGCAACGCCCGCGTCGGTTGTACCGGTCAGGGTCAGCGTAACTCCGGGGATACCGGGTTCACCGCCGTCCTGGATACCATTGCCGTTGGTGTCGACCCAGACGAAGTCGCCAATGGTGACCGGCTTGTAATAACCGAAGTCGACCGTGTTATCGGACGCACCGGAATCCAGGGTTGCCGGAGTAGTGCCGCTCGGATTGACGTTGCTGTCGGTACTGGTTGTGCCCTGGCCGGTGGCGGTGGCCGTGTATCCCGCCAAAGCGCCAGTCGAATTGTTGGAGTCGACAGTCACCGTGTAAGTGCCCGGTGGCTCGCTGAAGGAGTAGGTGCCGTTGCTATCGGTTGTCGCATGTGCGGTGATGTTAGTGCCCGCATCGCTGGTTCCGGTCAGGGTCAAGGTGACACCGGGAATACCGGGTTCTCCGATATCCTGAACACCGTTGCCGTTGGTGTCTACCCAAACGAAGTGACCAATGGTGACGGGCTTAAAGTAGCCGAAGTCAATGGTCACATCGCTTGTCCCTGAAGTGAGAACAATCGGAGTCGTGCCGCTTGGGTTCGGATTGCTGTCGGTGGCGGGTGTGCCCTGACCGATCGCAGTCAGTTCATATCCCGCAAGCACATTGGTTCCCACCAAGTTGGTGGCATCCACTGTCACCAGATAGGTTCCCGGAGCAGCGCTAAAGGAATAATATCCATTCGTGTCAGTGGTCACCTGATTGGTGATAGCCAACCCAGCCGTGTTGGTTCCCGTGAGTGTGAGGATCACCCCGGCGATACCCGGTTCACCAGCTTCTTGGATGCCGTTGCCATTGGTATCGAGCCAGACAAAGTCACCGATTTTAACCGGCTTGTAATAACCGAAGTCGACAGTGGTGTCAGAAGAACCGGAGAACAACGTGGTCGGAGTGGTTCCGCTCGGATTAGCGTTGCTGTCGGTGGAGGTCGAACCTTGGCCAGTGACCGTAGCAGTATATCCAGCCAGTGCTCCGGTCGAGTTGCTGGCGTCGACGGTCACCGTGTAAGTGCCAGGCGGCTCACTGAAGGAGTAGTGACCGTTGACATCCGTCGTCGCGTGGTTGGTGATGGCCACGCCCACATCGGTAGTACCGGTCAAGGTCAGGGTAACACCAGGAATACCGGGTTCACCCCCATCCTGAACACCGTTGCCATTGGTGTCGGTCCAGACAAAGTCACCGATGGTGACCGGCCTAAAGTAGCCGAAGTCGATGGTGGTATCAGAAGCCCCAGAGAGCAAGGTAGCCGGGGTAGTACCGCTCGGATTTAGATTGCTGTCTGTGGAGGTCGTGCCTTGGCCGGTAACCGTAGCAGTGTAGCCCGCCAGAACACCAGTCGAGTTGCTGGCGTCGACGGTCACCGTATAAGTGCCGGGTGGCTCGGTGAAGGAGTAGTACCCGTTGGCATCCGTGGTTGCATTATCGGTAAGGGTACTACCCGAGTCGGTGGTACCGGTCAGGGTCAGGGTGACGCCAGGAATGCCGGGTTCACCGCCGTCCTGGACAC
>CAILNN010000048.1 GCA_903835555.1 uncultured Verrucomicrobiota bacterium
GCGAGGCGCAGCAGACAGATGGAGTCCTTGCCACCAGAGAACAGGATCGTTGGTCGTTCAAATTCAGCGGCAACCTCCCGCATGATATGGATGGACTCGGTCTCCAGGTACTGCAGGTGATCCAGATGATAGATGCTCATTTAGAACGCAAAATAATCTAAAGTGACGTCGAACTCAGATGCCAGCCGATGGGTTCAAGCTGCCGCCGCTGTCGCTGCCTTGCCTCCCCACGCCGCGTGCAGGCCGCATTCCCGCTTTTCATCGGCCTTCGCCGGATCAAAATAGTCCCACTCATTGGGCAATTGATGCTCGGCCAGATACGCGTCCAGTTGGGCGTCAGTCCAATAAAACAAAGGACTCACTTTTAACGTCCCAAAATTCACGTCCACCGAAAGAATGTCCAATTCAGCCCGGCTGGGATTCTGCACCTTGCGAAGGGCGGTGATCCAGACTTTGGGAGCCAGTTCGCGCATGCCGCGTTGAAATGGCTCCAACTTCATCTCCCCGCTGAATCGTTTCAATCCCGCTTCGTCATCGGTGCTGGGCAATGCTCCATGCAGGGCCTCGTAGTGGGCAGCGGTTCGCCGGGGCAGGAATGGCTTGATATTCAAATTTAACCGACGGCGAAGCTCCTCGGCGTGACGATAGGTCGCCGGGCGGTTGTACCCGTGGTCTACCCAGAGGACCGGAATATCCGGCTGAACCTGGGTCACCAAGTGAAGGATAGCCGCTTCATAGGGGCGAAAATTGGTGGACACCACCGCATGCCCGGGGGCTTGCGCGATGGCCCACTGGATGATTTCCAATGGGGATGCGGAATGGAGCCGACGGTTTTCGTCAGCCAGCGACAGCGAATGCGACATGTGAATGCAGTAGAATCGGGGCGCGATTAATGAACAGGATTCGTCTCGGCGGTAGACCAAAGAGATCGATCCACCCAATTGCCGAATGACTCGCCCGACTGCCGCTCAGTGGCGTAGCGGGTCAAAACTGGACGCAGTTCATTGACGATTTCCGGGTCCTTCACGTTATCGCGCCAGAGACGGCTCAGGCGTGTTCCCTCTGGACTGGCACCCAGCCAGATTTGGTATCGCCCAGGTGCTTTTCCAACGAACCCAATTTCTGCGCTGTACGGGCGAGCGCATCCATTGGGACAGCCGGTCATGCGAATCTTAATCGTTTGTTCCGCCAATCCGATCTCCGAGCAAAGCCCTTCCAAGCGCCCCACCAAGGCGGGCAGGTACCGCTCCGATTCTGCCAGGGCGAGTCCGCAAGTGGGTAGTGCCGGGCAGCCGAGCGCCTCGGCTTGGAGCGCCGACGCTTGATTCGTCGTCTTCACACCGTGTTCCCGCAACAGGGCGTCGATCTTGGGACGGTCCGCCGTGCTAACGTTGGCCAAGTAAACGTTCTGATTGGCCGAAAGCCGGAATTCGACCGGGAATTGTTCTGCAATCTTGCGGAGCGCCGTCTTGGCTCGGATATCTGCGGTGTCCTTGACCCGCCCCATTTCGATGAACAAGCCGAGAAACCATTGCCCATCGACCTGTTGTTGCCAGCCCAGTTGGTCTCCGGTGGTGGTGAATTGGTAAGGCCGAGCCGCTTCGAAGTGAAATCCAGCGCGCTGCTCAACCTCCTTACGGGCAAATTCCACCCCCCGCTCGGCGAGGACATACTTGAGGCGTGCGTGCTTCCGGTCCGTTCGGTCTCCGAAATCCCGGTGAAACGTCAATACCGCCTTGGCTGCCGCGATCAATTGAGCGGGGCGGATAAAGCCCAGGACATCGGCGAGACGGGCGTAGGTAGCATCATTGCCATGGCTGCGTCCGAGTCCGCCGCCCACAGTCACATTGTATCCGGCGAGCTGCCCATTTTCGATAATGCCGATAAAGCCCAGATCATTGGTGAAGACATCCATGTCATTCACCGGCGGCAACACAAACGCCGTCTTGAACTTTCGGGGCAGATATTGCTTCCCGTAAAGCGGATCGACGAAATCCAGGTTTGCCGGGTCTTCCAGATTGAGCTGAACACCGTCAATCCAGATGGCATGATACGCTTTGGTCACCGGTAGCAGTGCTTCAGAAACGCGCCGCGCGTCTTCATAGACCTGCTCGCGGACTGGACTGTCCGCAGGGGCAGGGGATGCCATCACGTTGCGGTTGACGTCACCGCAGGCTGCCAATGTATCGACCAGCGCGTCGTTGATCCCCTTCATCAATGGCCCGAGCTGATCCTTGACCACACCGTGAAACTGGATGCTCTGGCGGGTGGTGATCCGGAGCGTGTCATTACCGCATTGTGTCGCCAGACGATCGAAAACCAGCCATTGAGCGGCGGTCAATACCCCCCCAGGAATGCGCCCGCGCACCATCAGGATGTGCTTCTTGCCAGTCTTGCGAAGGTCACGGTCATCCTGCTGATAGATGCCGTGGAACTTGAGAAATTGTTCGTCGTCTGCCGAGAAACAGGCCGCCTGGGTGTCAGCCAAGGTCGCGGCAATTCCGCCCGCTAGCGTGGGGATGGCCAGCTTCAATTGTTCATTGCGGGTCAGCGGCTTGGATGCGCCCTCGGCGGCAGTTGTCATAATCTTGAGTGAACTACTAATGTTACTTAGGATACCAAACTTAGGATCGCGGGCGACTTCGTCAACTTAGCTCGCTGTCAATGCGGCCCGACTTTGTCCCTGCGCGCCGGTCTTTTCCAGGTAGTAGTCGTAGCCGCCAGCGTAGGGCAGGACTTTGCCCGAATTGACGTGCAACACCTTGGTCGCCAGTTTGCGAATGAAATGGACGTCGTGTGAAATGAAGACCAGCGTCCCTTCGTACCGCTCCAAAGCGATGGTCAGAGATTCGACCGCGAGAATATCCAAGTGGGTCGTCGGTTCGTCCATGAGGAGCAAGTTCGGCGGGTCGACCAGGAACTTCACCAGGTTGAGTCGGCTTTTCTCACCGCCGCTCAAAACCGAGGTCAGCTTGTAAATCTCCTCCTTCCGAAACAGAAACGAGCCCAAGATAGCCCGCGCCTCATCCTCGCGCAGGGCAGGAGCACTGGCTAACACCTCATCCAGCACGGTGCGATTGGGATTTAGCGTGTCGCCACGGTGCTGGCTAAAATAGCCAATCTTGGCATTGTGGCCGGGCTCCCGCTCCCCTTCCTGGAATTCCAACACGCCGGCCAGGATTTTCAGCAAGGTCGATTTGCCCGCGCCGTTGGGACCCACCAGCACCGTGCGTTCGCCGCGCTCAATGATGAGGTCGAGCCCGGTATAGACCTTGTTGGCACCATAGGCCATGTGGATGTTCTTGAGCGAGATGGCACGCTGACCACCCCGTGGCGGAGGGGGAATTTGAAAGCGAAACGGCTTCTTGGGAGCCAACGGCTTCTCAATGAGCTCCATGCGCTCGATCTGCTTGAGCTTGGACATCGCCTGCGATGCCTTGGATGGAACGGCACGAAACCGATCAGCAAACTCTTGCAGCGCCTGGATTTCCTTCTGCTGATTCTTGTAGGCAGCCAGTTGACGATCGTAGTTGGCCTCGCGCTGTTCGAGAAATGCCGTGTAGTTGCCTGTGTAGGCGATCAACTTCTTCTCGGCGATTTCATAAACCTCGGTCGCGATTTCATCCATGAACTCGCGATCGTGCGAGATCATCAAAATGGCTCCGCCATAGGACTTTAGGTACTCCTGCAACCAGAGCAGCGACAGCAGGTCGAGGTGGTTGGTCGGTTCGTCCAAGAGCAGGAGATCGGGCTCCATGACCAGCAACCGCGCCAGATGCGCGCGCATGATCCATCCGCCGCTTAGTTCCCGTGCCTTCTTGTTGAAATTCGTTTCGTTGTATCCCAAGCCGGCCAGCATCTTCTTGGCCCGAGCTTCGACCTCGGGATTGTTGAGCGCCTCGTGTTTGGCGTGGGTTTCCAGATACTCCGGCCCGGAAACCGTACCGACTGCCTCCAGCTCCTTGAGCCGATGCTCCAATCGTTCCAGTTCCCCGGCGCGCCCGGTGGCGATTTCGAGTGCCGTTTCGGGTCCTACCGTTTCTGCCTCCTGTGGCAGGTACCCAATCATCGTCCATTCATCCCGCTCAATGGTTCCCTCATCTGCCACTTGCTTCTTGAGGATCAGCGAAAAGAGAGTGGACTTTCCGGCACCATTGGGTCCGACCAAGGCGACACGATCGCCATAGTTCACCTGCATGGCGGCATGTTCAAATAAGGTCCGACCGCCGACGGACATCTTGAGGTCTCGGATCGTGAGCATGAATACCGGTTTTCACCGGAAGCCCTCCTGGATAATCGATTCAACCGAATTTGGCGAGCAGAGAAACGAGGTGATCCGAATCGTATCAGAGAAGGGGGTGGCGTTTTAGTTCTACTTTGTCACCGATGGCGGTCTCTCGTGGAAGCTGAAGGCTTCCCAGCCGGTGGTTGAGTGCAGCGACACCGCCGAATCACCGAAGAAGAATACGAAGCACCCTGGAGGGGTGCTGGCATCCACAATCTCGACCGTCGACCATAGTCCAAGCGGACTGCTGACCGTCCAGGGTCGTCGTAAAAAGCTGTAAAGTCAGACTATCGAATTTGGGGGTCGGGCACGATTGTTCAAAAGTACTGGATAGCGACAACGGTTTCGATCGGGTTTTCGGGGTAGGTGGACCTGAATGAAAACGTGTGATACAAATACTTACATGGCATCTTTAACGCTCAGAATTCCGGATTCCCTCGAACGGCAGCTTGTTGCCGCCAGCAAGGAACGAGGCATTTCCAAAAGTGATATCGCCCGCGAAGCCATTGAGCGTGATTTGCGCGTTGAAGCCTGGAAAAAACTTCGGGACCAGTTTAGACCCCATCTGGAGGCTCAAGGGCTTTTCACTGAGGAAGATGTATTGCGGCATTTGGATGAAAGGCAGTGAGAATTCTCGTCGATTCCTCCGTCCTGATTGCCGCCCTCGCACGACCCGCTGGTCCGCGAACCACCGCTAAATCGTTAACATCTCCATTGCGATAGGAATCCCGTTGCGACCACCGCAACCCCTCCTGGCCGCGATAATCCATCTTATCATGACCAAGAATTCGGCAGGGAAACGGCGATGGCATCGGCGAGGTCGACCCGACTGGGATGCTGATCCGGAACAGGTCAGGCGATGGCTGTATCATGTCGGCTGATGACAAATTCCTCCCCGCGACTCACACGGTCGATTAATTCCGAAAGCTTGCTCTTGGCTTCCGCCAAAGGAACTGAGAGGGCATTCATGGTGACTCCTGTTAAAACTAGTCGATTCCATCGACGAGCAAAAGGCAATAGGCACCGCTGGGGACCTGACGCCTTTCCCTTGACAAAATGGTTGCCACAGAGCAGTCCTGATCCCGTAGACTGGAGATTTGTCGAATGCCACTCGGGTGCAGCATTCCCGGGACCTGCTGATTGGCGCTCGTCGTGGGTTCGATTTCATGAAATTTCGATTCATCCGTGCCTTCACGCTGATTGAACTGCTGGTGGTGGTGGCCATCATTGCCATCCTGGCGGGCCTGCTATTGCCTGCATTGGCTCGTGCTCGCGGGCGGGCCAACGCCACCAAGTGCTTTTCCAACCTCCACCAGTTGGGTATCGGCTGCGCCTTGTATGAGGGCGACAATGGCGATCTGCTGCCCGAGACCGCCCATCAGGCCGCATCCTGGATCGGCAAACTGGCAACGTACGGACTCACCAACATTTATCGATGTCCGCTCGATACCAACCAGCTCCGTATTGCCAGTTACGCCGTTAACGACTTCGTGACCCCCAATCCCTTCGGCGCACCGTTACTCGATTTTTCCAAGCTGACC
>CAILNN010000049.1 GCA_903835555.1 uncultured Verrucomicrobiota bacterium
GAAACGGCTCCGGTCGTTATCGCGGTAGTGGCGGTCGCGCCGGATGGCGGGGAAAAGACAACCGATGGAGCGGACGTGTAACCCGCCCCCCCTGCCGTGACGGTCACGCTATCAAGTGCGTTGAGGTTGCCAGATAATCCCGTGATGAGACGACCGGAGCGAACCCGAAGATTGAGGTCAGAAATAATCTGCGTGAGTGTCATAGGTTAAAGAAGGGAAACGTCCGACCAATTCAGGGTTGCTACCGAGGACGTGACTTTCCCGGTCTCCACGCAATAGACCCACAGTGTATAGTGTGAAAACAGGATGGTCCCTGGGGTGTTCTGCAACGGTTGCCACCCTCCGGAGCCAGGCGTCGGAGTTCCGGGGTCAGTCGCAGAAATCTGGTACGTGAATTGCGCCGTAGAATCCGTGTTCGTCACGTGCACGTATGCGCTGATGATCGCTCCTGAGATGGTGCGCGGGACATAGGTGACAATCAGGACCGGAGTTGGCGTTACGCTCCCACTTGTGCCCCCTTGGTCGCCTATTATTAGACCGCTGCCCGATGAAATCACGGCCCCCGCTGTCGTCGGGTTTCCGGCCTCGTTGTAGTACGTAGCAGGGCTCAAAACCATGAAGCCCATCACCTTGTCGAGGTGCTCCACCATGGCGAATTGGTTTGAGGGAATGGAGGTCTGCCCAAGGGCCAGCAGTTGGCCCAGGTAAAGGTCGAGGTCTGCCACCAATGAATAATTCGCCGCCGTAACCCCAACGAGTTGGCCCGCCGCTGCAATATCGAACATTTCGTAGCTCGTCATCACGCGAGGTCCCCAATCCGATGAAAGGGTCCCGGACGGGCCTCCGGTGAAGTTTTCCCTCGCGTATTGGCTGGCCGTGACTTCACTCAAAAGTTGGACGTCCGTTGGAGTGCGGGTGATGGCCTTGACGTATCGCACCAACGCAGTATCGGGTGTCGTGAGGGTCCGACGATCCGTCTGGCTGTTCGGCTGATCTCGCTGGAATCGAATCGAAGACGACGGGTAGATGATGAAATCCGTAAGGTGCCCGATAAAACAGACGAGGGACGGACAAATTTGGATATCAACCAATCCTTCTAACTGAAGGTCGGGCGTCCCGTACGCAGCCCCACTGATTTCGATATCGAAAACGTTCCCCCCTAGAGTGTCGAATATCCCGCTCGTGACAACCTTGCCCATCAACGGCGCAACCAGATAACGATCACTCGGGATACCGACGGTTTTTCGGTTCCGTTGCCCCATCACGATATAGACATCAACGTGGGCGGTTTGGAGTTCATTGAAATAATCCAAGTCATCCGAAGATGTGACGCGAATGCGAAGCAACCAGTTGTTCTCCCGAATCCGTGACCACCACAAGATCGTTGCCCCAACTGGATAATTGTTGAGCATCCCGAGGCTCTGATAATTCAGTTGGGTTTCATCCCACGTCCACCACGCCTCGACAGACGTGTGCTGAGCATTCGGGCGTTGAAGGGCGACCAACATTCCATCCGGCTGCCCATTGAGCAGGTTGGGCGGTACCCACGCCAGGTAAGGGGTTGAACTCAGGGGATCGAATCCAGCGGTCCCGCTAGCATTGACGTTGTGGAAAGGCGCACTGGATGGGAGGAAAGAATAGTCCTGTGAAGCGTCCCGGGTCACTTCCTCGATACCGGTGATCTCGACATAGGGAGTTTCCGCCCCACCAATCTTGACGGTGTGGACCCGAATCAATTTCCCCGATATTCCAAGGGCCGCATAACTAAAGGGAACAATTGCCCCTGGTTGAAGGGTCTTCCAAGACGGTTTTAGTTTCAGGTTCCACGTAACGACCGGTGAGCTCGCCACAATCCCAACCCGGTTCGCGATGCTTTGAGCGACCGTGGGATTCGTTACCCACGGGTAAGCGACGTCATTGGGTGTCCGGCGTCCTACGATGGCTTCATTGGCCGGATCATTGAAGGCCATGATGTCGGTCTGCCAATCATTGTCGGCATTGGTGAAGCTCACCCGCGTCCAATTAAAGGTCGCATCCATCCCGTCACACTGACAGGTTGGTTCTTCCAAGAGGTCAGCCTCTGTAACGGTCACGAGACTCGACGTGTCGGTTGTACGGATTTTCTTTAGCGTGATCTTCCCATTGCTGTAGACCGGGAACACAACCCCGTACCCGTACAATTTCCCGAGGACGGTCCTCAGGGTATCGGATGAATCGAGAATGACTGAAGCTGCTATTCCCTCGCCAAACAGTTGGTTCGCGCAATCGTTGAAGCTCGTGAGATCAATCTGTGATCCCGGTACTCCGGCCCCATATAGGGAATTAGTCATCAAATCATAGATGACCTCCGCGATCTCGGCGTCACCAAGCTGCTCGTGGTAAAGGGTAGCGACGGCGCTACAGGCTCGTCCTGGCGATCCACCGGTGAAGGAAATGGATGGGGCCGAGGTATAACCGGAACCAACATTCGTCATCGTGACCGCAGTTATTTCTCCGGCAGTAGAGGTTGCGATCGCGGTAGCGCCAGATCCGCCCCCTCCCGTGATGACAACCGTTGGGGCGGTAACGTACCCGTGCCCGACGTCTGTAATACTGATCCGGCTACACCCTTGATCGAGCGTGAGCCCACCGGGAAACCGTGAGACAATAAAAGTCAGGGCAGGGGGAGTAACCTGTTGGCCGAACGCAACATTCAGCATCACCGCATAACTGATATTCGCGTAGGTCGGGCATGGTCCCGCGACACCGTTAATCACAACGGACGCTAAGTCGGGGTCTTGCGTCTGGTTAGCGGTCCCCCAATAAAAGCGAACCTGGCCAATCGTGGTCGTCAGATTCGTAAATCCTCCTGCTGTTGCGCTGGTCCGAAATATTGGACCTTTCCAGATCACGGTGTCGCCATTCCGGATGGCGTGCAGGATGTCCATCGGGCCGAACCCAATCGCAAGACAAAATGATCCCGTGTAGGTGTAGGATGGGGTCTGGCCTTGCCCCATACTATTTCCCCTGTTGAGGGACCTGCTTGGACTTCATCGCCCAAATGGGCGTTATCCCGGTTCCACCCAGGCGTGCGGTACCGTAGAGAACTGGGATCGTGTCGCCGTTCTCTACCTGTAAGAAATCCTTGCGAAAGAACGTCACGGCACCCCACGGTTCACGGGGCTGTTGGCCCGCTAAAGTGGTACGACCCGTCAGGATGGCTTCATTCATCGCGTGATCCTGATTGGTCTATGGATAGATCGCACGCGAGACCAAACTATCGGATCATTCACAGAAGTCTCCGTTACCCCGTACCGATCAATACAATGCCACACCGTGGCGTCGCCGACGAATAACGCTAGGTGATGTCCCGCCGCCCCCGTGCTACAGAGCAAAACATCTCCGGGAATCAAGGA
>CAILNN010000050.1 GCA_903835555.1 uncultured Verrucomicrobiota bacterium
CCAGTCCCCAAGGCTCCAGACCCGCCGTTCTGCCCCAGAACGGGTTTCGGCCGAGTAGAGTCAGCGCCGTCTTACGAGCGGCGACTACGAAGCAGGTACCCTCGTAGCCGTCGGTCGTGAGTCGGCGCTGATCCTACCAGGCCATAACCCGTTCCCGAGCAGAAAGGCGGCTCAAAAAATCGGAACCCAACACATTTCGAGTGCCCCGCCCAAATCGTCAGTCTCCAAGGATCCAGACCCGCCTATCCGCCCCAGAACGGGTTTCGGCCGAGTAGAGTCAGCGCCGTCTTACGAGCGGCGACTACGGAATCCAAGGCCTCACTCCGATGCCGTCAAAAATCGGACCTCCAAGTAGCGCCAACGGGGCAACAAGACTACTGTTCCCGATGTGTAACCACGCTTCGACCATCGCTCCGGCGCCACTCACCCGCGCCGATGCTTTGGCCGCTTGGGCTGCCTTTCTTCCGCGCGTGAGGCAGTACGCGACCGGTCGGAACCACGTGCAACCCGGGCATGGCCAGGTCTCACGGCTCAGCGCTGCACTGCGGCACCGCCTGATCACGGAGGACGAAGTGATTCGCGATACGCAGGATCACCACAGCTTCGCAGCGGCGGAAAAGTGGCTGCAGGAGGTTTGCTGGCGCCGTTATTGGAAGGGGTGGATCGAAATGCGTCCGCAAGTGTGGAGGATTTGGCGTCGGCGGGTGCGGGAGTTGCGCGCGACGCTGCCGCCGGAGGTTTTGAAAAACGCTGACGCCGTGGCATCCGGCGAAAGTGGGGTCGCTTGCATGGACCTTTTAGCCCGGGAACTGATCGAGACGGGTTACCTCCACAACCATGCGAGGATGTGGTGGGCGAGTTTTTGGATTCATGCCGAAGGGTTGCCATGGGAACTTGGCGCGGATTTTTTCTTCCGGCATCTGCTGGACGCCGACCCTGCGAGCAACACTCTTTCCTGGCGGTGGGTGGCCGGTTTGCAGACTCCCGGCAAGACGTATCTCGTGAGGCTTTCAAATCTGGAGAAATACGCTCATGCCGGCTTGCTGTCCGACCGTCGGGGTTCCGAACGTATCGCGGATGGGGCGGTCACGCCCACGCTTCAAAAGGACCACGCCGATACCTCCCGCCGCCCGCTGTCCGATATTCCGTCCACGTTCCACCCAAGTTCAGGTCGGACTGGTTTGTGGCTGCACGCGGACGACCTCGCGCCGGAGATTGGTCCCCTCGCGGACCTCGCACCCGCCGCCGTGGCGGCTTTCACCAGTGAACAGACCTATCGGGATCAATATTGCCTCAGCGAAAAACGCGTGCAAGCCCTACGCACGGTTCTCGCCGATGGCATAGCCCGCGCCTCGGCTTACTATCAATGCCCCACGACCCTCACCGATGCCGACGACACTGCTGCCGGAATCGCTGGATGGGCCCACTCGCAACAGCTCATCGAAGTCGTGGCTTTCGCTCCGGCCGTGGGGCCGGTAGGCGATCTGGTTCCGCGTCTATCGATGCTTTTGGCGGAATCGGGAATTCAGCTCACCTTCATCCGGCGCGCATCGGATGCCCATGTCTTCCAGCTCGCGGGCTCTGGTTTCTTTTCCTTTTGGGAGAAACTAAGCCGTTCACTTCGGTTGTGAGGCGAAGCAATTGGGGCTCGCAAAGGCGCTAAGACGCAAAGGAAAAAGGGCGAAAATCGATGTACCCTTACTCTTCTTGGCGTCTTTGCGCCTTTGCGTGGTCCACCCGAATCCTCGGGGTGCCAAGGACCAAGTGCACCCGCGAGACCGCCGTTAAAATCGGTGTGCGGTAAGCATATAAATTCTTATTCGCATCAACCTTTTCCGCCGGACGGCTTTCCGGCTTTTCGCATTCGGCAACCGTCGCTGCAAAATTTCACCTCGGCCCATACCCGCTCCCATTTCTTGCGCCAGGTGAATGGACGCCCGCAGGCGGCGCAGGTCTTTTCGGGGAGATGCTGTTTCTTGACCCCCTTCATTGCTGATTGGCGTCATCGGGTGTTTGCCCGTTCATTTCCCGAAGCGAATCGAGATAAGCGTTTTTGGGCGCGGGCATGGCCGGGAGTTCCTCAGTGCGCAGCATGGTCTCCACGCGCCCTTTGCTCCGGGCAATCAAGTCGGCGATGGTTTCGGATTCCGGAAGATTCTTCCAATATTTTTTGGGCATCTCCGACTGCATGGCCCGCACCTTGAGCCGCGCGGGGTTGAAGATGCTGCGGTAGTAGGTGCGCCACAAGTCGTCGAGCGCATCGTCATCCGGTGCGGCGCGGCGTGGGACGCCAGGCGTGAACTGCACCGCGATGCCGTTCCAATGAGCGCATTCGTCGGGCGTCAGAATGGACCAATCCATCCCGGCGAATCGCCTTTCAAAAAACACAGCCGCCAGCCGGACAATGCAGTGCTCGGGCTCAAACCAGGCAACGAATTGCTCACGTCCGGTGGATTCGTCTTTGCCCACCAGGCGGAACCGGACGAAGGCATGCATCTTGTGAATGTCACGCCCAACGGCTTTATTCCATTGCGCCAACTGACGCACATCCGCATCGGTCGCCACGGCGAGGAGGTGTCGCTCCCCGCCGAGCGTAAGGCGCCAGAGCGCGCAGTACAGCACGCTCCAGCGCCGAGGGGCGCGATGCGCGGCGACGCTGCGGGCGATATCGAGAAAGGCAGTCGGCACTTTCGGTGCCACACTGCGACGGACGTTCTCGTTTGTGTCGATGAAGAGACCGGACTCCCCGGGCTGGTCGGACCACAGCACTTGGTCGGGCGACACACGCTGCAAAAGCAGTTCCCGGGCCTGCTCGCGCCAGTCTTCAAATAGCGGCTGGATGACGATGGTACGCATGGCTACAGCTCGCCCGATCGCACGGAATGAATGTCGACCGACATCGGCGGGGAGGGCGCATCGAAGTCGAGTTCCGCCTGTTTTGGTGGCGGGAGAAATCGGGCCCGCAGCGCCTCGTCGTCGAGACCGAGCCGTGAGGGCGAGTGGTCCCCGGCCATGATGAAGGGCAGTACTTTTTTCATCGGGACCCGCAAGCGCAAGAGGTCGGCAAGGCGCAGGCGGGTGTGACGACGCGCGCTAAGGATACGATCGACATTGCGCAC
>CAILNN010000051.1 GCA_903835555.1 uncultured Verrucomicrobiota bacterium
CGCATGCGGGTAAAATAAAGCCGCAGGTTTTTCCGTCCGAAGAATGTCGACGATAGTGGCAACCTTGGACGCCCATTCCGGCGCCGCTTGGGTTCTTCCGACGGCTGTCACGTGATCCCAACCTTTCTCATCCGGAACGATCAAACCGAATCCCAAATAGGCGCAGGCTCCGCGAAGCTCCGCCAGTCGCTCCGACCGACGCGGGCGATTGCTGCCCAAGGTCACGGCTACGTTCTTGATCTGCCACCCCGCTTCCCGTTGAAGTCGCAACGGTCCCCCTCCAATGATCCCTTCATCATCGGGGTGGGGCGAAAAAATCAGCCCAACCGGGCCTTTGGCAGATGGGTTTGGACTTGTTGCTGTCGGCAAATTCCCCAGGGGCAACTCCGTGCCTCGCCGGTAGAGTTGAGCGTACTCTTCAACCAGATTTCGATACGAATTCGTCATGCTTAATTAGTTTAACGAAGCGGCTTCTCCAGGTGAAGCCCTCGGGCGTGTTTTCAGAACGGTTTGGTCTGTAGCGCCGTCAGCTTGTCCAAGTGCATTCTGCTGCTGCCCAAAGTAGAAGCGGCATCTCGCCGCTTTTTCTGGGGACTCCACCGCTTTTCCAGATGCAGGCAACTTTTGCCAGCCCCAACAGAGCTCCTCTCCTGCCACAAAATGCTGAGCAACATAGAACTACTCCATCTCCACCACCGCCTTGATAACCCCGGTGGTGGGATTCATCCAAGTTGGAAAAATAGCCGCCAAATCGTCAAATGTGGCGTGATGAGTCAGCCAAGGCCGGGTATCGATTTGTCCTGCTCCAATCAGACCAATAATCCGGGGAAAATCTGGCGACAGCGCATTCCGACTCGCCAGAATTGAAATCTCCCGGCGATGCATCAGGGCATGGCCAAAGGAAAGTTCCTTTTGAGTTATTCCCACGTAAACCAATCGCCCGGCAAAGGCGCAATAGTTCAAGGCATGGCTCATGGATAGGTTGGATCCGGTTGCGTCTACGACCACGTGCGAACGCTCACCTTCTGTCAATTTTTCTATCGCTGCGCCTTCCGATCCGTCTCCCGTTGCCAGCACCGTGTCCGTTATCCCCAAATGCTCGCGAACGAAGGCCAATCTCTGAGCATTGGTGTCCATAACGATGGTTCTCGCGCCAGTCAGGCGGGTGAATTCAATCACGGACAGTCCGATGGGCCCGGCACCGATGACCAAAGCCGTCTCGCCCGCCTTTAACCCGCTCCGATGCACCGCGTGGCACCCGATAGCCAGGGTCTCAACCAAGGCTGCCTGCTCCCAAGTCAGGTCGGGTGCTGGATGCAGCTTTCGAGCGGGAATCAAGAAGAGACGCTGGAGACCTCCGTCGCAATGAACCCCCAGTGTCTGGTGATTTTCGCAGCAGTTGGTGAATCCACGGCGACACGAGGAACATTTCTGGCAGTTGATATACGGTTCGACCGAACAACGATCACCAGGTTTCACATTGGCCACGTCCGACCCGACGGCTACGACCTCCACGCCCAATTCATGGCCCGGTATTCGCGGATAGCTGTAGAATGGCATCTTTCCCAGATACCCACCGTAGTCGGTTCCACAAATGCCAACCCGGTGAAC
>CAILNN010000052.1 GCA_903835555.1 uncultured Verrucomicrobiota bacterium
CGGATGGAAAGACAGCGACCAATTGAAGCCCGATGCGAAATTGAATAATGCCGGTCTCGCTTGGTCGGCTATTATTGCTCTCAATGCCTGGCAACTTGATGCCGTTCGCCAAACTCGGGCGTTTGCTGCGGCGCAGATGGGCGGTTGGCAGGTCGGCACGTTCAACAACAAGGATTCCCTGACCGGAAAGGAGGAAGCCTTTGCAGGTGGACGAGTTTGGGCCGAGCGAGCTCAATCTCGGGAAGATCGGCTGGCACATCGATTTAAGAAAGGCGACTGGATCGGCGCACCCACTCTGATTAAGCGGCTCTGGGACTTGGCTTACCTACAACCGGTTTGGGGCCTGGAAGTCCCGAAATTTCCCCACACCCGTGGGATAGCAGCCCACGATCCTTTTGCAAAAAGTTGCAGCAACGACGAAGAGGAAATGGACATTGATAAACTGGAGGCCTCGGAAAAATATTTCGCTGTACTTGCCTTTGATGGTGATGAAATCGGCAAATGGATCAGCGGAGAAAAGACTCCCCCGTTTGAAACCCAACTGGCAGATTATAAGGACAGTTCGAATCAGCAGCGCTTTGGTGCCAAAGTCTATTTCGAGAAACCAGAATTCAATCAGTTCCTCAAAGCACAGCGTCCATTGTCCCCGAGCTATCATCTCCAGTTTAGCGAGGCGCTTGGAAATTTCGCCCGGGTTTGTGCCCGGCGGGTGGTCGAGGCCTATGACGGTCGTTTAATCTATGCCGGTGGCGACGATGTCGTAGCCTTACTGCCTGCCGACACCGCTCTGGAGTGTGCACAAGCCTTGCGGGCGGCTTTTCGCGGGGAGAAGGTCTGTGGTCCGACTGGGGAATTATTGTTCGACAGCAGACATCCAGGATTCCTGGAGGTACCGAAGCATCCCAAGCAACCGCTTCGGCGTCACCACGACGATGCTGGTAATCCGATCCCGCTCCTTGTCCCTGGCCCTCATGCGGACGCCTCGGTTGGGATCGCCATCGCCCATTTCAAGGCACCGCTCCAGGATGTTGTTCGGTCGGCCCAATCTGCTGAAAAGCGGGCCAAACGCCAATTGGGGCGGGGGGCGGTCGCTGTTACCCTGATGAAGCGCTCGGGCGAAATTGTCGAGTGGGGGGCAAAATGGGGTCCTGGCCTGAAACTTCACGAGTTGCTCTTGTCGGCTCTCAAGAAAGAATGGCTTTCGGCTAAATTTCCACACCGTCTGGCCGAGTTGCTTGAACCCTACCTCCTGGCGACGACGCCTCTGATCGAGTCCCAGTTGAAGGATGGGACCCTGAATGAATACCACATGACAGCATCAACTTCTTTTCCCGCGCGCGAAATTATCCTGAAGGAAGTGGACCACTGTCTCGCTCGCCACCGGGGGAAGAAGTTTCCCGGAAAGGAAGAAGAGGCAAAACTGTGGCTCGTCCAATTTACAGACGCAGTAAAAGCGTATCTGGATTCTTTGCTGAGCCTAGGAAGCGGCACCCGCGAAACCGAACGTTGTATTCAATCTATGCTGGGCCTTTGCCATACGGTTGCCTTTTCAGCACGCACAGCCTCCGACCCCGACTCCCAGCCGAAAGGCAACTCGTAAAAACCATGAATACCCTGCTGCTTCGTCCCACTGACGTGCTCTTTTTTCGCGACGGACGCCCGATGGAAGGCTCGCTTGCCGGGCATGGTGCCGCGTGGCCGCTTCCCAATGTCACTGACGCTGCCTTTCACGCCGCCCTGCATCGCTCAGGGCTCGCTGGTCACGGGCACGACCATATCCAGGGCGGAAATCGAACCAATACGGATAAGCGAAAATATGGCTCATTGGTGACGGGGGGACCGTTCCCTGTCCGTCAACTGGACGGAAAGTGCCGTTGGTATTTTCCCCGGCCCCTGGACCTAATCGACGACTCGATCAAGCCGGGTTTGGCTCCAACCATCGCGTTTGACCCGGCCCTTTCCAGCAGCCTTCCTGATCCGCTGGAATATGCCGTGGCCAACCGCCTCGCACCCAGCAAGGAGTCCAGCGCACCGGCGTGGATTCCGGCGGAAGTTTATTCCCGCTACTTAAACGCGACGAACATCGACGGGAAAAAGGCGTGCGGTTTCAGGGACGATCAAATCTTCGATGCGGAAGCCACCATTGGCATTGCGATCGATCCGGAGACCGGAACGACCGGACAGGGGGACGCCGCTGGAAAGATTTATTCCGCCCGTTACCTTCGCCTTCGGGATGAGTGGCGATTGGGAGTTTTTGCCCAGACGCAGGAAAAATCGAATGACCGAGGTGCCGCCCAAGGGCGATTCGATCTGATTCCTAAACTGATTGGTGAAAAACATCACCTACTCGTCGGAGGCCAACAACGGCTGTGTACCGCCGAACGCCTGAATGGTGACACCCTGCCACTCCCCTTGGGCAAGAGTCGCGACTTTCCCAATTCCAAGAGCGGTAACGGAAAATGGCGCGTCAAATGGGTGCTTCTATCACCAGCGATCTGGCCAGCAATCGGAGAGATGTCTCAGTCTGGCAGACGCATGGTTCCCCACAATGGCGGGTACCTACCCAACTGGGTCCGCGAGGAGGATGGTCAGGTGATGCTTCGATCGGGAAAATCACTGGCGCGGCGCTACAGCGGCAAGGCAACTCGCGGGTTTGAAGGTGAAGGGGAAACAATCGGGGCCAAACTCGTCGCGGCCCTGGTGCCCAAGCCACTAGTCATCACCGGGTGGGCGCTCGCGGATGGAATCGATCGACAAGATGGCGGCGCGAAGTCAGCCCATCTGGCAGTACCAGCCGGGGCCATTTACTATTTTGAGGCCAATACCGAAGAAGACGCGGAAAAGCTGGCCGCTGTCCTCAACTGGCATGGAGACCAAACCCAGCCCACCACCATCGTCCATCGGCGCAGCACCTTGATGGGTGAAAAAGGCTTCGGCTTGGGTGTCTGTGGTGGTTGGGACTTCTTCCCGGAAACCGCCGACATCCCCGGACATACCTCCCACTGACATTTTTGAACGTATCAACGATAACATTCACATGAACGACAAACGCATCTTGTACTTGTTCACCCGGACGCCGCTCCACGTCGGAGCCGGTTCCAGCGTCGGGGCCATTGATCAACCCATTATTCGCGAGCGGCATACCGGATTTCCGCTCATTCCGGCGTCGAGTCTCAAGGGTACATTTGCCGATGCTTGGAATGGAGAGTTGCTGGAAGAAGGGAAGCCAGAGGACGGAAAGCTTCGTCGCGTGCGCGTAACCAAGGAAGGCGCAGCGACGGATGCCGCGTGGCTTTTTGGATCTGACAGCGATAAGCATGCTGCTGCCGGTGCCCTTCAGTTTTCAGAAGCGCGATTACTGGCCTTTCCAATTCGTTCAGCTCGCGGCAGCTTTGCTTGGATCACAAGTCCGCTGATCCTTCATCGGGCCGTGCGCGATGGGGCACTGGATGCAAAAGTGATAAAGGACCTGAAAGAACCAAGTGATGAAGAGGGTGTTTTCGATACCGGAAAGGAGAGCAAGTTGGCTCTTGAAGGTCGTTTGGTTCTGGAAGAGTATACGTTTAGGCTGGTCCCCGTTCCATGGTTGGGTTTGAGCCAGCTTGGTGACGCTTTAGCACGACTCTTGCCGGATGATCCTGTGTGGCAGGAAGTCAGTTCGCGGGTGGTGATCGTCAGTAATGGCATGATGAGTTTCTTTGCCCAAAACACCTGCGAAATTGCGCAGCATGTCCGCATCAACGACGCGACAGGGACAGCGGAGCCCGGCGCTTTGTTCAACCAGGAAAACGTTCCTAGCGAAACCCTTTTCTACTCAATCCTCAATGGCTTTGAGGAGCGAACCGCCAACCGGGGTAACGCCGAGCGTAGACCGGCAAATCGTGCACTGGAGGTGTTTCAGGGAAAAGTAGGTGGGCGAAGCTTCCAGTTTGGCGGCGACGCTTCGACTGGCCTTGGCTATTGTTCCGTTCGGATTGCCTGAATCATGCGACGCATTTATGAAAAATCTTGAACAACTCCGGGCTGCTGCAGCACTTGTTACAGCGGAGCAAACGACCAAGGCTGCCGTCTCCAAACTGCCCGCGATGATTCTCACCAATGGTTTTCTCGCTGCCGCCGCCTTTGCGTCCGAAAAAAAAGAACAAGGCTCTTGGAAGCGGCCTGAAATGAAATCCGTTTTTGACGGAGTCGCTCTCCATCTGGCAAATCCCCTGATTGGTATTCCCGTGCTTGCTGGATGTAAGACTTCGGAAGACATGACTAAAGCTCTTGCCAAATCAGATTCAATTCACCTGCAACGAGCGACCTCAGAAGCACTCGCCTTTATCGGATATGTCAAGAGATTCACGCTGAAGGCGGGAGACGAAGACAAGCGGGACTGATGACAAATCTCAGTGGCGATGCTGACCGAGCACCGGATTCGTTCGATTTATTCGCTGGCTATTCGGTCGAAACCATTTTGGTAAGCCAATATTACTTCTCAATTTAACCTATGGCCATTTCGCTTTCAAAAGATACGAGTCAAGTCCTCGGAGAGCGTGCAGGAAACTGCAAGTGCCGGTCGCTCCTTTTTGATCGATTTGCCGATCCTCAGGCAAAGGAACAGGGCCGTCTTGAACTTCTAAGGTCCTTTACCGAGAGAGCTCCAGAATTAATCAAAGCAAGGAATTGGTCGTCCATTTTGGGGCGAGACCTGGTAAGACACGGTGGTTCGGTGCTCTATGTTCAATTGCGTTCCCGCTTGATGCTGAACATGTCTGGCGGTGTCATGGAAAATGCAGGCCTTTGTTTGGACCGATTCGGCCTTCCGTTTTTACCGGGAAGTGCACTAAAGGGGTGTGCCCGGCGAACGGTCGTGCATGCCTTGCGGGAATGGTTCCTGGCAGGCGGTTCAACGGACGTGAAGCCTACTGAAGTCGACGATCTTTTGACGCCGGTCTGTGCACCATTTGCTTCTCCCTTGAAGCTCTTGGAGGCCGCCGCAAGGGTGTTCGGTTGGGCGGACTCGGAATGGGGGCCGACGTCAGACTGGGCATGGGCTTGCGGGGCTAAACTGTGGCCAGACATTTCTGCACAATTGCAGGCCAATTTTTTCGGCAAAGATTTTGATTCAAGAACGGGTGGGATTTCATTTCTTCCCGGATACCCGGTCGATCTCGGGGCGTCGAGAATCGTCGAGGGTCTTGAGATTGAAGTCCCCCACTTAGGTCAATTGGACTTGGACATTGTGACCTGCCATCACCGGGATTATTACACCGGTTCTAGAAAAGTTGCGACCGATGATGAAGAACCAAATCCGGTTGTTTTTCCGGCTGTTGCCGCAGGGCATGTTTTTGGTCTAGGCTTGGTTCCAATCCGAATCGGGGGATCGGAAGAGTTGAGTTGGGCTCGAACGTGGCTGGCTACTGGACTTGCTGCTTTTGGTCTCGGTGCCAAGACCAATGCCGGATACGGTTGGTTTTCCGCGACCGATGCTGGCCATCGCGCGGTCGAACGGACCTTGGAAAATATTCAAAAAGCGCGCGAAGCGGAGCAGAAACGCGCCAAAGAGCTTGAGTTGCAAAAACTCGCTGAAGCCGAAAAAAAGCGAAAGGCGGAAGAGTTCCAGGCTGCCACCGCCAATCTGAATCCGGAACAAATCGAAGACTTCAAACTGTCTCAGATGAATGACGATCAATTTCGAGGACGCTTCGAGTCATTTGTCCAGAGGGATGAATCCGAGCAACGGGCGATTGTGCGGGCACTCCGGAAATCACCAGAAGAGAGGAGTTCTCGTCGAAAGTATTGGGATGAGCTCAAGAAAAAAGAGTCGAAAGGCGGCAAGCTTGCAAAGGTGGCTCAGGCGATTCGTGAGTTAAGTAAGAAAATGCATCCGAGTGCGGACGGAAAGGAAGGGAAAATGCCATGATATCCAAGACCTTTCATCTGGAGTTTTTGACTCCTTGCTTTTGTGCAGGAGCCGACCAAACACGGGCCGAACTTCGTCCCTCCGCAATTCGCGGCCAGCTTCGCTGGTGGTTTCGCGCCATGTGCGGAACAAAAGAGGATGAGGCAGCCGTGTTTGGCAGCGTTCATGAATCCATGACATCTGGCTCCTCGGTCATCATTCGAGCCGCTGCCTCATCCAAGGGGGGCGAGGATCGATGGTGGGAAGGTATTCAAAGCCAAGGTATGGATCGCTCCGCCTATCTACTTGGCTTCTTCTGTGGACGAACCGGTCGTCTCAAATCTGGCGCTGCGCTTGCGCCAGGAAGTACCGGCGTGATCTCGTTGACTTACAGCAAGCCAATCGATCAACGACTCAAGGCTTCGGTGGATTTGGCGGTCGATATGTTTTTCTCCGTTGGAGCGATCGGATTTCGCACGACTCGCGCGGCGGGTGCCTTTGCCTGTATGGAATGTGCATTAACTTCGGCTACCTGGTCCGAAAAGGAGAATCAATTGCGCAAATGTGGATTCCGGACTGAGCTTTCCCCAAAGCCATTTACATCTTGGAAGCAACTGGTTGGGGACGCTGGATATCAGCTAAAGCATCGCTTCAGATCGAAAAGCGAGGGGCTGGGAATCAGCGCGGGAAGGAATGGAACCTCACCAAACGTTCTGGGCTCGGCCGACCCTAGGCAGGCCAGTGTACTTCATTTCCGTCCTGTCAAAATCGACGGCCAACTACGCCTTTTGTTGTTGGAAGCACCGCATCAACGGATTCTCGGAGAGGATACTTTGAATCATTCTGGATACAAAAGGCAGATATTGACGTGATACGTTTCGAAGTCAGCTTTCTAACTCAAGTTTGTGCTCCCGTCATGATGTCTGAAGCTGAATTCTTTGCCGGAATTACCGGTAGCCCCGATGATCTCCGCTTGGTGGTAACGGCTTTGCGTTCCACTGGCCAACCATTTTGCCTGATTGGCGGATTAGCCGTGAATCAGTTTGCTGAACCCATGGTCACCTTGGATGCCGACTTCGCCATAGCCGCTGGGGGCGGAGTTTCCGAGGCTCTTCAGGCCCTCGGATTTATCGTCGAAATGCATCCACATTCGATTAACGCTCTACTGCCAGGTAGCCGCCTCCGAATTCAAATCACGATCAATCAACGCTACGGTTCCTTTCCATCACGTGCGACCGAGGCGGAAATATTTGGAGTCAAGTTGCCGGTTGCCTCTCTCAAGGACTTGGTGCAGGGAAAGATTTGGGCGGCCACCGATGGTACTCGACGCCCCACCAAACGCCAGAAGGACCGGCTCGATTTGGCTCGGATCGTGGAACGCCATCCTCAGGCTCTTCAGTGGATTCCTCCCGGGGTCGTCCCTGAAATCGATGAGTTAAGAGAGGGATAAAAACAATCGATTGACTTGTCGCAATCCTTCACGGGCCATCGAATCAAGCGGGGCGATGTCGCCCCGTCACCTTTCCATGCACGAGACCAGCAAACCCATTCTCCTCATTTCGCTCGGTACGAGCCAGGCCGTCGTTCCCGAGGCATTTCTCCTTCCAGACGTTGATTTCGCGGAAGTTCATGTCCTAACCACAGCCAGGCCACGAATCGAGATGGTGATGTCCTGGTTTCGCGATCGTTATCCTGATGTCCATCTCACCTTGACCCGGGCGATTGAGTTCGTTGATTTTAATTCTGAAGAGGATCATTTTCGCTTTGAAGAGGTCTTGTATCGCTGGTACCTCCAGCATTCACGAGGGCCTTTACCCTGGGTTTGCCTGGCTGGTGGCTTTAAGACCATCGCCGCCTCGATGCAAAAGACCGCCGCGTTGTTTGGTGCCGCAGAGGTGTTTCACGTGATATGTGACCCGATCCGCTCTCTGGATGGAAAGAGGGATGTCTACCCAGAAAATCCATCCGAGATACTCGAAGCCCGGGACCAGGGGCGGCTGCATTGGATTCGATTGGGACCAGAGTCCGGATGGCCCCAACTCCGCCACGAATCATCAGAGCTCTTCCCATTGACGAAATCCTGGTCAGATGCCGTGGTCTGCAACGCTCAGGCACCCGATTTGCAATTGACCGTGCGGGTGAGAAGCTTGGTTGAACGCAGTCAGAATATCGATTCTGCCTGGGAACGGATGGCCGATCTCCCGTTTCCCCATTTAGCCACTTGGGCTCCGGCCCATCTCGATTGGCTGCGCCGCTCCGTCGAACCGACCGGGGACATGGAGTGGATTACCGCTCTCCCCAAAGTGGAGCTCCATTGTCACCTGGGTGGTTTTGCCACGGACGGTGATGACCTGCAATCCGTTCGCGCCGCCGCGAGTAACCCCAGCACCCTCCCTTTGTTAATGCCACCCGAGTTCATCCCTGGTTGGCCGCGTCCCCTCGCACCTGTGTCTCTGGCGCAGTATATGAAACTTGGCGATGCCAACGGCACGAAACTTCTTCGAGACCCCGGTTGTCTCCAGCGACAGTGCGAATTGCTGTACTCCCATTTTCAATCTCAGCGGGTGCTCTATGCCGAAGTTCGTTGTTCTCCTGCCAATTACACGGACCCAAAGTTAGGTCGCTCCCCTTGGGATGTTTTGTCGGAAGTACGCCAGCACTTTAGCACGGCCATCAAGAACGCCAGAGCGGACGGATCGTGGATGTGTCATGTGAATTTAATCTTGATCGCAACTCGTCGGGACAAGACCGAAAAAAGAGATTTTCGCGCAGCCATATCCCGGCATTTGGCTCTGGCCGTTTCTGCTGCTGAACATTGGACATCGGAAAATGAGTGCCGGGTTGTGGGGGTGGATTTGGCTGGCTATGAGTCGACTGAAACACGTGCTCACTATTTTCGGGAAGAATTCACCGGCGTTCATCGATGCGGGCTGGCTCTGACTGTGCATGCGGGTGAAAACGACGATGCCGAGGGAATTTGGCGTGCCGTTTTTGATCTGAATGCCCGTCGCCTTGGGCATGCCCTCCATCTGATTGATTCGCCTGAGTTGATGCGATCCGTTGCTGATCGCGGTATTGGCGTGGAGATGTGTCCGTATGCCAACAGCCAAATTAAAGGCTTTCGGCCTCCAGAGACGGGTAATAGCACTTCGTTACGTTATCCCCTGAAAAAGTACCTCGACGAGGGGATTCGCGCGACAGTCAATACCGATAACATCGGAATATCGTCAGCCAACCTCACCGAGAATTTACAACTCGCATCCATCCTTTGTCCAGAATTAACCCGATTAGACCTGCTCCGTATCCAGTTTAATGCAATCCAGACGGCCTTTATCAGCCCCGGCTTGCGTGAGAAATTTTCGCGGCTTTCTGCAATCCATCTTCCCCGACCGTAACACTAGCTTTACCGCAGACTCAGGACTCTTGACCTCGCGCTTTGAGTGATGGTTGGGATGGAAAAATGGTGGCCCCGCACGACATAGCGCAGACTTTCCAGTCTTGTAGCCGGCGGTTGAGCGTACCGACACCACCGGCTATAAGCTCTCATTCCGCTGGCATGAAGTGGGGTTACCAAAATCCACGGTGTTTCCCGAGTTGTCGAGCAAGAGGATGTCCGCCGGGTCTTGGACTGCGCCAGCCCTCTGGCGCTTTGGAAACGGCCGTGAAATGGATGGTGACCGAGAGTCACTCGCGGGCTCTACCGGTTCGGAGGCAAAAAGCGGTAGGGGACAACCTCACCCCCTGCGAGCCGCAGCCTGAACTTGAGCGTCTATCTCCGCCAGGGTCGGCACTTTCCATCGGCAGTGGGCCTTTGACCCCAACACGATAAGTCCCCCATCTTCCGCAAACCGAATGCCCCCGACCATCCCGCAATCCGGGTGGAAAGCTCCCAATTCGCGACCCGTACTGAGGTCCCAGAAGTAAATAATCCCCTCGATACTTCCCACCGCCAATCGTTTGCCGTCCGGTGAAAATGCACCACTCACGATACCGGAGCTCGGGGCATGAAAAGTCCCGATACGAGCGCCACTGGTAACGCGATAGACCTGGATTTCGCCGGCCATTGACCCAAACGCCACCTCGGTTCCGTCCGGGCTAAAGACAACAGCTTGTACCTGCAACGCTCCGGGTGACACCGAATGATTAAGGTCTTGATCCACACTGCCAATGACCGAGGCACCGCTCAATTGTACGCCGGCAAACCAGTGGCCATCCGGCGACAATGCAGCTGCCTCAAACCGCCGTCCGATGACTTGCCGAATCAACCTTAGGTCGGGAATGCTAAAAACCTGAATCCCATTATAAAGGTCTGCGATCATGAGTCGTCGGCCATCGGCTGAAAAGGAAGCCGACGAGGAACCCCCAAAGGGCATGGTGATCCAGTTGGTGATTGGCCGCTCCATAACCTTCCCTCCAGTCATGGATTCAATGCGCACGACTCCCCCAAATCGGTAGGTGGCTACCCATCCCGGTTCTCCTTTCGGAATGACGATGGCGCGTGCCAAGACGTTCGTGTCTCCGTTAAAATCGAACAACGATTGCGCACCAAACACCGGCTGGACGCCCCCTTTGCCACCCGATGAAGTGGACTCACTCCAGCCAAAATGCAGTCCGTCGGGTGTGAAATCCGCCATCCCATAAGACGGCGGTAGGTTGGTGAATACTTCCGCTCGGACGGGTGCCTGAACCGGCCAACGACGTATTTTGCCATCTTCACTGGCCGTTAGAAGTTCTTTGTCGTCCGGCAGGAACAACGCACTATGGATGACGCCGGAGTGATGGCGAAGGGTGGATTCCAGCCTTCCTTCGGGCATGTGCCAAATCTTCAAGAATGGGTCACGCCCGCTGCTGAATAAGTGTTGTCCATCTCCTGAAAATGCGAGCGTGGTGACGAAATCTGGATGGGCGGTCAGCGCTGGACCTGCCCGACGAGTTTCGATATCCCACAACCTGATTTTTCCATCGGTTGCGCCACTCGCTAGAAACCGTCCGTCCGGTGAGAATTGCAGGGCGTCCACTTCTGTAGGAAAAGGCGGATTGACCAAGTGGCCCTCAAAGGTGTGAAGCGTTTGTCCCGTGCGTGCGTCCCCCAAAACCACCCGCCCGTCATCCAATCCCCAAGCCGCCCACCGTCCATCAGAACTAATGGTAAATGTTCGCTGAGGATTTTCCGCGCCAAACGGGATGCGTCGCAATGGTGTACCGCGTTCCGTTGAATAAGCGATCGCCTCCTGTCCATTCACCATCCACAGCTCTTCACCGTCCGGCGATGCCGCCCGTGGGTTGGAAAAGCCAACCCCGTCAAATTCAATCAGTTTGGTTCCAGTGCGTGGATCCACCAATCGGACCCGGTTCGCCCTCGCCTGGGGTTCACGGTCCGTGACCGCCAGCCATCGTTCCCTCGGATCGAGCAAACTCAGTACCGACGATGCGGCATGTGGTTGGAAATCTTGTAGCTGACGGCCAGTTCCCAATTCCCACCGCTTCACATGAAAGCTATTGTCGCTGGACAGTATCTCGCGACCGCCAGACATCAAGTGAATGGACCCCACCGTGGCACCACTGTCCGCCACGACTTGTAATTCATCCGGGGCACTGAGACCCCACAGGAAACGCCATTCCCATCCCCGAAGATCATTGGTCGATTCGCTCGTTGGGCGGAGGCTCTGCAATAGTTCCCTGACCCGCTCATTGTTTCCTTCGGCCAGGGCTTGAAATGCCAGGGTGATGCCCGAGGTATATAGATTTCTTCGGGTCTCCAATTCGCTGGCTCGTGCCCGGTGCTCGTCCTGTTGTGCCATTTCGAGGAGACGGTTGATGTGGAGGGTCGCCAGGCTGGAAACGATCGCCACGGTCGCCACCAGCGAGGCGATTGCCAGCGCCATTCCAGTCATGACGGGGTGCTTGCGAGCCCATCTCCAACCTCGCTCGATATCGGTGATATGACGCGCCTTGACCGGAATATCCTCCAGAAACCGGTCCAATTCCTCAACGACCTCTGCTACCGAGTGGTATCGCCGTACCGGTCGTTTCTCCAGGCATTTTAGACAGATAGTTTCGAGGTCAATCGGAATCCCCGGGCGTAAGGTTCGGGGGCGGATCGGGTCACCTTCGACAACCGCTTGCAATGTGGAAGTTAAGCTCTCTCCCCGAAATGGCGGTCGGTCGGTCAATAAATAGTAGAGCGTCGCCCCAATCCCGAAAACGTCCGTACCGACCCCGATGGCACCGGATTTGGCTGATACCTGCTCCGGAGCCATGAAATTGGGAGAGCCCGCCCCATACTCGGAACGGCTCTTGGCACTATCGAATCCAATGCGCCGGGCTAATCCAAAATCGGTAATCCGTGGTTCGTCCCGCTGATCAATCAGAATATTGGCTGGCTTTAGGTCGCAGTGCAGGATTCCCCTGGCGTGTGCATAATGGACGGCCTCGGCGATCTTCCGGACATAGCCCGCGACCACCTTGGAAGTCAGTAGCCGCCCCCGGACAAAACGTGTGAGGTCTTGTCCGTCAACAAGCTCCATCGAGAAATACAACCGACCTTCGGCTTGCCCCACCTCAAAGATTCCGACGATGTTCGGATGATCGAGGCTCGCCGCCGCCTTGGCTTCCGCCCGTAACTGCTCTTCGCTCCAGCCTTTCTCAGTCCCGTCGGCCTTGAGCATCTTGACGGCGCAAAGACGGTCCAAGCCCGGTTGTCGGGCTCGATAAATCACACCCATGCCACCGGAGCCGATTTCCTCCATCAGCTCATATCCACCAAAATTCCGGGGCAATGGAGGCGTTTGGTTCGGGTCAACGCTCACTCGGCGTCAATCTGCAACAGTTGGTACAAGAGAACCAATGGAATTCAGCGCGACGATTTTTGATGTCCTCCGAATCGCTGACGGTTAAAGCTTCCCGTCCAAATGAAGGTCATCATCCATTTGCCTGTCCCAAGAGGCTTCCTCCGCTCACGCTTCGGGAGCCCGGTCAGCCCCATTGTCTGCCTTCTTTGCTTTTGGCTAGGCTCTGTCCTTTCATCTGCCGCAGAACCAATTCGCGTGGTGGTCTGGGATGAACAGCAGCCTCAGCAACAGACCGTCTATCCTCATTTTCTCGGCGGGGAAATCGCATCGCATCTGCGCACCAATGCTGATTTCACCGTCACCACCCGCCGTTTGGCCGACCCCGACCAAGGCCTGGACAACGCCACCCTCGACCGCTGCGATGTCTTGGTCTGGTGGGGACACGTTCGCAATGGCGAAATCACCCCGGAAAAGGGTCGGTCCATCGCCCGCCGAATTGAATCCGGCAAACTGTCCTTGATCGCCCTCCATTCAGCCCATTGGTCCGCCCCTTTCATGGAGGCCATGAACATTCGTGCCCGTGCAGATGCCCTCCGCAGCCTGGCTCCCGAGGAGCGGGCAAGAGCAGTTTTTGTCGAAACCAATGCCTACTCTAACCTCCGGGTAGCCCCAAAGCTAACCGACCGTCTAACTCCCTGGGTGCAATACCGACGCCCCTTAACCGGTCCGGTCGAGATTCGTCTCACTCTCCCCAATTGCTGTTTTCCTGCCTACCGTCCGGATGGCCAACCCGGCCACATCCATGTCCGTCTGCCGCAACACCCAATTGCCGCCGGTTTACCATTGCATTTCGATGTCGCCCAGACCGAAATGTACGATGAACCGTTCCACGTCCCGCCCCCCGATGACGTTGTTTTCGAGGAAACCTGGGACCGTGGAGAATGGTTCCGCAGCGGCATGGTTTGGCAGGTAGGGCAGGGGCATGTGTTCTATTTTCGTCCCGGCCACGAAATCTATCCTGTCTACCAGGACGCCAATGCCATCCGCGTGGTTGAGAACGCTGTCCGCTGGCTTGGCCATTCCCGTTAAACATTTCTTCTAACCGCCTTTTCCAAGAATCTCGCTTATTTTTCCCATGACCAGTCGCGAAATCCGTCAAAGCTTCCTCGATTTCTTTCGAAACCGTCAGCACAGCATCGTGCCGTCGTCGAGCCTGATGCCCGACAGCCCAAACCTGTTGTTCACCAACGCCGGCATGAACCAGTTCGTTCCCATTTTCCTGGGCGAACGCACGGCCGATGCTTCCAAACTGCCGGGTGCCATTCCCGGATTGGATACCCGGGCCGCCGATACGCAAAAATGCATCCGTGCAGGTGGCAAGCACAACGACTTGGATGACGTCGGTCTCGATACCTATCACCACACATTTTTCGAGATGTTGGGCAATTGGTCCTTCGGCGATTATTTCAAGAAGGATGCCATCGAATGGGCTTGGGAACTCGTCACCGGTGTCTGGAAATTTCCCAAGAATCGCGTCTACGCCACCGTCTATTGCCCCGACAAGACCAAAGGCGATCCTTCCGAATTCGATCAGGAGGCCTGGGACTTCTGGGCCGAAAAATTTCGGGCCGCCGGCCTCGATCCCGCTGTTCATATCGTCAATGGTAACAAGAAGGACAACTTCTGGATGATGGGCGAGACTGGTCCCTGTGGGCCTTGTTCGGAGTTGCATATCGACCTGACACCCGCCGGAGATACCGCCGGAAAGCTCGTCAACCGTGGCAGCCCATCGTGTATTGAAATCTGGAACCTGGTTTTCATCCAATACAACGCCAACCCGGACGGTACCTTCTCGCCCCTCCCGGCCCAACACGTGGATACCGGCATGGGCTTTGAACGCGTCACCTCCATTATCCAGGGGACCCAAGGGTTCAAGGACTTCGCCAACGCCCGAATTTCGAATTATGAGACCGACATTTTTCGACCCATTTTCGATGAATTGGAAAAACTGAGCGGACGTCGCTACGGCTCCACTCTGCCCAAACCCGGCAGTACGGGCGATACCGAGCAGGAGATCATCGACGTCGCCTTCCGCGTCATAGGCGACCATATCCGGACTCTCAGCTTCGCCATCGCCGATGGTATTCAACCGGGCAATACTGGACGCAATTATGTCTTGCGTCGCATTCTTCGCCGGGCCGTCCGTTACGGACGATCACTCGGTTTCAAAGCCCCATTCTTTTACAAACTGGTGGATGTCCTCGCCGCCACCATGGGCGACGTCTTCCCCGAAATCCGCTCACGCCATCAGCAGGTCAAGGATGTCCTCAAAATTGAAGAGGAAGCCTTCAATAAGACCTTGGACCGCGGCATCGCCCTTTTTAATGAACGATTCCAGTCCGGTGAAGCCAATGGAATATCCGGGGCACTCGCCTTTGAATTGTACGATACCTACGGCTTTCCCCTCGACCTGACCGAACTCATGGCTCGTGAGCGCGGGATTTCGGTTGATCGCGATGGATTTGATTCCCACATGGCTCAGCAACGCGCCAAGGCCCAGGCAGCCCAAAAGCGTCAGGTCATCGAACTCTCACAACTCGAAACCAAGACCCCCACTCGCTTCATCGGCTATGATTTATTGGAGACTCAAGCCCAAGTTCTGGAAGTCCTGGAATTGAAAGACAAGACCGCCGTGGTGCTGGACGCTTCCACCTTCTACGCTGAAATGGGCGGCCAAGTGGGTGACGCGGGTGAGTTGATTGGAGCCGGACAGCTCTGGCGTGTGGCTCAAACCCAAAAGAGTGGCCCCACATGGCTTCATTTACTGGAAGGGGCCGAGGCCCCTTCCGTAGGAACTCAGGTGACCGTTCAGGTGGACCGCTCCCGCCGCAATGCCATCCAGCGCCATCATACCGTTACCCATCTGCTGCATTGGGCTCTGCATGAAGTGGTCAATCGCGATGCGTCCCAAAAAGGGTCCTTTGTCGGTCCCGACAAGCTCACGTTTGACTTCAATAGCGCCGCATTGAC
>CAILNN010000053.1 GCA_903835555.1 uncultured Verrucomicrobiota bacterium
AAAAAGCCGTGACGAACGCAACCCCTCCCCAAGGACGCGCCGCCAATCGCGTCCGGCGTCAATGGATTCGGTATCAAAGAAGATGCGCAATTCCCGGCGGGAATAGCCTTGATGCCGTGCCTTTAGTTCTTTGGCAAAGGCGGTCACCCAGCCGGTCCCGGGACCCCGGCTCCCGTCCTGATCGTCCTTGCGGGAATAAGAAAGGAATAGTTCCCAACCCCGAAAAGCAAATGGGCTGGTAGCAGGCGGAGATGATCCAGAGTTCATGAGTAAAGTGTTTCTATTGGTCACCTGAATGACAAGCGTGATAATGCTAAGCCCGATCGCGCGGCAGCGTCTTGGACTGCGGTTGTCCTCTACCGCTTTGGGCCTCCCAACAGGAAGACCCCGCCACTGTTTCTCGGTTGCTTTCCTTTCCATGGCCTTTTTCCAAAGCGCCAGAGGACTGGCGCACTCCACGACCTGGCGGACTTCGTGTTGCCCCATTAGACAGCGAAACCAAACTACTTCCTGATTGCCTCCGCCTGTTGGGGGTTAAGCATGTGCAGGTAGGCCAATTTACCCTCCAGCCAAGCTTCCCGTTTGGCGTCCGATTCCCCGGCCTTCCCGGTTTTAAGTTGGTGGGCCGCTGCCCGCATCCGCCGCCGTTCCTGGCGTGACAAGCCCAAGGTTTTATTTACCACCACGCCAGTCACCGTCTGGCGGCCGCCTTTACCGGTCAGCCGGGTTTTCTCCCGATTGATGGTAAATCCCTCCTCTTTGACGATGTTTTCCACCGTGATTCGAATCCGGCGGGCGGTCGCCCGATCGATATTGCCCGAGAAGGTCAAATCATCGGCGTAGCGAGTAAAGTTGAGCTGCTGTTTTCGCGCCATGCCCGCCAAACGATGGTCCAATCGCAAGACCAAAGCATTGCAGAGTCCGGGACTGGTCGGCGCGCCTTGAATACAATGCCTATGTCCTACCGGAACATGAAACACCTGTCCCTCAACTGCCACCGGTTGACGTTCCGCCTCGGTCATCAAGACCGCCAGTGTCGTGGCTACCGGAAAGCTGTAACCGCAGGCGATAAGTAATCCCCGTACACGGGCGAAGGTAACGCTGGGAAAAAAATCTTTCAGATCAAATTTCAAAACTATTTGCTGACCGACATGGGCCTCGGCACCCGTGCAGATACTTCGGCCACGACGAAAGGCATGGGCATGATCACTCACGGGAAGTTTTTCAACCAACAAGGCCAATAAGCTTCGTTGAATTCGCTTCAATCGCCGCTTGGGTGCCAGGATAAGGCGGCGTCCACCGCTGCGTTTGGGTATGGCAAAGGTGACGTAGTGGTTATGCCGCTCGCGCTCGCGGTGAATGGAGAAAAACCACAGTTCCTTCATCGAGATACCCAGCGCATGGGCGATATCGGTTTCGGTCTTCCACAACGGCAAACCATATCGGGCCAGTTGCTCCTCATCGGTTAGGAGGTCGCGCAGATTCCGATTTCGTGTGCGCATCGTGCCACCGAACAAACGTCCGGCTTCCTCCGCCGACATCACCCGCTTTTTCTTGGCAAAACCCAACTGTCGGGCGGGAGACTTTACTTTCGGAAGAAGGCGTCGATCCCGAAGGGCTCGTCGGCGATGATGTTCCTTCAGCGGGCCGCCGGAGGTATCGACCGTCTCCTCCACGGCATCGACGGGCAAGGGAGCTGAATCTAGGCCCGTAGAGAGGCGCGATACATCGCGTTTAGGTGCTTTACCAAAGAGCGATTGGAACCAGGCAACTAGCTTCATGGGTTCGATCTATTCTGTCCCGCTTCCGCGCGATTTGCCCCTATTTGCCTTGGCTGCATGAGTGACCTATCGCCCGCCGTGCATTGAGCACCCCTTTCCAAAGCGCCAGAGGACTGGCGCAGTCCGTGATAAGACCTGGCGGACGTTTGGGAGCGCCTGGGTCATTCGTAATGAGACACACTTCGTTTTGGACGATTGCCGGGATTGGCTTGAAGACAAATAAGACCCGGCGACGGATTACTTCCGAGGCTCTGGACTCAGGGACTCCCGACGTTGCGCACGTTGGGAACCCTGGCGTTGTATGGCGGACATGGTTCCACTGCGGCGAAACACCGCAGCATGGTTGGCTAATCCTCAGCCGCCGGGCCTTATTTATCTTCACCTTCCTCCTCTCCCTCTTCGGTGTCAAAGCCTTCTTCTTTATCGTCAGCCCCCGTGCTTGATGGAATCGCCGGGGAGACCGCCTGCGAAGTCGGCAAATCCCGACGGCGTTCATGACTGGCTTGGAATAAAGCGATCATGTGCTCGCACGGACCTTTGCCGAGCAAATTCTCTTGAAAGAATGGGCAGCCGCAGGTCCCGAAAATGATTCGCCCGGAGTCTGCCACCACGATCTCCGTGGTCTCCGGACCCACAACTCCGTTCACCCGCCAATCGCGATAGATGACTTCGCGTTGAGTCGGACCATCGGGCGTTTTGAGTCGCTTGATTTTGCGCGTTTCCTGCGGTTCGCACTGTTGGATGGACACGGCCTTCTGGCTCAACCATTCCTGGGCCGCTTCCGTTCGCGGGTCGGGCGGAAACAGCTTTTCTTCATCGATTCCGCTCTCAAAGAGCTCTCGATGCCGAAAGTCGCGCGACTCGACATCGAACATCGCCCGCCCGCGTCGACACAATCGCTCCAACGCCCGCCCCACCAGGGTCGGAGTCTGGCCAAGGGCCTCAGCCAATTCACGAGGTGATGCGTGAAAGCGCCGCTCCAACTCCATCTGCACACCGTCCAGAATTTCCAAATCAACCTGCCGCGCATCGCCCAATAGATCGAAATTCCCGGTTTCGCCCCAGTTCTGTTCGGTTGAACCGGATAGACCCAGCAGGAAGGTCAAGTCGGGCAGCTTCACGGCGTAAAAACTGGGTAGACCCCGGCCCTTTAGATAAATATCCACACTGGTTGCGAAGGGAAGCAGCGGCTCGATTAGTTTCAATCGTCTCCTGCCCCAGGTTCGAATGATTCGAGGCTCCGTGTAGGCATGCTCGGCCCCTCGCAGCCGGACGGTATGCTCCCATGGCTCAAGAACCAAACGAGCATCCTCTCCCGGCGTGAATTCATAACGCACTGCCCGGGGCGACACGCGGGCCTTCGTGTATCGCAGAAACCGAATGGCGGCGAGAAGGTCCGCTGGACTGACCGTGATCCGGGTCCCAGGCATGGCCATCGCCCCGCTGACTTGTAAAAATCCCCGTACCCACTGGTCCGGCAGGTCGACCTTCTTTTCAAACCGCCCGCCTGCTCCCTTGGTCTTGATTTCAACACCCTGCGAGCCAACGCGTAGCCACGTTTCCCGACTCGACCGCAGCTCATTCAAGGCACCCCACAGCCAGGCGGTGAAGTCGATGTTGGTCGTCCCCGGCGTCATGTCGCCGTCCAAGGCAAACATCGCCGGATTCGCAATGACCATGGCGTAAACACTTTGGTCCTGGCTAAAGGCCTCGAAGAAGATCCGGTCGGGATGAACGGTGATCACCGGGTCAAGAATCCAACTCATCCTCTCTCCATCGGAACTCCAAGTATCATTCGACCAAATCGCCTCCCCCAACGCACGCAAGGTAAATCGAAAGAGAGGAATATTGCGGATCAAGCGACCATGGAATCGGACCGGGCGTCGTTGATTGGCGGAAATCCCGAGGAACGCCCGGTCTGTCGTCGATTCAAACACGCTGGGGCTGGCGTAATCGATGGCGACAATCATGCTGCTGTCCTTTCAAAGATGACCGGTTGTTCACGAGCGGCTCGGAGTTCAGGCCAGCGGTGCAACAGATCGGCGATCAATCCGAGCAAACGCTCCTTGGGATAGTGGGTGTCGGGCAAATTCAGCGCATCCTTGGCCCGCTCCAAAATCAATCGCGCCGATTCGGGCGAATCTGCCGCGTTGGCCAACGCGCCGAAGGCCAACGTCCGGGTATCTCGCTGCATCGGGCGAAGGAGCGTCCCCATGAGCAATGGCAGATGGGCCGAGGCCTGTTGTCGGGCTCGACTATCCTTTAGTCCCAAAGCCCGGTAGGCCAGCGCCATCACGTGGATTTCCCCTGCCTCCACCAGGTCAGCCATACTTCGCGGGTCGGCCAGGTAAGAGGCCGCCGACCGCTCAAACAACAAGCGCGCCAGTCGGTTCTCCTTGATCACGACATTGTACCTCCAGATGGAGTAAGCCGGAATGCGTCCGAGCACGATCCCAGCACGCCTGGAGAAAACCGCCTCATTGGCTTTCAGCGCTTGATAATGGTCCGCCAGTTTATCGGCCATGGCAGTGAGTTCTTCGGATTTACCCCAGCGAGTCCGAGTCACCAACCGGCTTGCGAGGTGATCGATGAGTTCATCATCCCTCACTGCCATCATGTGCTCTATGAAACGGGTATAGGCCGTTCGCCACGGACTGGGGCTAATATGTAATTTATAGGGGCCTCGAACCAACTCGGGAAAGCGCCCGTACAAGGCCAGGGCCACCAATTCCTCCAGGTTATGAACCCGTGCGATTCCCAAGCCGGGCCAGTTCCACTCACTCGACGCTCCGGCCAACGCGATTAAACGGGCGACCACATCGGCATTCGCCAGCGTTCGGTTTTCCACCAGATTCAGGACTTCTTGACTGAACTCCTTGTCGGAAGCCCCGCTTCGTACCAAGGCCGCCCACAAGTCCCACCAGCCACGCTCACGCGCGAAATCGGCCGCTTTCCCATAACCACCACGCCCGAATAACCCCCTCCGAAAGGCACTCGAATGACCCATCAGGTATGGAAAGACATCCCGACCCCGCAGTTGTAGGGCCTTCAGAAGCCCATCGCTCAAATCATGTCCCCAGCCCTCGGGATGCCGCCGTTCCAGTTCCTGACACAGCTCTCCCGCGTCAATGATAGTTTGGCACAACGTTGAAACGTCCTGAGTCCATTCGGCTGTTGGAATTTGCCTCCGATACAGTCGCCAGCGAAATGCCTCGTCCTTTTGTTGGTCTGCCATGGCGATGAGTCGCCTCCACACCGTGGTTGGAGCCGGCTTGACGAAAATGCTCGGCAACCGACTTAAGATGAACGGCGCGGCCAGTCGCGGGTCCCGTTGATAAAGTTCCACGGCCGTTGCCTCGTCCAGCTCAAACCAAAGATTAAATTTGCGTAGGACGATTTGTCGCTGGCCCGAGGTCTTGGCGGCGGCGAAGCGTAATTGCAACTCGGTCCGGACGTGGCGGTCGCGTGCCCCCTTGTCGCTCCGCCGATCGATGATTGATAACCTCCATTCGTAGAGCCGCCGGAAGAGCTCGACATCGTCATCCTTGTCGACCCGTTCCAGCCAAGCGTCCAGGATTTTGCCCTTGTCGCCTTTCCACGGAATCGGCACTGCCCTCCATTTGGGAAGGAGCAAAAAGGTGCTGAAGCGGGACAAAATCAGCGGGCGAAAGAAAACCCGGTTGCGCCGGTAGAGTTCCGGTCCAAACAACCAGGTGAAACCAGAAAAAGAGGTTTCGTTGACCGCCAGCGTTTCAAGGCGTTCCCGGAGGACTGCATCCGCAAGGGGCTGCTGGAGTAGCGAGCGAATGGATTGTTCCAGCTCCTTGGGGGTCATGTGATTGTTGGTCGGTCAGAACCGGTTCGAATGAAGATGCACGGCTTTCATATTTATTTTTCTATAATCGCTTGTCCGACCGATTGTCGAGCGTGAAAAGCGCCAGAGGACTGGCGCACTCCACGACCTGGCGGACTTCCACAGCGCCTACACCATCTCCAACCCCCGCATCGTGCCCGTCGAAGTTGCAAACTTGTCCACTTCCAGACCCATCCGTTGCAGCATGGAGACAAAGAGGTTCGGCAGAGGATAATTTCGCTCGGTATCGAAGCCGAGGTGTTGACCATGACAGAATCCGCCCCCGGCTAGAATGGTCGGCAGATTGGTGGTTACGTGGGTGTTGGCGTTGCCCAAGTTGGACCCGTATAAGATCATGGTCCGGTCGAGCAAGGTCTGGCCGTCTTCGCGTACCGCCGCCAGTTCACCAAAGAGATTCCCCAGCAGGCGCATGTGCCATTGATCAATGGCGTGGAGTTGCTGGAGTTTCTCGATCGTTTTGCCGTGATGCGATAGGTTGTGATATCCGTCGGTGATATGCGCTCCTTCCACATCGATGACCGGCGAATTGACGCTGTCGAGCAATAGGGCGATCGACCGGGTCGAATCCGTCTCGAAGGCGAGCCGGGCCAGATCATACATCAGGCGAACCTTTTCCATGTACTCCTTCGGACTGGCCGGGTCCAAGGGCACCGGTGCCTTCACCTGTGGCTTGGGCTTGTTTTCCCATTCCTGGGACATCCGCATCCGGTGTTCCAATTCCCTTACACTGGTGAAGTATTGGTCTAGCCGGGCCCGGTCATGGCTGCCCACCTGGCGTTGAAGGCTCCGGGCCTGATCCCCAACCGCATCCAGGATGCTTTGGCCCAGTTCCAATCGGCGTACCTGATTCCGCATCTCCTCCGGCGACCCCTGCATGAACAGTTGCCGAAAGACATCCGATGCCTTTTCTTCACACGGAATCAAGACCCCTGAACTCGTCCAGGCGAGACTGCGGGACCCTTGCTCCACGTTCACTCCGAGATTGATGGAGGGGAATCGGGTCAGGTGACCTATCCGCTCTGCGATAAATTGATCGAGGGAGATGGTATTGCGGAAGCCGCCCCTTCCCGGATGTGGAGCGGCGGTCAGAAAGCAATTATCGGCCGGATGCCCACCATCGACGTCGGGATGGGAAACGCCGCTAAAGACGGTGAAATGGTCCCGATGCTCACGCAGGGTTTCCAGGTACGGCGACAGCGGATAATCACGACCGGTCGCCGTGGGGAAGAAGTGGTCGGGCACCAACCCGAGGTTGTTGCAAATGGCAAACACCCGGCGGGGAACGGCCTCGGGTGCCCGCGTGACCTCTGGGGCGGTGGGACCGGCGAAGACCGAGTGCATCGATTCCAGCAAGGGTAAGGTCAAGGCTATGCCCGCACCCCGCAGAAAGTGGCGTCTCGAAAGACCGCGACGGGTGCTGATGTAAGGTGCCATGGACTGCGCGATTGCTGGTTTCATCGGGTTTCGTTTCTTACTTGTTGCGAAACAGATCACTCTGCACCACTGCGTGGATCAACGAGCGGATACCGTATCCCTCGCGGCGATTCTTTTGAACGATTTTTTCCAGCTCGGCCCGATCGGAAAACCGAATGGGAGCACCGGTGGAATAGATGATCAATTGGCGGGCCAAATTTCTGGCCAACTGGTCTTTATCGGCGGCCAGGCATTGCTTCAACTGCCGGACGTCTGCGAATCCACGCCCGTCAGGGAGTTCGCCGCTGGCATCCACCGGTTGACCCAAACCAAAGTGATAATACACACCGTTGTGGCCTATCCCCTTGACCGGCTCGACGGTACCAACCGCTCGATAGCGGTCGCGCCAGCCGCCCATGACATCAAAGCTCTCCAGCGCAAAGCCCGCCGGATCGATGTTGCGATGGCAGGCCGCACACGCTTCCTGACTGCGATGCTTGGCCAGTTGTTCGCGAATGGTGGTGGCTCCCCGGATATCCGGGTCAACCGCCGGGACGCTCGGAGGTGGTGGTGGTGGCGGACGTCCCACGATCCGGCTCATCACCCAGGCACCGCGCTTGACCGGTGACGTAGAGGTCCCATTGGAGGTCACCTTCAGGATACTGGCCTGCGTTAACAACCCGCCCCGCATTCCATCCTTGGGCAAGTTCACCCGGCGAAGCGCGACGCCATTAACTCCTGGAATCCCATAATGCTGGGCCAATCGTTCATTCAACATGCTGAAGTCGGATAACACCAGATTGGTGATATTGGCATTACTCCGAATCAACTCGGCCATGAAGAGTTGGGTCTCGTCGGTCATGGATTCCACCAGGAGATCATCCAATTGATAGTCTGGATACAACTCGGTATCGGGTGCGGTGACGGGGATGCCCCGCAGGTCCAGCCAGTAATCGAGAAAGGCATTGATGAACCGACGGGAGCCCGGGGCATTCAGCAGACGCTCGGTTTCGTCATTTAATATCGAGTCGCGGTGAAGGCGTCCCTGATCTGCCGCCAGCCTCAGGGCAGAGTCAGGGGCTGAATTGGCCAGGAAATAGGAAAGACGTTCCGCCAGGGCCCAATCGTCCAATCGCCCGGGATGGGCCTCATGAAAATAGAGGAATTCCGGCGAGCACAGGACGGCGGTATAGCCGGCCAACATGGCCTGGGTAAACGGGTAGCCCGCCTCTTCGGCTCGATGAATCACCGCGACAAAGCGCGAAACATCATCTTGTTGGGGCGTCACTCGATAAACCCGCTTTAAGAAGCTCGCCATCAACCGTGCGACGTCTTGGTCTGGCTGCTCGGACCGCACGATGACTGGGGGAACTTCTTTCGGTCGCGGCGTTCCATTGGTGCTCGACCAATTCTCCATCGGCAGTTTGCCGAACAACAACTGATGTCCTGCGGGAGGCCAATCATCGGTAAGCGGCCCAACCACTTCCAGCCATTGAAAGGCCACGCCGGGCATTCCGTCCGCTTCGGCCAATGGATTCTGGTGATCGGGCGGGCGGGAGCGATGGAGACGCGCTGCATCCGGCAGAACAGATTCGCCCGCCAAGAGCTGAACCTCCAGCTCTCGGATAGTGGGATCGGGACCAAAATCGACGCTCCCCAATTTCCGCAAAATTCGCGGCCACGTATCGGAATACAGCGTCACCGGTTCATCCCTACGAGCTCGCAACACGTTTGTGTATTGTCGCCCCATCCAAAAACTATAGCCACAAACCTTCAACCGATAACGTCCGGTGATGGGAGCCCGGAATTGGCCGAATCGAACTTCGGTCGGTTCGTAGGTGCTGACCACCACCCCCATCGCCTCCTTTTCTCGGCGTTCCGCCGATGGCGGTTCGAGTCGTTTCGGATGGGGCATGTCCATCAAAGACCGTTGAAGCTCCAGTCCAACCAACGGAAAGGTTCGTCGAACGAGCGGACCTTCGAGGCGGATGGCTCCAAAAAACTCTCCTTGGTCCCATGCATAAAAGCGATTGGTGGTGGTAGTAGGTGCCACCGCCTGGGGTGCCATCGCCGATCGGAGGGCGAAATCGGCTGCCTGAAGATAGCGTGCCAATTGCACATGAGACACGTCCAGGGCTTCGCCGACTTTGTTAAAACCGTTGGCCACCGTGTCCTCGGGTAGGAAATTTCTTACTTCCAGCGACGGCAGCGAGAGAAGGTCCCGCAAGGTTTCCTCGTATTCATACCGATTGAGCCGACGCAACGTCGCCCGTCCATGCTGCTGCGTTTGCTCGGTCTCGGCTGCCATCAATGCCCGAGCGAGTTGATTGGTAAACCGTTCCACCACCCTTGGTTCCGGGCGATGCTTTTTCTTCGGCGGTGGCATTTCGCCTGAAGTTACGCGGTCGTGGACGGTCACCCAGGTGGCAAAGACTTTGGGCGATGCCAAGTCCACTGGAAGGGTTGCCAAGTCCAACCCGCCCTTCTTGGTTTCGGTATCATGGCAGTCGAGGCAGTTGGCCTCAATAAACGCCCGAGTACTGGGGGATTCGCCTAAAACGTTGATTCCTAACAGCGATAGGGCCACCCAAGACGTCAGCATTCGACAGCGAAGAAAGGGAGGGAAGATGACGGTCCGATACATAGGCGCTGCGCAGGCGGAGGGACGGTCCGGGACGCGACGCTATTCACGCCATGCAGCAAACTCCCCAGCCCTATTCAAAATAATTGACAGGTTCGTCACTGAAAACTTGCTATTTGCTGAAAAGGGATAACCGTATGGGCGAAGCCATACACCTATCCTCGCATGAACTCCCCTTCTTTAGGCCGACGCTATGTTGCTTTCGGCTTTACCTTGATTGAACTGTTGGTGGTAATCGCGATTATAGCCATTTTGGCCGGCATGCTCCTGCCCGCCTTGGGCAAAGCCAAGGCAAAGGCGCAGGGGGTTCAGTGCATGAACAACACTCGCCAAATCATGCTGGCGTGGAAAACCTACGCCTCTGAAAACGCCGACCAAGTGGTCAACAATTTCGGAATTGATACCACAACTGCCACCATTAGCTTGGGCGCTCGGAACCCCAATACCGGCTATCGAAACTGGGTCAATAACGTAATGACCTGGGGAACGGACGAATACGTTACCAACCTCACTTATTTGACCAAAGGTCCGTTTGCTCCCTACATGGGCAAAACATCCCTGGGTGCCTACCTCTGTCCAGCGGACCGCTACCTGAGTCCAGCCCAGAAAAAAGCAGGTTTCACGGCACGAACCCGCAGTCTCTCGATGAACGCATTTTTCGGTGCTTATACCGATCCAATCGTCAAAGGGGACCCGGAAACGCTCGGTTATAACCGGTATTCATCCGACTTTCGCCAGTTTCTCAAGGAGTCTGATATTGCACGCCCGACGGATATGTTTGTCGTTTTGGACGAACATCCAGACTCCATTAACGATGGTTACTACCTAAACAATCCGGACCCCTATAATCCGAAGACGGATATTGTCAGTTCTGTCCCCACTGGTTGGGGCGACCTGCCGGCTTCCTATCACAACGGGGCTGGGGGATTCGCCTTCTCCGATGGCCATTCCGAAATCCATCGTTGGTTGGGGAAGACCGGGACCGTCAAAGTTGAAGCCAATGGAAATCCGTTCCTCAGCCCTAGTCTAACCTCTGCTCAGGACAAACAGGACATTCGTTGGTTGTTGTATCGGTCGACCGACCATAAATAAATGGGCGGTGGCGGGGATTGGTGCGGTCCGACGACACGCCGCTGAACCTTTGAGTAGTTCTACCTTATAATCCTACCTCCAATCCCGTTCCGCCCTCTCCTTCAATGCGGTAGTGAGATGGTAGACCTACCGTACCCAGTTCACTCGCGGCAGTGTCTTGGACTACGATTGTCCTCGACCGCTCTTCGCCTCGGGCTCTGAAGAACACGCCCCCTGAGATTTCACGGCCGCTTCCAAAGCGCCAGAGGGCTGGAGCAGTCCAAGACCTAGCGGACATCCCCGTGTTCCAAACCTCGGGAATCACCTCAGACAAGGTTACGGATTCTCGGTCTCTTCGGCTGTTTTGGCGGTTGCATCGCCCTTCAACGCTTTGATCTTGGCCTTGACTCGTCGATAGGACGGGTGCTTCCGCAGGTCAGCCAAATCGGGATCGCGCTGTAACCAACGAAAATCGCGGTAACCCAAGTCCAGAGCCCGTTCCAACTCACTGGTCGCCTCTTCCAACGAACCGCTGAGGGCCAAGCTACACGCGTAGTTGAATAGGACATTTGGGTCCTGGGGACGAAGTTCGCGAAGACGCTCATCCACCTTCAAGCTGTCGGCCAAGCGTCCGCGCTCGGTGTAGTCATCGCCCAAGACCTGCAAGGCTTCGATGAATTCCGGGTCGCGGCGAACCACTCCCTCCAAAAACCCGATTTCGATATCCAGGTCGCGGGCTTGGCGGCGATTCAGTTTACGTTCGGGGTTTTTTCCCATACAGCGGTTTCAAGGTTCAAGTTGAAAGGGTCGACGTCAAGCCTCGGCAGCAATCCGGAAATTGACTTCAAACAGTCGACTCCTAGCCTGCCTTCAACGAATCTTTGACGCCCAAGTTTATGCCCGCCGCGAAACCTTCCGAATCATCCAAGAGCGCCGACTCGCAAAAAGTCGCTGACGCAGAAGCCGCCAAGCTAGCCGCCACCAAGAGTCGCGACCTCGAAGCAGCCATCTCCACCATCACCAAATCGTTTGGCGAAGGAGCGATCATGCGTCTCGGAGCTGCCAATGCAGCCCGAAATATTGAGGTCATTCCCACCGGAGCCCTGTCGGTTGATCTGGCTCTGGGAGTCGGTGGAGTACCGCGTGGTCGCGTGATTGAGATTTTTGGACCTGAATCATCTGGTAAGACAACTCTAATGCTTCATGTCATTGCCAACGCCCAAAAGGCGGGTGGTGTCGCTGCCTTTATTGATGCCGAGCACGCGCTCGACCCGGCCTACGCCAAGAAGCTTGGGGTCAATCTCGATGACCTGCTCGTCTCCCAGCCAGACTCAGGTGAAGAAGCGCTGACCATTTGCGAAACCTTGGTCCGGTCCAATGCCATCGATGTCATCGTGATTGACTCAGTGGCGGCGCTGGTTCCCAAGGCGGAATTAGAAGGTGAAATGGGCATGGCAACAATGGGTATGCAAGCCCGCTTGATGTCCCAGGCACTCCGAAAACTGACGGCCTTATTGAACAAGGCCAAGACGACCTGCATTTTCACCAACCAGATGCGGGAAAAGGTCGGTGTCATGTTTGGGAATCCCGAGACTACTCCCGGCGGCAAAGCTCTCAAATTCTACGCCAGCGTCCGTATTGATATCCGCCGGAAAGACGCCATCAAGGACAGTTCCGGGACCGCCATCGGCAACCATGTCAAAGTCAAGATCGTCAAGAACAAGGTCGCCCCACCGTTTGCCGAGGCCGAGTTTGACATCCTTTTCAACCACGGAATTGACAAGGAAGGCAGCGCGATTGACTGCGGCTTGGAAGCCGGGGTCGTTGAAAAGAAGGGTGCCTGGCTACAATTCCAAGGAGAGCTGATTGGGCAGGGCAAGGAAGCGGCCCGCAAAGCGCTGTCCGACAAGCCGGAAATTTTCAAGAAGATTGTGGATGCAACGGTTGCTCATCGTCTGGCGGCGGCCGTGGCTGCCGAAGCCGCGCATGCTCCTAAGATTCAGCCTGCCGTGGTGCCGACCGCTGCCAAGTAATCTATCTGTTTCCCGAAAAACGGGTTGATGGGTGGCCGTCAGCCCGATTTTCGATACTCGAGAAGATTTGCGTCACTTTTCAGGGGCCAATCCTCGCACTGCCTCCGACGCAAAGCCATTAGGTCACGCGAAGGCGCTAAGACGCAAAGGAAAGAGAGGCGAAAATTGTTGGATCTGTATTCTTCTTGGCGTCTTTGCGACTTGGCGTGGTCCACGCTGTGTCTCACGGTGTCAAGGCCATGATGCAAACTTTTTGACTATCCGCCCTGATTTTCAAACACTTAAAAAAATTCCACTTCGGTTGTTAAACTGAGGTTATTGCTTTTCCATGCCCTAAAGGCTTCGCTTCAGAGGTATGCCGAGATTTCATCCAGCCACCGGGCTTTGACCCGTCAAACCCGTGTCCCTGGGACCAACCACCATCGCCCTTTAGCGGACGAAGGTGGCAATCGGACCACAGTTGAGCTCCCTCCTCACCCATGGAGTAACACCAAATCCCGGTCCGGGTTGATACCCCAGCGTTTGGCCACATCGTCTAACTCCGGGGTAATAGCCCAATGGTCCGGCAACGGCTCACCAAAATGGGACCGATTAGCTCCTTTTAGGGCCATACAACCGCGGTTATTGCCGACCTCGTCGATGGTCTGGATTTCGTCTGCCGTTAAATCCACCTTTCGAACAGCAGCCAATTCGGCGAGTTTGGTTTCAATCGGTTTTGCCCCACTTCCCACTTCTTCAATGAGGGTGGGAACCACATTGCGGACCGGTTCATGGGCCAAATTCCAGGCGCAGGCCAGTTGGAGCGCCGTTAAGCCGTGGCGTTCACCAATGGCGCGAATCTTTTCCAATTTACCGAAACCGTCATCCACCCAACCTGCGGGGCGAAAGACCCGATGATCGCCATGTCCGAATTCGTGGCCGGGTCGGACATCTTCGTGGAAAATGCCACCAAAATCGACGACTCGAGTGATGAGTGGAATGTTGAACTTTTTCGCCGCCGGAAGGAGCAGGGAACCCGGCCATGGTTCAAACGGATTGAGGATGATCATGGCCCAATCGAGCAGGGCACCAAACCGTTCAAAGCAGAGTATCAGGTCGAGCGTGAAGCCATTGGCGGGTCCCGGGGCAACACCGAGCTCGCGGGTGAGGCCGGCATCGGCCAGCTTTTGCATGCCATTCCAGACAGAGTCCTGCGTGTAACCGATGGAATCGGGATTGTGGAGGAGGATGACATCGAATTGGGAAGTTTGGCAGCGGGTGAGCGATTTTTCCGTCGCCGACCGGAGATAGGCCGCGTAGTCCTTGGGTCCTCGTAGCTGCGGATCGGTGAAACGGGGATAGCCCTTGGCCCCATCGCGACGGGTGGCATAGAAATCGTGACCGACAGTGCCGACGAGGCAGTAGGTATCGCGCGGAATGCCTTGGAGAGCCCGGCCCAGAAGCTCATCGGCTTTGCCTAGGCCGTAGACATCGGCGGTGATGAAGGTCCGAATGCCTTGATCGTAGGCCGATTGCACCAAGCGAATCCATCGGTCCTCATCGATGGCTTGACCAAAGTTCATGAATCGACCCCCACTCCAGGAGCCGAATGCTGTTTGAGTGACGTTCATAGAATTGCCAGTAGGATAGGTCTGGTCAGATTTGGTGCGCAAACCGAATACGATGTTCCACGTGGAACAAACTTGGCAGTCGTATGTCGTCTCGTACGATTGGTCAGGCTATGTTTGTCTATCCCAAACACTACGACGTCATCGTCATCGGCGCGGGTCATGCAGGCGTCGAGGCCGCTCTGGCCTCCGCGCGGATGGGATGCCAGACGCTCCTCCTGACCATCAATCTGGACACCATCGGACAGATGTCCTGCAACCCCGCCATTGGCGGTCTAGCCAAGGGCCACCTGGCTCGGGAAATTGATGCATTGGGTGGGGAAATGGGTCGAACCACCGATCTCACCGGTCTTCAGTTTCGGATGCTCAATACCAAGAAGGGACCGAGCGTTTGGGCACCCCGAGCCCAGTGTGACAAGAAAGCCTATCAATTCCGACTCAAATGGGTCTGCGAACGGCAGCCGAATCTGGATTGCAAGCAGGGACAAACGGTCCGACTGCTGCATCGGGATGGACAAGTTTTCGGGGTAGAAACGGCATTGGAGGTTCAATTCCTGGGAACCTGTGTGGTGGTTACCACCGGAACATTCCTTCGTGGCCTGATGCACACCGGGAGTAATCAACAATCGGGGGGTCGGGCCGGGGAATCGGCTGTGCTCGGGCTTTCCGGCTCGCTGCAGGAAGTGGGGCTTCAATTGGGCAGGTTGAAAACCGGAACACCGCCGCGATTGGTCCGCCGGTCGATTGATTTGAGCCGCTGCCAGGTACAACCGGGTGACGAACCGGTTCCGTGGTTTACCTATTGGAAAGAGGATTTATGGAATGACCCATTGTTCCACGTGGAACAATCGCGCACTACCCCTGCTTCATCCTCACTCTATCCTCCCGGTTCCATCCTGGCTCAACAAGGGCACCAACTCCCCTGCTACCTAACCCGCACGACCGAACGCACCCGTGAACTCATCCTCGCCAATCTCCACAAATCGCCGATGTACTCCGGCGTCATCGAAGGCATCGGCCCTCGATATTGCCCCAGTATCGAAGACAAATTCGTGCGCTTCGCTGACAAGGAGCACCACCAAGTTTTTCTGGAGCCCGAAGGCATCGCCACCGACGAAATCTATGTCAATGGATTCTCGACCTGTCTCCCCTTTGAAGTCCAGGTCGACCTGGTTCGTTCCATCATCGGCTGCGAAAATGCCGAGATTCTACGTCCCGCTTACGCTGTCGAATACGATTTCTCAGACCCTACCCAACTCCATTCCTCCCTCGAAACCAAGGTCTGTCGCAATCTCTTCCTTGCTGGACAAATCAACGGTACCTCCGGATATGAAGAAGCCGGTGCTCAAGGGCTCGTCGCCGGCATCAACGCCGCCTGTCGTGTTCGGGATAAGCCCCCACTGGTGTTAGGCCGAAACCAAGCCTATATCGGGGTTCTCATCGACGACCTAGTTACCAAAGGCACCCAGGAACCGTATCGGATGTTCACAAGTCGGGCCGAATATCGTCTCTTGCTTCGACAAGACAACGCCGATGAACGGCTGACGCCCATCGGCTTCCAGCTTGGCCTGGTTCCTGAGTATCGATATCGACTGTTCAAGACCAAGTGGGACACCATCGAATCGGAGCAGGCCCGCCTGGAAACCTTCCATTCCGGTACCCAGAGCCTGGCCCATTGGATGCGACGTCCCGAGATCACCTACCAGAACCTGCCCGGCATTCATCCGGTCCTTCCCGAGGAAGTTCGTCAGCAGGTCGAAATCCGAATCAAGTACGCCGGCTATATCGAGCGCCAGGAACTGGAAATCGCCCGGTTTCAAGACCTCGAAAACCAAGCGATCCCGGTGGACTTCGATTATGGAACGGTCCCAAGCCTCCGCCATGAGGCCCGACAGAAGCTGGGTCGGATCCGGCCCCATACCCTCGGCCAAGCCGGACGCATCTCCGGGGTCTCGCCTTCTGATGTATCCATGGTTATGATTTGGCTTCGCCGGAATGCTCGGCTCAACGCACAGTCAGCAGCCGAACCTACCTGCGCCGCAGAAGAACATCAGGAACAACCACCAGGACACGCCACTTGCTGCGGTGATTTGTAGGTTGGCTCTAATCCTACTTTGTTAGGTGCTTGGCGAAAGAATGTGGTCAGTCGAGATGGCGGCTGCTGGCACCCCTCCGGGGTGCGCTGCATTTTTCTTCGGTAATCCGGTGGTGTCGCTGCGCTCAACCACCGGCTATAAGCTGGGAAGCCTTCGGCTTCCGCGATAGAATCTCTTCCTACCAGTCGCCTTCGACCTCCCCTACGATTCCCGTTGGAACTCAAATCGCCGACCCAGCTCCTGCTGCAACAAATCACTCTTTCTGTAGGCAGCTTCCACCTCGGCCTCCAAATCATCGGTTCCCTGCAACAAAAACCGGACCGTCGAAGCCCCGATTTGCACTACCAGCGATTGCACCTTCTGGAGGTGCCGCCGGTCCAGTGCATCCGCCAACCGGACGATCCCCCCGAGATACCGGACCATTCGTTGATCGTAAGTTTCAAGCGCTGCGTAGTCGGAATGCTGCATCGATGGAAGCGCTTTTCGGTGATACCGCGCCACCATGGCCAACTTCTCGATTTCCATTCTCCCCACCTCTCTCCAGTTATACAGGCGAATCAACCTAGCCGTCGCCTTGTGATGCCCACTTCCACCCGGTCCTGACACCGTCCAACCAATGTCATGCAGCCTTGCTGCAGCATCGATAATTCGCCTATCCTGTTCCGATACAATGACTTGTGATGAAAACGCTTCTAGAATCTGAAGTGCCAGCCGGGCCACGTGCAACGGATGTTCCGGCTCCCGCTCGTAGGTGGAAAACAAGCGCTGGACACCCTCGTGGAAACCGTCGGTTTTCACCCTCGAACGGCGGCATGACGCAGGCCGCGGGTTGAAATGCGCAGGTCCGTAAACCCAAAGTACTCTATAATCGCCTCGTAAATCGCAGCGCCCGTTAGAATGACGTCCGCCCGCTCTGGAGGAAGACCGGGGATTTTTCGGCGCTCTGCCAGCGGTATAGTCCAGAGTTCCTGAACCATGCTGCCCAGGTGCTCACGGGTTAAGACGGTCGACTCGATCAACTCGCGATCGAAATTCTCCTGTTCGTGCCGAATCAAGGCCAGGATGGCGGTGGTTCCGCCAACGCCGATCACTCGGCGGGGAAAGAGGTTGGCCAAAGCGGGGCCCAAGACCGGAGCCACCTCCCGACCAAGATAGTCCCAAAGCCAGACGCGACATCGACCCCACCCTTCCATGCCTGGGTGGTCACCAGGAGCCAACGTTTCAAATAACCGCACGCTGCCCAACGGAAAGCTGCGCTGGAAAACAATCGTTTGGTCATGCCCGAGAACAAATTCCGTACTCCCACCCCCAACATCTAAGACAAGGATCGGCATGTGGCCGAGGCCATGCTGAGTGGCAACGCCGGAAAAGGCCCATCTCGCCTCTTGTTCTCCCGAGATAATTTCTGGCTCTACGCCTGATGCCGTCCTTAAGAGCTGAATCAGGTCCGAAGCATTACCGGCCTCGCGAGCCGCACTGGTGCCGATCACCCGCAGAGCTACCGCCCCCTTCCCCCGTGCTTCCTCTGCGTACTGATGGACCACAGCCGCCGTTGCCGCCATGGATTCCGCCCCCATCAGACCCGAGGCATAAAGGCCCCGCCCCAAGCGGGTTTGTTTGGATGCCTCGAAAATGGGTACAACCTCTCCATCGGTCACTTCGGCAACCAGAAGCTTGACCGAATTCGTACCCACATCAATGACGGCGCGGCGGGACATGGACAGAGTGCTAGGCTGCTCAAGACGACGCTTGTTGACAACACTTCAGCCAGACGTCAATTCCACTCACCGCTTGATTCCTGCCCAAGCGAGCAAGGCCAGCCCAATGGGTGTTCCCGTTACCGATGTTGGCACTGCGGCGATACAACCAAAAAGCAGAGCCTTCCATAGCGCCGTCAATCGCGAATCCCGGCGAAAACGGCGTTGTAGCCAGTAGGTTGGAAAAAAAACGGATAAAAAGCTCAAGGGGATGGTCAAAATCCAAGTCAAGACCAGCCAATCCTCCAAGGCCCAGAGATTGTCAACCACCACCAGCAAGGCCGCCGCGCTTGGATGATATGGCACTTGGCCGGATTTCCCTTCGCTCGGTTCCTTTCTGGACCCGGACACAGAATCCCTAGTAGCGGCCGTGACGTCGATGGTTGGCTCGCGGTCGCTCGTCCTGACCAACGAATCCACAGGTTTATTCCCATCCAATGGTGCGTCCACGGTTTTGCTCCTCCAGCCAGGTCATGAGTGGCGCGAAATAGGCCTTCATGGCCCGGGTACTGAGCTCCTCTCCGGTCGCCTCCTTCAACAAAACCCGCCAGTCGCGAGTCCCGCCGACCGCCAAAATCTTGTGGAGATAGTCACCCACCGCCTTGCTCCCGGCGTAGTTACACGACTGGGGACGTTGGTGGAGGATTTTCTCGGCTATATACTGATGCAACTGGAATTTTTGCACCGTGGCTATCGCATAGCTGTAGTAATACGCAGGATTATCATTAATATGCGTCTTGGTCGCCGCATCGCAATAGGACTCACTGCGACTGCCCGAACCATTCGGGGCCTCAATTCCCTGGAAGTCCTCCACATACTTCCACCACCGGGCATTATACTCATTTGCAGGCAAGTCTCCCGCATAGAGGTCGTATTCCCAATGGGTCATGACCCCACTCGACCAAAAAAGGAACGGCACGGCATGGCTTAAAGCCGTATCGAGCAGGCTTCCAATCTCGTCTTCAACGTAGTCCGCCGGCAGCACGCCAACCTGCTTCAAATAGGGAACCTGGCTCGCTGCCAATGCGATGTGCTCACCGATACCCTCATGAAATGCCGGATTCGCCCCAATTCGGAGTAGCGGCGGTATTTCCGGGCTCGTGTAGGCAAGGAAATAGTATCCATGCCCCAGTTCATGGTGAGCGGTGAAAAACCACCATGGATTCGCCTCAATGCTCATCAGCGAGCGGACATCGTGGTCGAGGTCAACATGCCAGCAACTAGCGTGCGAATTCTTGCGACGATCGGACCCTTTGGGAACCGGATAGAGGTCCGATTTCTCCCAAAAACTGCTCGGCAATTGACCAAATCCTAGACCCACATAAAACTGCTCGGCCGTCTTCGTGATACTTTCAGGCGACCGATTGGAAAAGTAGCGATCAAGGGAAGCCGCGGGAAACAGTCCGTCCCATTCCTGCCCCCATCGGTTGTTGATCCAATGGGCAGGAATTCGCTTTGGAACCGGTTGACCATATTTCTTGGCCAGTTCGTATTTTGCCCAAGTATGAAGTTGAAGGTAAAGCGGACGCAGCTCGCGAAGAAACTCGTCATTCAGGCGAACCATTTCCTCTGCCGACATCCCATAGCCCGCTACTTGAAGGGCAAAGTAATTGGAATGCCCAAGCTCCCGGGCCACCGCGTTGCGGAGACCCTGAAGCTTGACCAAACCCGGCTTCAAAACAGGCCCGGTCAACTTTGATGCCTCCCATGCATTCTTTCGTTCGGAAAGGTCCGTTGACGTCGTCAAGACTCCGTCCAAGGTGTTCGCCGTCGCGTTGGTTCCATTCCAGTGAAATTGGAAACCATTCAAGGCCGACGCTTGAGCGGTTTCCGTTTCCACCCGGGCCGCGACCAATTCCGGGTTGGTCATGGGTCCCTCAGCCGCATTCAACAGAATTCTATCGAGCTGCCGTCGTTGTAGTTCTGTCAGGTCATTGCGGTGGGTCAATAGTTCCCGGGCTTCAGTAATGATGGCCGGATTCCCATTGAAGGCTGCGAATGCTTTTCCGGCGACTTCACTTCCTGCGTCATGGGCCGGGCTGACATCGGTTGCTGCCAACCATTGAGCTTCGTTTTGAACCTTTGTCAGAGCCTGAAAGCCTGCATTGACGACAGCCAGGAACCGATCGGCTCGTTCGCCCAATCGAGATGTCTCCGCGGTGGCTACCAAACAGGTGGCCACAATAGCCGCCGATAAACTCCAATTGCGCCTTCCCATGCAGAAACTGTTACTGTCCTGTTCCCAAATTGCCACCAACAACTTGCCAATGACAGTCAACAACCTCGGACATTACCGGTTATGCGTTGTTATTCACGAGCCGTTCACGAATGGATTCTGTCACCAAACGCCCTCTCCACCGGAGTCGACTTCCGGTTGACCACCTTATTCACAACCACTAGTAATGGCTTCCTCTTTCTAGAAAAACCACAATACTTAGTGCTCGATGAAAATCAGCATCGCCAAGGAGCAGTTGCTCAACGGTCTTCAAGCAGTCCAGAATGTGGTCGGCTCCCGCACGACGCTACCCATTCTGTCCAATGTTCTATTGTCGGCGGCAGGCAATCGCCTCGAACTGACGGCGACGGACCTGGACGTCACGATTTCCTGTTCTGTTGAAGCGACAGTGCATAGCCCTGGCAAAACGACCATCCCGGTCAAAAAATTGGTCGGTATCGCACGCGAACTCCCCAACGGGGATATTGATCTCGAAGTCGACGCGAAGGCGGTATGCTCATTGCAGTCCGGTCCGTCTTATTACCGGATCAATGGCATCTCTGCTGATGATTACCCGCCGATACCCGTCTTCAAGCAATCGCGGGCAGTCACGTTGGGCCAGGACCAATTAAGGGCCATGCTGAAGAGAACGAGCTTCGCCGTCTCAAATGACGAGAATCGGTATGTGCTGAACGGCATCTTTTTTAGCTTTAAAGACAAAAAGGCAACACTGGTAGCCACCGATGGTCGTCGACTGGCCTTTACCGACGAGGAAGCAAATATCCCGGAAGAGAACCAAGCGGATTTCATTGTTCCCACCAAAGCTATCAACGAAGTCAACCGGTTGATCGGGACCAATGGCCAGGTCGAGATCAAGTTCTCCGAGAACCAAGTCTCGTTCACCTTAACGCCTGAAGGGGGGGCCGGTATCCTGATTATCTCGAAGTTGGTCGAAGGCAATTACCCCAATTACACCCAAGTGATCCCCAAGGAGTGCTTGGAACGAATGGCCCTGCCAAGGGAAGAATTCTTGAGCGCCTTGAAGCGGGCGGAACTGATGACCAGCGAAAAGAGTAATTCAGTCAAATTGACTTTTAGCCGGAATCAATTGGCCATTACCGCCAATACCCCGGAAGTCGGCGAAGCGAGAGAAATCTTGACCTTTAACTATAAAGGCAAGGATTTCGCCATCGCTTTCAATCCTGTCTATCTCATGGACCCGCTGAAAGCCTTGGAAACGGACGAAATTTACTTCGAATTGATCGACGAACTAAGTCCAGGTGTCGTTAAGACGACGGCACCGTTCTTGTATGTAATTATGCCGATGCGCATGAGCTAGGCGGGCGGGTCCGGGGTTGTAGACATAGGACAACCATCGGGTTTAATGGTCCAGCTAACGGCGGACGATGGCTAGCCGTATGGGTGGAGTGAAGGACTAAACAGAAGTCTCTCGAACCTAATGAACCTGTCCCTTAATTTGTAGGCTTGCGAACGCTCCGTTCATCCTCTAAGCCTTTAAAATCATGGCTTTGCTGACCGGCAAGATTGGGGTGGTTTTTGGGGTTGCGAACAAACGTTCCATCGCTTGGGCGATAGCCCAAGCGTGGAAACGAGAGGGGGCGACGCTCGCCTTTACCTACCAGGGGGAGAGGCTTAAGGAAAATGTGGAAGAATTAGCCGGGGCTTTTGGTTCCGACACGCTCATCCTTCCCTGCGACGTAACCCAAGATAGCCAAATCGAGGCTGTTTTCTCTCAGTTGGGCGAAAAGTTTGGTCGCCTTGACCTTCTCTTGCACAGCGTGGCCTTTGCTCCGAAGGATGCTCTGGAAGGAGATTTCCTGAATACCAGTCGGGAGGCATTCCGGGTAGCCCATGATGTCAGTGCCTATTCCTTGATCGCCTTGGCGCGAGGAGCGGCCCCACTTATGACGGCGGGTGGCAGTATCGTTGCGATGACCTATTACGGGTCTGAAAAGGTCATACCCCATTACAACGTCATGGGTGTCGCGAAGGCAGCCTTGGAAGCAAGCACTCGCTATTTGGCGAACAGCCTCGGTCCTCGAAAAATCCGGGTGAACTGCATCAGTGCGGGACCCATGAATACCCTGGCCGCCCGGGGAATTGCCGGATTCACCGACATGCTCAAGCACTACGAGCTTCATTCCCCGCTCAAACGCAATGT
>CAILNN010000054.1 GCA_903835555.1 uncultured Verrucomicrobiota bacterium
GACGCCCCGGAGGTCCGGGTGGCCCCGCCCCGGCGCGTCCTCCTGCGGGAACGAATACGGTGCGTGCGGATGCACCGCCTGGAGCACTTCCCGGTCCCGGCGCCCGTCCGCCTGGAGGTCCCGCGCGACGTACCGCAAGTCGAGCCAGCTACAATCCCTTTGCGATGCCCGGCACCCGTGTCGATATCGCGGAGGTGAACGGGAAGCATGATCTCTATCTGGTCATCAGCAACGACGCGGCGGCGGATGGCGCGAAATTAATGACGGTTTCGAGCATCCGCTTAAACGCCGACCGAAGTCATCCGAATCCGGATGGGCAACCATAGCTGTGAATGGTTGTGGTCAGTGGATTGGTACATTCGAACCGAGACAGGATTGCTGTCGGGCGAGTTCGATGATTTTTTGCGCGGCAACGGCAAGAGCATCTTGCTCGCGGAATCTCAAGGAGACCTTGCGACAATTAGATTTGGTGTCTAGACTCAAGATTATCGCGAGCGCATTAGCCATCGAGCCATTTCCGGCCAAGAGTCGCTTAGACCAGTCACCGACGCCAAGTGCTTTAACGCGCACACCGTTGTCCAACTGATCGAAGGCTATTGGGCAAATCAAATTGTCGGTAGACAAAACGCGTGCCCCATCTGGCCATTAGCAGGGCATTCTTGCGCGGGTTCCAGAACTCGGGATGGCCAAACAGAGCTCGATTTTCTTCCTCGGAGACCAAGGCATGGAATCGAAAATCGTGGTCCAATGCCAATGACAGATAATCCGCACTTGCGACCAGTGACACTTGGTGTCCCTTATCGCGTAACTTCCTCCCCAAGCCGATGTAGGGAAAAATATCCCCATCCGAACCAATAGAGGTAAGTATGAAATGCATGGCAATCTTCCCTATTTCGACTTACCGGAAAAGTGGTCCATGTTCGCCGATGCCTGGGCGTCATCAACGCCGCGCTTCCAGTCTGAGGTCAGCAGTCCGAGATGTCGGACGATACGGTCGACACACGCTTCCACGCTGAGTTGGTCCGTGCGGATTTCCAGTTCCGGTTCTTCTGGGGCTTCATAGGGAGCGGAAATACCGGTGAATTCGGAAATCTGATTAGCGCGAGCTTTGGCATAGAGGCCTTTGGGGTCTCTCGCTTCGCAGACTTCAATCGGTGCCCGGACATACACTTCAATGAAGCGTCCCGGTGTCACATTTCTCCGGATACTCAATCGATCTGCACGATATGGAGAAATAAACGCTGCAATGCAAATCATTCCGCTTTGAGCCATTAGTTTGGCGACTTCTCCGATCCTACGCGTGTTCTCCGTCCGGTCATTTGCCGCGAATCCCAAATCTGAGCACAACCCCTTCCGAATGGTGTCCCCGTCCAGGACCACCACCTGGTGCCCACACCCAAAAAGTCGACGTTCCAATTCGACCGCGATGGTGGACTTGCCCGAAGCGGAGAGACCGGTCAGCCAAACGACACAACCTGGATGGCCATTGCGACGTTCCCGATCGACGATGGCTACTTTACTGGTGGTGCTTGCAACATAATCACCCGATGAATGCATCACGGCATGGACCATACAACGGTTGCCAAAGTGGGGACAGGACTTTGAAGAACTACCGGTATTGCCCCTGGTACATTCGTTCTACTTGGTTAGAATAATTGGCCTCTCGAAGAAGCCGGAGGCTTCCCAGCCTGTAGCCGCCATGCCTTCAGCACGGCCGATAATGATTTTCTTTACCCATAAGATGACTGCCTACTGGCTACCGTGAAGAGCCCAACCAAGTAGAATGATCACTCAGGCAGCTACTTTCCAGTCAGCCGCCTGAAAAATCGATTGCGCGCTTCGCCACCATTATTTAACCGGCTTGATCTCGAAATGATGTGTCTTGGATTTGCGCAGCGCGTTGATTTCGGCTTCTTGCTTCGCGATAAGGTCATCTAGGCGCTTCAGCTCGGCATCGCGGCGGGCCTCCAATTCGGGGCCGGTGACCCAGCTGGGAAACGTCTGAAGCTGAACATTGCGCCAACGGCTGAAATACAGATTGTTCTTCTCGAATACGTGCGAAAGTAACTCGCGAGCTTGCTGGGTGATTGGACCGGGCGCATTAGAAAGATTCCATCCTTTTCGCAATTCGGTGGCGGTTAACGTTCCAGCAGCCTCGCCATCGATAGAGACCGTATAGCTTCCTTCCTTGAGTCCAGTAACCTTGAGGTCATACCAGCTTAGGTCGTCCAGTACTGGAGCCAACTTGAGCGCGGGTTCGGCTGCTTTGTCGATTGGCCATGGAAGAGAATCGTCTGTGCGATCAAAGCTGATTGTTCCATCGTTGGACTCCACCTTTTCGACCCGGCATTGGGCGGTGGATGCGGTCTTGCTGGCAGCATCAATCGTGGCGCTGGAAACGATTGCAGATGCGCCCAAGCCTTTAAGGACTGCCCATGCCATCAATGTTTGTCCGGGCGGTCCAGGGTGAATCGCATCGCCACCTCCAATGAAGGCTTTTCCGTCTCTTGCCCGCTCAGACAGCATGATTCCAAGGTAGGGGTCGAACTGATCGACGAATCCCGCCCCGGTCTTGCTGGCCACGTCTTTCAAACCATCGGAGAATTTTCTCAGCGATTCGTTGCGGACATCTTTGTCTGGGTCGGCGCGTCGCTCCTCGATTGGCTGCGGTGTCAGGAAGGTGACACGCGATTGATGAGCTTGGAGCACCTTGCTGATCTCAGTTTGGCTGCGCACGTAAGTGCGGAAGATGTCGGGGCGGAACGTTTGATAGGAATGGTCGTTCATCCCAAACTTGACGGTGACAAAGGTGGGATGCAGAGGCAGGACATCGCGAGCCAATCCACGCCCCACCGAGTCCTCCACCAATTGGTCCAAAGTCGAACCTTCAGCAGCAAAGAGACGGCCCTCATCCGGGTGGGCGCGCTGGCGCAGCCACGAGGTGTCTCCTCCCCATCCAACATTGCGGAAGCTCAGTGTCCACGAGGGGTATCGAGTCAGGGCATACGCCTCAATGTAAGTGGTGTAGAGGCGCTGTTCAGTGATGCTATCGCCTAGGAAGACAACACGGTCACCGTCGTGGATAGCGAAATCGGTGGCGGAGGCTGAGAATTTGAGAACAAATGCCGCAGCAAACGCAGGAATGAGGCAGTATCGCATGGTAGTGTCTCTTGAGGAAACCGTCCTTGACCCGAAGGCGCAAGCCATCAATTGCTGAAATCGTGCGTGGTTGAACAGCGGGAGAATGAAATCCGATTGGCTGGGCTTCAAAAGGGACACGCCCCCAATCTATTTGGCCCGGCTTTCATTCCACCGCCTTAGGGCGTCACGTAGCTCTGCCAATTGAACTGGTTTGCTCACATAGTCATTCATCCCGGCAGCGATGAACTTTTCCCGGTCGCCGTGAAGAGCACTTGCCGTGACGGCAATAATATGGACGGGAGGTTGTCCGGCGGCCTGGCCTTCGCGCTCCCGTCGCCGAATCTCAACCGTCGCCTCAATACCCCCCATAATCGGCATCTGGCCATCCATGAGGATCACGTCAAAGCTAGTTTGGTCAAAGACCCTTACCGCTTCCTGGCCATCGGCAACAATCACCGGTTCGTATCCCAATTTTCGCAACTGAGCTCGGGCCAGGCGTTGGTTGACGATGTTGTCCTCCGCAAGAAGAATTCTTGCCGGAATTTCTGGTAATGCCGAGGGGTCGGTCATGGCGCAAGAGTGCGAGGATGACAGTTTCAAGCCGAACATCAAGACCTCCGCAGATAGCCATCCGCCAAATTGTGATTCGTCCTTCGCCCGTGGAGGACACCCGTAGATAGGCTCAAAGAATTGCCCGAGTGGAAATGGGCGAAGGGCCCTCCATCGCTCAAATGAAAGCCATCCGTTGCATGTTTGTTTGCGGTGCATTGGTTTGGGGCTCCAAGGGAGTCTCGTATACACCTCAGGATATCTCCTTAGATTGGAAAGCTGGCTTCTTAGGGTTAGGTCCCTCAATGCTGCTTCCTAAGCAAATGTCGGGGGGAAAATATCTTATATACATCCGTACAGAATCCTATAATTGAAGATCATTCATCGAAAAAAACGCGAAAAAACGGGATAAATGGTTGATTTGTCAGACATCTTTGGAAAAATAGATTGTCGTTGAGAGTGAAAGCGAAAGCGCATTCAACTCTCATCTCATCTACATTTATGTTCTAATGAAAGAGAATCGGCAGGAGCCGATTCCTTCCATGGTACATAATTGTCCGCCGCAAACCGAACTGTGACCACATACCATGACCGCCATGCATCGAACGGAGTTTGAACCTGGGATGGCCTCCAATCTCCCGGAATTTCTGCCGCATTCCCCTGGCCCTGGCGGAACGGAGCAAGCAGTCTGTTCAGAGCCAAATTCCGGCAAGAAAAGGCGACTCGGCATCAGCCGGGAAATCCTGACCCGCATCAATCATGAGGTTCGTACGCCCATGAATGGCATTCTCGGCTTTGCCGACCTACTTCTAGAAACTCCCCTGACACCCGATCAGAAGGGCTACGTCGAGACTATCGAACAGTGCGGACTTTCCCTACTGAGCTTTTGGGACACGGTTTTGGAACTTTGGACGATGGAAGTTGCCGACCTTCAGTTGGTTCGCTTTGAGTTCAGACCACTTCCGGTAATCCAGGAAGCAGCCGAATCGATGCGATCTCGAGCCAGTCGCAAAGGGCTGAAGCTCGACGAGCAATCTACATTGTCCCCAGAGACCCGAATTTTCGCCGACCCATCCAGGTTCCGGCAGATTCTATACTGTCTGTTGGACAACGCCGTTAAGTTCACGAGCATTGGAACCATCTCGATTGGTTGTGAGGAGATTTCTGGCAATCGCATTCGAGTGGCTGTTCGGGATACGGGTCCGGGAATCCCTTCCGACAAGCTCGGAAAACTTTTCCGTCCTTTTTTCCAGATCGATTCAACCCCGACTCGGCGGGAAATCGGCTGCGGATTAGGTTTGGCAATGGCGCGTCGTCTTGTCGAGCTTCAAGGCGGTCAAATTGGTTGTGAAAGCCACATCGATTGCGGTTCGACATTTTGGTTCACGTTACCCATCAACGACTTACCGCTTGAATAAGGATTCATCCGATTGACCTTCTATTTGCGCGCGAGCAGCACAAGTCCTGCGAGACATAGGAGGGCACCCGCCCAGTTGGCCGTATTGAGTTTTTCGCGAAAAACCAGGAGTCCCAGCGGGAGCAGGAGCAGCGCAGACGAAGCATTGACGACCATCGCGTAGGTTGCGACCCTCCATCCCGAGCGATAGGCTAGAAGTGAGCCCGATTCGAGGCCCAAAATGACCACTCCCATGGCATAGGTCACCCACGAAACTTCGCTCAGGGCAGTCCAGAGAGGAATTCGCGAACCACTGACCAAGTATCCCACCAGGGAAACGAAAAACGCGATACCGTAGATGACCATCAAAGCGGCCAGCGGATGAACTTGGCGCGGCACCATTTTTTGCAAGTATTGGGCCACGACGATCGCCGCAACGGTGATCACCAACGGAAAATAGAATCGCCACATGGAGGACAAGAGAACGGATGGATGGGTTGGGTTTGACCTTCTGGCCAATGGTTGCACCAGCCTCCGGGCCGTTTCAATCCGCTTCAATCACAACATTCAACTCGAATTGGGCAAAAATGGCCGACGCGATTACGCACGTCGACCATGGTTTAATGTTCGGATTGACCGTGGCTGGGGATCACAGCCATTTTCGCCGCTGCTTTCCCCCACGTGCCGGACTTCGTTTTAGACAAAACGTGACTTAGACAACGGAATTGATAGCTGTTGTGTTGATCGGAGTCTGGAATTTTTTCAGAACCGTGCGGGTCGAATTGGCTGCATTTACGGTTTTATCCACAACGTACATGGTGTATTCGCAGTGGCTGGTATTGAATTCCACAGTGGCATATCCGTAATTGGAGCTATCGAAGAATACGGAATGCGGGTTAAGCGACGGATTTACAGCCATGGCGCTGATAATCGCAGTAAACGTTCCATTGTTGAGTTGGTCAGCAAGATTAGAGGAGGTAATCGCAGGGGTCATGTATTCGACTCCCACGACGTTGGCGTCGGCATTGGAGCTATTGGAATAGTCGACCTTCACCAAGCTGGCGTAGTAGGAATGGAAATCACCCGATAGAACAACGAGGTTTTTCACGCCTGCGGCTTTCAGGGTTCCATTAATATAAGCTCGTTCATATTGATAACCGTCCCATGCGTCGTTATCAAACGTGTACAGGCCTGCTGCATAGGCATAGGGAGCGTTGGCTGGTATGCCGAGGAACGCATTTACCGCTGCGGCCAATTGGTCGGTGAGATAGAGCGTGAAAGGAGAGTACTGCACTTCGTTACCCCACGCCTTCCAAAGCGAAGTGGAGTTGGTCACTTTGTTGATGAACCAATCGCGCTGAGTCGTCCCCAGCATGCTTCGGTCGCTTGCCCCTTGGATCGAAGGAACCAGGTGACTGATATATCGCTGGGTGTACTGCACTTCCCCAAACGGATGCGCCGAGCGATAGGTGCGTTCGTCGGTCATGAATAATTCCAGGAGGGTGCCGAACTTGAAGGTTCGGTAGATGGTCATCCGGCCAAAAATGTCGTTCGCATTTAAATTCAAACCTACCCGAGTGGCGGTGTATTCAAACCAGGCTTGTTGGCTATCGTACTTGAGCTGGCGGAGTTTGTTTACTTTGTCTGGAGACGCGTTAAACGGATGGTCGGGTGCCCCCTGGGAGTTATTGGGATAGTCGTGGTAGTTATCGTTCGCCATTTCATGATCATCCCAAATGATGATCCAGGTGAAGTTTTCCCGGGCTTCGCGTATAAATTGGTCGCTGTGGTATGTTTGATAGAGCTTGCGGTAATCCGCCAACCCCTGAGCCGTTTTGACCATTCCGGTCGGATCTAGAGGAAGATCAATGTTGCGGTCGGCAAATGGTCCGGGCTGGAAGCTGGTACCACCCACCGTTTCATAAATGTAATCGCCCACGTGTACGACAAAATCAATTGTCGAATCATTGGCGATATATCCAAACGCCGGATAATACCCGTTGGTGTAGTCGTGGCAATTCACGACCGCGAATTTCACCTTCGTAAGTGAATCGCTCGGGTTCGGCAAAGTGCGGCCCCGACCGGTTCGGCTGGCCGTACCATTGTAGACGAAGCGGTAGTAGTATGTCGTGTTTGCGTGAAGCAATCCATTGAGGTCTGTGCGGATGGTATTGTCGAGGGATGCTTTGATTTGGGCAGCGTTGACGCGGGCCCGTAGCACGATGTGTGTGAATGCCGAATCAGAGGCAATATCAATCGTCAGCGGAACACCGCTAACCAAAGATGTCGGAGCGATACGCGTCCAGAGAACGAAGCCGGTGGGTGTCGGATCGCCCGAAGCGACAGATTGAGGAAAAACAGTGTCTGGGTCTGTAGGATTCGGAGCCGCCTCACTCAAATCAGTGTTTACGATTGTGTACGAAGCGGCTAAACCGAGACCGGCCAAGCGAAGAAAACTTCGACGGCTAAAATCAGATTCAATGCCTTGACCAGCGGGCGATTCGGTAGTGGTCAGATTGTCAAGAATTTCGTGGCTCATAAAATGGCAGCAGGAATTTTAGATACAGGGTTAGGCAGAACGACGTTCAAATCGGCGCATGCCAGCAAGAAGGGCTAGACCAAGTCCAACTGAGACGGCAGTGCTGGGCTCGGGCACGGGAGCAATACCGGTCACATGCACATTGTCGGCGGCTAGGATGGCCCCTGAATTGGCGGTTCCCCACGCGTAGACGCGGAATTCAATCGATTGTCCGCTTGAAAGTGCAACGTTGGGAGAGAATGATTCGGTTGCGAAACTGCTGCTCAAGGTTCCAGCGACTTCATCGGTTCCAAACCCGTCAAGGCTGGAACGCACCGAAAAATGGGTCGGACCACCATCGCCACCAATCTCGGGAGTAACCTCCAGGTCGAGGCTGACGTTATTAAGCGTCAGTGGCGCACCCGCGTTTAGGGTGAAAGTGAAATATCGGCTGGTATCAACGCTTGTCGTATCCCATGCATTCCCAACGGCGGCCGGTTGAGGAGCACCAACCGTGGTGCTGTAAGCGATGAAATGATCCTGGTCCCGGTCGAAAACCGAGCCAGAAACTCCGGGAGCTTGAAAAGACGGGGTTCCATCGAGGCTGTCGAAGGTATAGGTTAATAGCTCATCGGCACTGGTACTTACCGAACTGAGACCGATTAGCGCTCCTGCTGATAGCAGGGAATGGAAAGTTTTTGACATAGGCGACCACGCTACCGTCTTTCCATGACATCTCATCTGCTGAAATGTCATTTTCGCGTGTCAAATCTGTGTCGGAAAACGACCCTCCATGGCGCAACTTTCTTGCGGTCCGAGTTGGCAGCGGTGAGGCTTTCTCTGGTAATCCAAGTTCGTCTCGAATCCATCGAGTCAATGACTGCATTTCCAGGTCCCCGTTTTCTCATGAGCAAAACCACCTATAACGTCGGTGTGATCGGCCACGGATGGGTCGCCACCGCCCATATTCCGGCGATCAACGCCACCGGCAAAGCCCGTGTCACCGCCGTTTACAGTGCCCGTCCACTCACGGACGCGGAACTCACTGCCCGGTATGGTTATCCGGTCAAAGCCTATTCCGATATCCAAGCTCTACTGGCCGACCCCGCCATTGACGTGATCGACATCTGCTCATTCCCCAAGGAACACCCCGCCCAATTCATTGCCGCGGCACGGGCTGGAAAGCATTTGATCATCGAAAAACCGCTCGCGCTAAATCCCCTCGATCTTTCCGCCATGATCGAAGTGGCCCGCCAGACCGGCATCAAGACCTGTGTTTGCTTCGAAGTGCGCTACTCCTCTCAATTCCGCGCCATCAAGTCGGTTCTGGATGCCGGATTGCTCGGGGAGGTCCATTTTGCTGAAGTCGACTACTATCATGGAGTAGGACCATGGTATGGCCAATTTCGATGGAGCCATTTAGAGAGCGAAGCAGGCTCAAGTTTATTGAGCGCAGGATGCCACGCGATGGATGCCCTCCTGCTGATTATGGCAGGCTCGGAACCTGTTGAGGTGACCTCCTACAGCACTTCGTCTAAGAGTGAATACTTTGCCCCGTACGATTTTCCCACAACGCAAATCAGCATCGTAAAGTTTGCTGATGGGCGCATCGGCAAGACCACATCTTGTTTGGACTGCCTTCAGCCCTATTACTTCCACACCCACGCGGTTGGGAGCCACGGTTCCCTCCTGGATGATAAATTCCACAGCACCAAGCTGGCTGGCCTAAACAAGGCCAAATGGAGCCAACTTTCGTGCGGTTTGGTGGACTCGGGCGATGTCAAGGATCATCCGTACGAATCCCAATTCCACGCCTTTTTTGAGGCTCTTGCAGAAGGAAAGGAAATGCCTCTGACCTCCTTCACGGATGCCGTGCGCAGTCATCGACTTATTTTTGCTGCTGACCAATCCGCTGCCGAAGGAAAACCTGTTCGTCTGGGTTCATGAGTCGATGGATAACGTTGTTCTAGCGATTGCCGCCCATCCAGACGACATCGAATTCCGGATGGCAGGAACCCTACTGTGCCTGAGGGAGGTTGGTTGGGAGGTACACTATCTCAATCTCTCTAGCGGCAATTGCGGTAGTGTTCGGTATAGTTCTACGGAGACGGCTCGTCGTCGTCGGGCAGAATCCCAAGCGTCCGCCAAACTTCTGGGGGCACATTGGCACCCGCCTTTTTGCCGCGACTTGGAGATCACCTACTGCTTACCGTTGCTGCGTCGACTGGCTGCGGTGGTTCGCACGATCAAGCCGACCATCATCTTAACCCATCCTCCAGTGGATTACATGGAGGATCACACCGCCACGTGTCGACTGGTTGTCACAGCCGCCTTTGCTCGCGGGATGCCCAATTTCAATACGCTTCCGCCTCGCCCATGTATCACATCCGATATCCACGTCTACCATTGCACTGCCCATGGCTTGGTGGACCCATTCGGACGACCGATGTATCCCGACCGTTTTGTCGATACTGCGCGAGTGCACGAAACCAAACTGGCCGCATTGGCTGTTCATGCCAGCCAGCAGGAGTGGCTGGACGTTAGCCAGGGCATGAACAGCTATTTGCAAGCGGCGGACGATGAATCCCGTTTGGTCGGAAAGGCGTCAGGTCAATTCGAACACGCCGAGGGTTGGTGGAGACATGCCCACACTGGATTCTGCCCTCCCCAAGCCGATCCGCTTGGAGCAGCACTCGAAACGGGCTTCTCGATCGTAGCAAGCGGGCGTTAGCTCGACGTCGTCATCGCCGGTCGCTACGAAAAAACCAACCCTACGGGGGGTTGGCATGGCTTTGGTTCAATAGCTTGCGGGTCGAAATACCCACACGATCGTAACGCTATCTTTTATCCAGCGGCCAAATGGCAGGCTGCCCAGTGGCCAAGGCGGACTTCCTTCCAGGCGGGAACTTCGGTTCGGCAGCGGGACTCGGCGATTGGACAGCGGGGATGAAAGGGGCAACCGGTGGGCGGATGAAGGGGAGATGGGAGGTCGCCGGTCAATTGGATACGGGCCACTCCCTCTCCGGTCATGCGCGGCACAGCGGATACCAATGCCCGGGTATAGGGATGAATCGGCGCGCCGCAGACTTGGCGCGATGGTCCGAGTTCCACCAACCGCCCGAGATACATCACGGCGGTTCGCTGGCAGAGATGTTCGACCACGGCCAGGTCATGGGAAATGAACAGGTAGGCCAGTCCCCTGGCCTGCTGCAATTCTTGGAGAAGCTGAATAATTTGTGCCTGGACGCTGACATCCAACGCGCTCACCGGCTCGTCACAGACAATCATGCGCGGTTCAACTGCCAAGGCACGGGCAATGCCAATGCGCTGGCGCTGGCCGCCGCTGAACTCATGGGGATAACGGTCTGCCGCATCGCCGGAAAGTCCGACCCACTCAAGAAGTTCTCGGACTCGGGCCATTTTCTTCTCCGAGGTCGCGGCCAATCGATGAATTTCGATGGCTTCAGCAACGCTGGCTCCGACGGTCAGCCTCGGATTTAGGGAACTGTTGGGGTCTTGAAAGACCATCTGAGCAAAGCGTCGACGGCTTCGGAGTTCACTCGGGGAAAGTCGGCACCAATCTTCGCCGCAAATCAGAACTTTTCCAGCGGATGGTTCAATCAATCTAAGAATGGCACGACCCAGAGTGGTCTTGCCGCAACCGCTTTCCCCCACCAAACCGAGGGCCTCCCCAGCGTCGACCGCCAGTGAAACACCATTGACCGCATGAACGATATGGCGTGGACGCCCGAACAGGTCCGATCCGATCGGGAATTCAACCGCCAAGTCTCGCACCTCCAATAATGGTTCCATGAGATTACTGTTCAATTGATCGGATAAGGGCAGCGGACACCGTGTCCTGGGGTGGGTTCAGTCCATCCAGGGGCATTGACGGAGCATTCGGGGCGGGCTTGGTTACATCGCGGGGCAAAGCGGCAACCGGCATTCCAGTGGCCCAAGCTGGGAACGACACCTGGGATGCCCTGCAATCGATGGGTGGCATGGCCGAGCTCCGGTACACTGGCGATTAAAGCCCGGGTGTACGGATGGCGTGGAGCAGCAAGAAGCTCGGCTACAGGTCCGGCTTCTACGATTTGGCCGGCGTACATCACGAGGACTTGGTCGGCAACCGACCGGGCGACACCAAGGTTATGAGTGATCAAGAGCATGGCCATGCCGCGTCGTTGCTTCATGTCGACCAGCAATTCCAAAATCTGAGCCTGAATGGTAACGTCCAAAGCGGTCGTAGGCTCATCCGCTATCAGGAGGCGCGGCTCCTGGGCCAAAGCCATGGCGATCATCACGCGCTGCTGCATCCCGCCACTCATCTGGTGGGGATAGTCTCGGGCACGGCGCTCGGGATCGGGGATGCCGACCCATTCTAATCGACGAGCCACCTCGGTCGGGTTGGCCAGGTTTGGGTCCTTGAGGTAGAGCGCCTCGCGGATTTGTGAACCGACGGTCATGACGGGATTCAGAGATGTCCCGGGGTCTTGGAAGACATATCCGACCGCAGGACCACGTAAGCGGACCAAATCGCTCTCCGGCAGGGTTAGGACGTCCGTGCCGTCAAATCGTATTTGGCCGCCCGAGTAGCGGGCAGGCGGCGTGTGCAGCAGGCGTGCCACGCTTAAGGCGGTAATACTCTTTCCACAACCGCTTTCACCGACGAGGCAGACGGTTTGACCAGCCTCTACCCGCAAGGAGACGCCATCGACGGCACGCACCCAATCACCGCGCAGGCGGAAGTCAATTTGGAGTTGGTCTATTTCGAGGAGCGACATGGGAAGCTGGATGGCGGCAGACGGAGCATGGGTCCTTGGATGGGATGATGGATTGGGAGCGTAACCATGGTCATCGCCCTTTGCCTATGGTACCGGGACAATTATTTGAGGTAAAGAGGGCTTGCCATTGGAGGTGATGGCACTGTTGCATTGTTGCTCACCAGCACAAAGAGAGCCAGTCCCGCGCGAAATAGGCCTAACTTCAACCTAATCACCCTATGGATTCCGCTTTTACCCGCCGCCAATTTCTGGCTGCTGGCTCGGCTGGCTTGGCATTGACTGCTCTGCCTGCCTTGGCCATTCCGGCCCGGCGACCCAAAATTGCCCTGATCGGCACGGAGGTTCGTTTGCATTCGCATGCCCAACATTTCGTTGATCGATTTCTGCTCGGCTATGGATGGGCGGGTGGCTGGCATCAGCCCGACGTCGATTTGGTGTCGCTTTACATCGATCAGTTTCCCGAGAATGACCTCGGTCGCGCCACGGCGGCACGGCATCGAGTTCCGATCTATCCGACGATTCGTGATTCCCTTTGCCTTGGCGGCTCGAAACTGGCGGTTGATGGGGTGGTGATCATTGGGGAACACGGCAACTATCCCAAGAACGAGCGCGGTCAGATATTGTATCCGCGCCATCAATTCTTTCAGGAGGTTGTTCGAGTCTTTGAAGACAGTGGACGGAGTGTTCCGGTGTTTAACGACAAGCATTTATCGACCGAGTGGAAGGAATGCGTGGAAATGGTTGATGATTCGCGCCGATTGAAATTCCCCTTCATGGCTGGGTCGTCGCTGCCAGTGACCCGCCGGATGCCGGCGATTGACATTCCTTATGGCACCCGCCTTAGCGAGAGTGTTTGTGCGGGTTATGGGGGAATGGATAGCTACGATTTTCACGGATTGGAGACGGCACAATGCATGTCGGAGCGTCGGCACGGTGGTGAGGTCGGTATCCGCCGCGTGCTGGCCCTTAAAGGGGCGGCGATGTGGGATCATGCGGCGCGCAGTCCGTCGACCTGTCGTTTGTTGGAATCGGCGCTGACCCGGAGCCATAACCTACCGGTCAAAGATGGGTTTATGACCGCTGCCGTGACCTTTGATTGGGTACGGTCGGTCTTTCCCGAGGGCTGGGCCTACTTTATTGAACACCGAGACGGCTTTCGAACGACGTTGTTCATGCTGGATATACGGGATTTTAATTATGCTGGTCTGAACAGTCGCACGGGGGAAATCTATTCCTGCCAGATGTTTCTGCCGATGCCGACCCATGGGTCGAGTACGGCCGATTTTTTCAATCCGCTGATTCACCACATCGAGCGGATGATCGTGGAGCATCAGACGCCGTATCCGGTAGAGCGGACGCTGCTGACGTCGGGCATGACCATGGCAGGGGTTGAGTCGCTCCACCGAGGGGGTGTGGTGGAGACGCCGGAGATGACGGTGCGGTATGAGGCACCGCATGGGTCGACTTATTGGCGGGACTAGTGCTCGTTTTTTAACCACAGATTTGGACTGTTTTTTAACCGCAGATTTACGCAGATTATGATACAGATTTTGATGAAGAGAAATAGCAGGTTAAAGGCTACCACTCGAATGACTTTGGATGATGGATTCTTTCTCTGATAATCTGCGTGAACCTGCGTCAATCTGCGGTTAGAAATTCACTCTGATTTGACCCTGTCTCCGGCCACAGGGTGGGCGTGGTACGGACCGCCGAGCAGGTCTGGAGTTCTGCGATACAGCCGACAGGAATGTCGGCGATACGATATGGAGCGATTCCGGACTTGACGCGGGACGTTGATTGGAAAGGGTGCACGCCCTGATTCAAAATTTGATTTCCCTCTCTGCTATGCATTTTCCCCTGGGCCGGTCGTGGCGTCGGTTGCTTGGTCTAACCTGTGCCATTCTGGCGCTACTGACGTTGACGGCGGGATTTTTCAATCGGTCGGATGTATCGGAAGGAGCGGAGTTGCTCCTGACCACGACCGACCTGACGGCGGGATCGACTTTTGAGCTGCGGTTTGGCCAGGCGATGGTGGGAATCGAAGGCGTGGGGACGATCGCCCGCACCAGTCCGCTGCGGGTCGAACCGATGCTGCCGGGGACATTTGTCTGGACGAGTCGACGGAGTGGGCTTTTTACCCCAACGCAACCGCTGGATCTGGGTATGGAGTACCGGTTTTCGGTTCGGTCTGATTTGAAGAATGCCGAGGGTAAGTCGGCTCGTGTCCGGATGGTCCGCACATTTCATACCCCATCGCTGACAGCGGAGGCGAGTCGGGCGGATCGGTGGGAAACGACCAATGCAACCCCCTGGCCTCGTTTCCAAGTGGTGGTCAATGCCAATATAGAACCAGAAGAACTGCGAAAGCACCTGCGGTATCGAAGCGGAAGCGTGCACATTCCAGCTGAAGTGGTGGTCTTGACCAATGGCATCCAGACGTATTGGATTTCTGGAGGCATTCCAGAAGGAAATTTACTACCTTGGTTCCGAAGCTTTCCACCCGAACGGATGGTTGGGGAAAGCGTGCCGAAAAATCCGACCAACGGGCACAAGTTGTTCCTAGTCCTCCCGGTTAAACCCCTGCCACCGCATGACGGGTGGATATTGGAACTTGTAGCGGGTTTACCATCGTCCGAGTCGAGCGCCCGAACGCCCCAGCCAATCATACTCGCTGGAATCGGCACCGTCCTCCCGTTTGGTATCACGGACGTAACACCTAGCAATCGAGGTCGAGAAGCACGGAGTTTAACGATCGGTGTGACCCGATTGCTTTCGCCGTCGATGACCAATGAACCGCCGGAGCACTGGATTCAAATTGAGCCGAAAGCCACCCATCTGGCTTGGGCAGAGGCCAACACTCCTAATCAATTGCGGTTGGTTGGGGACTTTCAATTGCGCACGGATTATCGGATGACGGTGAAAGCCGGGATTTTGGCCGAAACGGGGGAAAAGCTCGCTTCAGACCATCACGAATCGGTCGAATTCGAACCGCTTCCGTCGACTGTTTGGTTTTCCGAATACGATACGGTGCAACTGGGAGAGGGACGTCGAGCCCTGGAATTGCTGGTGGTGAATCAGCCATCCACGCGCCTCCGGCTTAAGAAATTGGACGAAAACACACTGATCCACACTTTGCGAGCCTATGAGCGGTACACTGGACGCCATGGCTGGGAGGGGGACGCAGCCCGACCGGAGCGCCTCGACTATGCCGGAGTAGCGGGAATCACGGTGCTGGATACGAACCTGGTCACGAAGGCAACAGAAGATGAATCCCTGCGGGTGGATATCCATTGGAACGACCTTATTGGATCGAACCGACTCGGCGCGTATTTTATCAATGCGGATGTGCGACGCCCACCTCCCCGGCCGGGTGAACCGCCTATTCATGGAGGACCGCAGGGGTTGGTGCAGCTCACGGATATCGGTTTGGAGGTGAAGCGTGGGGTTGATTTTCGCGTCATCCGGGCGTTTTCGCACCGAACGGGCCGACCGTTGGACGATGTTCAAATCAGTCTGCGCACTGAGGAGAACGAAGTCTTGCAGGCAGGTGCCACCGATGCGCATGGCGAGGTTCGATTGCCCATTCTGGCAACGGAAAGGAGGAATACCTTCGGTTGGAGGCGGTACGTGCACGAAATCCCTGTCGCTAATGAAGGCACCAATGCGGTGTTTGTAACACCAGCGGCGGCTTGGATTTTAGCTCAAAAGGAGTCGGATCTTCACGCGGTTCGATTGGGAGACAATTTGTTGAGTGATTGGCGGTACGAATTGCCTCACCCGGAAGAATCGCCGGACTCCAATCAGGTTTTCGTCTTTTCTGATCGCGATGCGTATCGACCGGGAGAGGTCGTCCATTTGCATGGGCTGGCGCGTCATTGGAATGGGGACGTATGGGAATATCCGTCACAAAAGGCCATCGAAGTGGTCTTGCTCGATCCCCAAGGAACAAAGCTGTTCACGACCAATTTGACGCTCGTCGATGGTGGAACCGACTGGTCGACGGACATGCCATCGAATGGGCGGCGTGGAGCGTACCGGACGGAATGGAAGCTGGGAGCGGATGTGACCCAGCACGAGATTCAGGTGCGGAATTTCGAGCCACCCGCATTTGAACTGACGTTGGGTTCAAACACTAATCTGTCGCCCGATGTACCGCTTCACTTTGAGCTATCGGCGAGATATCTGTTTGGAGGGCCATTGCAGCGGGCCACCGGTCACTGGAGTCTGAACGCGAATTCGCAATCGTTTCACCCAGAGGGTTGGTCGAGCTTTACCTTTGGGCTGGACGGGTTGGACTGGCAGGAACGACATCGGCCCGAGGCAAAACCCATGCCCGAGCAGCTAGACCTACACGGCTCCCTGCTGCTGACCAACGGCACGGCATCGGTGCTGGCACCGGGACTGGCTACCAACCTGCCGGCGGTTTCGCCGATCGAATTCCAACTGCTGGCGGAAGTCACCGACCTGAACCAGCAGACGGTGTCGCGCGGGACACAAATGATTCGGCATCCGTCCGATTTTTACCTTGGCTTTCGCTGGAAGGCAGGCGACGAGACCATTTTCGCCACCAATCAATCGCTGGCATTTGAATTAGTGGCAACAACCACGGACGGGCGGCCGGTCATGAAGCCGCAGGAGGTGTCGGTGAAACTTGAACGAATCGAGTGGCGATCGGTCAAGGTGCGGGGGGCTGGAAGAACGATTGATTACCGATATGAGCGGGAGGTTTTCTCAGTTGGCTCACAAACGGTATTCACCCAACCCGTCCGAAAGGTGGGCGAGCGATGGGAAGTGGAATCCGAACCGGGGCGTGCACCCCTCCGGTTTTTGTCTCTTTCGGAGCCTGGCTCCTACACGGCGACATTCGCGACTCAGGATTCAGCGCATCATCTGGTGGAAACGCGCGTTTCCTTTTATGTTTCAGGTGATGGCCGGGTGGCATGGAACTATCGCAACGGGTCCATGCTGACCTTGGTTCCCGATAAGGCCAGTTACCATCCGGGCGAAACAGCAACGGTACTGGTTGAGGCACCTTTTGACGGGACGGCCTGGGTGACGACTGGGCGTGAAAACGTGCGGCACTCCTTTGCCCTGGAGGTCCACGGAAATGCGCCGTCCTTCCAGATTCCGATTCAGACCAATGACTCTCCGAATGTGTATGTCAGCGTGACTTTGGTCCGTGGTCATGGGCAAAGCCCGCGTGAATTCCCGATGCCGGAATGGCGCGTCGGCATTTTGTCGTTGCCAGTGATCGATCCGTTCCATCGGCTAACCATGAAGGTTCAACCGGACCGGGACCGGCATTTTCCCGGTGATGATGCCAGCGTGACCGCGTCGGTGACCGATGCCGATGGACGACCTGTAGCGGGTGCGAGTGTCACGGTTTACGCAGTCGATGATTCTTTCTTATTGATGACCGAGCGCGCGCTGCCGGACCCGCTGGGTGATTTTTATCGACCACGCGGGTTGAAGGTGGAATCCACGCTTTCGTTGCCCGATCTCTTGTCAGAGAACCCGGAGCTTAGGAGCTTTTTGAATAAAGGGGCGACAGGCGGCGGTGGCGGCACGGGGAAGCGTCCGCGGAGCGTGTTTACTCCATGCCCGCTTTGGAATGACAAGCTGGTGACTGATGCCCAGGGTAAGGTCTCGACCACCTTTCGATTGCCCGACAGTCTGACCCGCTACCGCTTGGTGGCAGTGGCCACCCACGGTCCATCCCGATTTGGATCGGGAGACGCCACCTTTGAGGTGGAAAAGGAACTGATGATAGAGCCTTCGCTACCGCCCGTGGCGCACGTGGGCGACCGCCTCGTGGCGCGGGCGGTGGTGTTCAATCGGTCCCTGCGCGACTTAAATCTGACCGCCACGATGATGCTCGGCGAGAGGGCACTCGGGACTAACAACGGTCCGAAGAGCCATTCGTTCGCAATGGCCGCTGGGGTATCCCGGGCCTTGGATTTCCCGGTTGAGTTCACGGCGGTGGGAAGCGATGACTGGACGTGGTCGGTGGCAGCGGATAGTGACGGTATTCGCCCCGATTCGGTACGACGTCGAATGAATATCCTGGATGCCGGAACCGAATTGCGGGACATCGTCCATGTGCGGTTGGGGGCGACTCCGACCAACTTGCTGGCCGCCATCAACCCCGAACTATTGGAAGGGACTGGAACGATTGAAGTCCGGGCCAGCGCTTCACCGCTGGCCTTTCTGGCGGAAGGCGTTGGAGAGCTTTTGCACTATCCTTATGGCTGTATTGAGCAGACCAGCTCCAGCCTGATACCGTGGCTCGCCTTGCGCAACTTTCCCGAATTGCGTCCTGAAGAGTTTCGTGATCCGACCAATATTGTCCGGGCAGTGAACACGGGAATCAATCGGCTGGTCAGCATGCAAACTTCCAGTGGTGGACTAGGGTATTGGCCAGGGGATGGTGAACCGCAATTCTGGGGAAGCGCCTATGCCGCTTGGGTGCTGGCATTGGCTCGGGATGCGGGATTCTCGGTGCCCGAGGGGGCTCAGAAACGCCTCAACGACTGGCTGAGCCGAAACTGGCGGTCCCCTACCCTGACAAAAACGAATGATTGGTCCGAGCGCAGCCTGACGGCAGTTGCCTTGTCATATGCGGGGCAAGCGGATGCATCTCTCAATCAATTGCTGGTCGAACAAGCGGACCATCTGACGTCCGAGGACCGAGCCTTAGCGGCGCTGGCGATTACGCATGCCCATGGCGACACGAATATGGCTCTGCGACTGCTCACCGAAGGAGCGGGGCACTCGGGAGTCGATGGACGATTTGGCCATCCGGCTCGTCGGATGGCGATCCAATTGCTGGCGTGGATTTCGGTTTCAAATAACGCGCCGAGTATCGATGGCATGGTCGATCGGTTGCTGGCTAGCCAGCGTCGCGGACACTGGGATACGACCCAGGGGAACGCCTGGGCGGTCTGGGCGTTAAGCGACTATAGCAGACGGATGGCGAGCGGTTCTTTAATGAGAGGTAAATGGCTTTTCGACCTTCATGAGCATGGATGGGAGGCACCCAACACCAACGGCATTGCTTATTGGAAGGTCGACTTCACTCCGGAATCGGCCCAAGGAGGGTTGACACTGATGCAGACGGCTGGTGCACACGCGTTTGTTGAGGTCAGCGTCACCGGCCATCGCGTACGGCGATCGGATGTAACAGCGGCAGTGGACCATGGCTTTTCTTTACGTCGAACCTACGCGCGATTGGATGACGATAATCGTCCGCGATCGCTGCTTGGATTGAAGGTGGGGGACCGTGTGCTGGTGACCTTGGAGGTGGTGGCCCAAAATCCGGCGGCATGGGTGGCGATTGAGGACCCGCTGCCGTCTGTGTTAGAGGCGGTTCATGGAGTGTTTAAGAATCAGCAGACTGCGGCATCGAGTCATTTTCCTGAATGGAACGCAGATTATCAGGAGTTTCGACAGGATCGGACTTGGTTCTTTTTCAATGAACTACCCGACGGACGGCGAACCATCCGTTATGTGGCGCGGGTAAGGACGGAAGGAAATGCGTGGGCGGCTCCAGCGAAGATGGAGGCCATGTATGAGCCGGACCGAAATGGATTTTCGGCGGGGGAACGGATGGAGGTGATTGGGGGGGATGGGAATGCCGATACCAAGACCAGGCCAAAATGAATGCGACGCGTCTGGGCATTTTTGTTGAAATGCGGTAGCGAGTGACTATAACCTTGGTCCCCAACGGAGAGATATTTCCTTGGACGGTTCGCGTCTGGGAAGCCCAGACCTCAGTTGGCCTTTCCATCGTTCCCGCCATTCTTTCCATGTATCTCTGTTACATTGATGAGTCGGGTGATCCGGGGGTAAACGTGTCGAGGTATTTAGTATTAGGCCGTGTTTTCAAAATGCATTTGCCTATCTGCTGGCCAAAACAGGCGGGGGCTTCGTTGCTCCTCTGTCACGTATTTCGTCGCAATATGCTCCCTCGTCGCGCCTCGCCCCCGCCTGTTTTGGCTGGCGCATATAGACAAAGCCATCCCGGGGATGCAACCCCTTCACGGTTGGATTCCTTTCCACCCATGTCCCACGGTAGACCCGCAAGGCCGGGCCTACCCTAGGATATCCCATTTTGTCCCTTTGGGACAATCTCCGAGACGCTGTGGCTTAGAAATATTCCCCTAACCTTTCAATGCAGTCCCATTCTTATCCTGCGCAATATGGCC
>CAILNN010000055.1 GCA_903835555.1 uncultured Verrucomicrobiota bacterium
AGGTACTGCATGGCTGTCGATCTCCGTGTCCCTGCTTTTTCAATTGGCGGCCGACACACCTTTGACCTCCAGAAACGGCCTCACCGTATCAGCCGTTTCACCCGCACAGCCCGAAGTTGAAAGGCTCACGCATGAAGCACAACAACTTCGAATTGAGGGAGCTCCAGGATGGCGTACATCCGCACTCACGCTGATCGAAAAAGCAGTGAGTTTGCATGGAGGAGTTTCTTTGGACGAGCTTCGCCAGGAAGCAATTGCGGCTTTATCTACCCCCGAGTTGGCTCGGGAAGAGTGGCGTCCCCCTAATTCGATTTGCGTATTGGATGTCGACATCGCCAACGAGAAGTACGTGGTCGGGGCTCCAGACGGAACCATCGTTGGACGAAGCTTGAGCGATCATCGACCGTTTTGGAAAGCGCCAGGGAACCCACCCAAAGAAATTCGATGGCTCGGTCACTCTCCTGATGGCTTGGCCTTTGTCTGGGCTCGCGGTAGCGACCAGATTCAAGTCTGGGGACAATCCATGACGAACCAAGCTCTTTGGGTCTCGCCCTCGAATGAGGTACGGAGCGTTGCCATTAATTCCGTCGGCACACGATTGGCGTTAATTCGGGCGACATTGCCGCATGGCGGGGGGAAACTCTGGCTGGCACCACTGCGCGGACTGGAATTTCAGAAGGAGACCCAAGTTCCAGAAGGCGTAATCGCCGCAGAATGGGCGCCGGATGACGTGCGATTGGGAGCACTTTTGGAGAATCCACCTCGGCTGGTGGTCTACGAAACCGGCTTGGAAACCATACCGATCGAAATTTCCTTTCCTTGGAAAGCGCGGTCTTTGGGATGGATGCCAACTGCCCGCGGAATGGTCATTGGTGGCGAACACGGGGTGGACTTGGTCGACCTTACTTCCGGTGAACTACAACATTTTCCGGGTTCGACTAATATTTCCCGGTTGGTCCTAAATGAAAGTGGCAGCATTGCGGTTTCCGCCGACGCGAATGGAATCATCCAACTATGGGATGTTGCCGCCCGACAGTTACTGACCACGGTCAAAGAAAGGGCGGACCGACTTGAGCTCAGTCCAGATGGGAAACGCTTGGCGTCAATCCAGACGGATACCGGGACCGCCTCGATTTGGTCCGTGGCAACGGCGCGGGGCATCGTTCAATTTGTTCCGGAAGAACGTTCCCCGTCATTCCCGGGTCAGCCAGACGGCCTGCAATTGAAGGAGTCGGCTGTAGTCCTGGATACGGGAAGCAACGCCGCCATTCAATTATTGGTCCCCGTCCGCCCCATTTCCGCGCTCCGCTCCCAGAATGGCCGATGGGTCCGGGTGCAACTGCAAGACGGGCGGCGGATGGACTGGAACCTGGATCGTTTGCGGGAGCAACTGTCGGCAATTGGGATTCCGTGGTGAGTCAGAAAAGTTAGATTGCACGCAGGCCCCGGTTCGGTAGTTTTCGGGCGTGTTCCCTTTCCTATCTCGCCAGTTCGGGCTTCACCTCCCTTGGGTCTGGACGCAACGGATTACCGCCCTGTTGCTGGTGGGCGGAATAAATGGACGCGCCTTGGCCGATGGCTCTGCGGACAACCAACTGGAGCACGTCCGGCGAATTCCCCCGGCAGGGGTCGCCATTTCCGATGATGATCGAAAGGAGTTGCAGTCAGGTGTTGAGCAATTGTCCCGGGAACTGGACAGCCTGCGCCAATCCTTGAGCAAGAATGCGAAACTATCCCGATTGCTGCCAGAGGTGGAGGTCTACCACAAGTCGGTCAACTGGGCGTTGCGCTTTGACGAATTCTTTCGCACCAACGAAGTCGCGACGGCTCGGGAGCAAATCAAGGAGGGACTGGCTCGCGCGGCGGCGCTACGAGATGGGCAGTCACCGTGGACTGCGGCCACGGGTCTTGTCGTTCGTGCCTATCGGTCCAAAGTTGACGATTCTGTCCAACCTTATGGACTCGTCATACCACCCAGTTACTCCCCAAAGACGAGTCACCACTATCGGCTTGACTGCTGGTTTCATGGGCGTGGAGAGCAATTAAGTGAACTGAATTTTATCAACGACCGTTCTCATAGCCCGGGTGAGTTTACGCCACCGGACACGATCGTACTTCATTTGTATGGGCGCTATTGCAACGGCAGTCGTTTCGCAGGGGAGACGGATTTCTGGGAGGCACTTGCCGCAACGCAACGGGAGTATCCAATTGATCCAGACCGAATCGTGGTTCGGGGGTTTTCCCTCGGTGGAGCTGCCTGCTGGCACATCACGACCCATTACGCAGCGCACTGGGCGGCGGCAGCGCCAGGCGCGGGCTTTAGCGAGACCGCAGATTTCCTGAAAGTGTTCCAGCACGAGGAACTCCGCCCGACGGATTGGGAGCAAAAGCTCTGGCGGATGTACGATTCGACCAGCCATGCGCTTAACACAGCGATGGTGCCTCTGGTCGCCTATAGCGGCGAGGTGGATAGCCAACGCCAAGCGGCCCAGGCAATGGAAAAGGCGATGGCGGCAGAAGGGTTGGAGCTGACCCATTTGATTGGACCCAAGACCGGCCATCAATATGAGCCGAGCACCAAGCAGGAACTGAATCGTCGCATTGACCAACTGGCGGCGCGGGGACGAGTCCGAGTTCCCCGGGATGTCCGTTTTGTCACTCACTCCCTTCGATATAATGAAATGGCCTGGGTTCATTTGGAAGGATTGGAACAGCATTGGGAACAGGCTCGTGTCAACGGCCATATCGATGAAGCGAATCGAACCATTGAGCTGACAACTACCAACGTCACATCCCTCACAATGGACTTCGCTCCGGGTGATTCACCGTTTTCGGTCGGACAAGGCGTTTCGGTTTCGATCAATGGCCAGCGCCTCGCCGGTCCGCGACCCGGTTCCGATCTGAGCTGGCATTTTACCATCACACGCGAAGCCGGTTCCTGGCGGGCAGGATTGCCAACCGTGCAGCTCAGAAAACGTCCGGGACTTCAGGGGCCCATTGACGATGCGTTCGAGGATTCATTCCTGATGGTGATGCCGAGCGGTACGTCATGGAACGATACGATTGGAAACTGGGTCAAGGTCGAATCTGCCCACGCCGTGGAGCATTGGCGCCGGGAATTCCGGGGCGAGGCTCGGCAGCGAATCGACAAGGAGGTGTCAGAATCGGATATCCGCGACCATAACTTAGTACTGTGGGGTGACCCTGGCAGCAACAGCCTCCTGGCAAGGATAGCCGATCGCCTTCCTATCCATTGGACCACAGCGGGCATCGTGGTTGGAGACAAAACCTACCCGGTGGACCAAAACGCTCTCGTCCTGATTTGTCCCAATCCGCTGAATCCGACCCATTACGTCGTAGTCAACAGCGGTTTCACCTTCCGCGAATACGATTACCTGAACAACGCCCGACAAACCTCAAAACTACCAGACTGGGCCGTGATTGACCTGCGGACGGCGTCCAACGCCCGTTTCCCTGGAGCAGTGGCTCAGGCTGGTTTCTTTAGCGAAGATTGGGGTCTCAAATAGAAGCGCGGCGCTGTATCTCAGGAAAAAGCGGGCTGTCGGTCCTGCGCCCCCGGTGATCGGCAAGGCTGTCCGGGAAATACGGGTACGTCCGCCTTCACCGTTTCGCCATCGTCACTCACGCCATTTTGATTGACAAAATCTCAAGTACTCAGGCACCGTCTGAACACCGCATGGGAAGGTTTTCGGATTAATCCAACTCACGGTTGAACCAAGGTATCGGTGGCCAGGGTGACATACGGGCATCATTCATTTCATCATTCGATCTTGTGACCATCAATCGTCGAGAATTCCTGAGCCGTGCGCTCTTGGGCTCCGCAACTGTCTCGGTTGAAGTCGCTCACGCAACACCGTTGCGTTGGGCAGGGTCTTTAGCCCCTGTAGGTGGCAAACCGAGCACTCCATCAATCGCAAGCCATCCGCGAGACTTGATGATAGGCCCGGAAGTGATCCAGGAAGTGATCCAATTTGTACAGTCCTACGGAGGATCGATCTGCCAAATCGCCGTAGCGCCATTGCGAGTTCGTGGCACCACGGAAATAGGACAGCTAGAACAAATAAACCCTATTTTGCTGGTCGAGATCCGGGATATCCAACTCTTCATCGAAGCGATATTCGCAGCCCCATTTGATTTGATCCGCGCCGATGGAACCCTCCTATCGGTCGAAAGCAATGGCCTAGTCCATTGGATCGAGAATCTGGCAACGTCCGACTATTGGGAGATGGTCGCCAATCTCAAGTCATCCGGTCAGATTCTTCGTTCTTTCTCCGGGAATGGCGTCCCTGGCTCCAGCCGCTCTCTCGGCATACATTTGTTTTAGATTATCTTTTGTCCCATGATGGAAAACTATTCTTTGAAATCCATCTTCTCGAATGGAGGGTTCATTGGGCGGAATTTTGTTTCTCCTAGCCACCGCCGACGGATCGCGCTGGCCGGGCTCGCCCATGGCTTGACCTGCTTGCAGTTGGCCGCACAAACGATCATCGATGATTTTCAGATCAACCAAGCGGCCATCGGTTCCAACGGCGTGGCCTCGGTAGAAGGGTCCACGATGAGTATCGTCGGAGGTGAGCGCGAAGTGAAGGTCACAACGCTGGCCGGCTCGATTTCAGCTATTGCCACTCTGGGATTGTTTCAAGTTGTTGGCGACGCCAATGCCAATGGCGCTGTGGAAATCCGCTGGGACGGAACCAATCATACCGCAGGGGTCATCAACACCCATGGTCTGAACGGAATCAATCTGACCAATGGCGGTGCCAACGCATTCTTGATCGGATTGGTTTCCGTGACGGGAAACCCAAGCCTTACTTTGTCGATTGATTCCGGAACCGATACCGCCTCGGTCACATTGCCCGTGCTCCAAGCCAGTCCCAATCCTCAATGGTTGCGGCTCGCCTTTAGCAGCCTCGTTGGAACGGCTTCTCCAACCAATGTCGGATCCGTACGGCTTCAAATCAACAACCTAGCCAATGCGTCCGTCCAAATTAGCTTTTTACGGTCGGGATCATACCAGGCTGCCACGCCCGACGTTACATTGACCGATGTCGTCTTGGTGGATAACGACGGGAATGGCAAGGCCAGCGCGGGCGACACGCTGAGGTACTACTTGCGGATTTCAAACAACACGGGTGGTCCGATGACCAATGTTTCGTTCGCCCTTCCGACTCCCGCCAATGCAGCCAATAGCGCGGTTGGGATTTCGCCTCTGGCGCACAATGATGGCCCTTCCACGAGCAGTACCCCCGGGAGTCCCTGGCATGGTGTATTCAACGTCCCTTTTATCCTTTCGGCGTCCGCCGGTCTTTTGACCAACGATTACTTGGGCACTCCTGCAGCGGCAGTAGCCAGCTTTGGTGGTGGAGTATTTCCGATCACAACAAAGAACGGCGTCACAGACTACGCGGCCGGTTCAACGGCAATGGCTCCGGGAGTGGGATCCCTGACGGTCAATGCGGACGGCAGCCTGGCTTTTACTCCCGTTCCATCCTTCACCGGAACGCTGAATTTCCTATATCGCCTTAGGAATGGGTCGGGGATTTCGGACGGTATGGCGACAATCGCTATTGGGACACGTCCGGGTGCCGTAGACGATAGCTACACGGTCACTGGGAATACCCAAATCGACACCTCCCTGATTCCGCAATCAACGTTAGCCAATGATACGGGCGATGCACTTACCCTGGTGGCGCACGGAACACCCGCCCACGGAGATCTGACGGTCGCCAGCGGTTCCGGTCATTTCTCCTATACGCCGAGCCCGGGATATACTGGCCCTGATACCTTTAGCTACACCGTGGGCAACGGGTTTGGGACGGTGTCAGCAACGGTTCATCTCACCGTCACCAATCTCCTTTGGTACATTGATAATTCGGTCGGGTCCATGGGAGACGGACGTTCCTCCACTCCTTTTAATAGCTTGGCGGCGTTTAATGCCGCCAATACGGGTACTGTTGGTAAACCGGGAGCCAATAGCCTCCTCTTTTTACGCCAGGGTTCGGGCGTTTATCAAGATAACGTTTTCGGCGGCCCGGCGATCACCCTCATGCCCGGCCAACAATTGATCGGCGACGGTTGGTCGGGAACCTTTCCCGGTGCATTTGGATTCAATTTTGCCGCCGGTTCCAAGGTTGTACCGCTGACTGGCACGGACCCGATTGTCGCCAATACCGAAGTATCTGGAAATGGGATTGGCTTGATGACCGGCAACACCGTTCGCGGGGTTACCGCAGGAGACACGCCGAATGGGTATGGATTTAGTGGAGCCGCCGTGGGAACGTTCATTATTGAGGACTGTTCAAAAAATGGGTCTGGCGGAGCGATCCAAATCGGCACCTCTGGCACGGCTGGGCATGTCAATTTCCCAAACTTCAATACCCTGAGGAGCACATCCGCACTGGGAGATGCCGTGAGTCTCAACGGTCTTGAAGGAACGTTGGTGGCAACACAAGGAAGTATCACCGCCCCCGCTGGGGCGGGCGTTCATATCATCGGCGGAGGTGGAAGTCTGACCTATGGCGGTGACATCACCAAGAACAACCCGGGACGTCTGGTGGACATTGAGTCGAAATCGGGTGGGTTGGTGACCTTTTCGGGTGCGCTGACTCAGGGCGACCCAGGGGCGACTGGTATTTTCATCGCCAATAATGGCGCTGGAAATTCGACCATCGAATTCACTGGCAACATGGTCCTGAACACGGGCGTCCATCCGGCATTCACCGCCATCGGTGGTGGTGCTATATCGGCCACGGGACCGGGTTCAACGATTGTGACCACTACGGGCATCGGCGTGACGATCTCCAACACCACGATTCTCGGTGGAGGCGTTGTTTTCAAGAGCGTCAACACCGGCGGAGCGGCCAATGGAATTGTCTTGGCCAATACGGGCGCAGGAACATTTACGGTCACGGGAGACGGGGCCACCGACCCGAATGATGTCACTATTGGGCGAACCACTTCCAAGATCGGTGGTGGCACGGTGGCGATTGGTTCGGGAGGTTCCGTTTCCGGAACGACAGGTCCCGCCGTCAGCTTCAGTGGCGTCAACACCGTGATTTTGCGTAATATGATCCTTTCCACGGCATTGGGAGCGGTGAACGACGGACGGGATGGGCTTTCGGCCTCGAATGTTTCCGCTCTGACTTTGGATAATACTCTGATTACCAGTATCGCCAACAATCATGGACTTTGGGGTGCCAATCTCGGGGGACTCACCTTGCAACACTGCTCCATTGGAAAGAATGCCACGGCATCAGGAACAGAAACAGTTGGCGTTTGGAACGTGCGACTCGACAACCTAAATGGGACTGCTCTGGTGGCCAATTCGGATTTTGACACATCAAGGCAAAACGTCTTTGGAGTGGTGGAAAACGGGACTTCGTTGGCATCCGTTCAGATTTCAAACTCTCGCTTTCAACACGCGGATTTGGCAGCGGTGGGAAATGACGGACTCTACCTGTCAGCATCCGCCAGTGCCCGCATCAACGCCACCATCTCCAATTCCGTCTTTAAGCACTTCTACGGCAATGGGGTTCAATATGTGGGCAATGATCAGTCCGGCGGCGGATTGATCAGCGTGATTGGAAGCACCTTTGATGATGATGGGACGTCTATCAATCTCGAGCATCAAGGACAGGGGAAGAACCTGCAGTTCAATATCCGTGACAATCACATTCGTGACTCCGGCATTGCTCCCGGGGTGCCGGGAAACAACCTCGACGCCATCAATCTAAAGTTGGAATCGGCCACAACCGCAGCCAGTCAGATGGAAGGATACGTGACCGGCAATACCATCGGAGCCCAGGCTTTAGCCGGATCAGGCTCGGGACACGGTAATGGAATTAATGTGGAAGCAACGGGCGCTGGCACCGTGACCGCAGTGGTATCGGGAAACTCGGTGGTCCAGACACCGAATGACCACACGGTATGGGCTCATGCCTCCAAGCAATCTGCTGGAGGCGGCGTGGCCACCATGAATCTGACGATAACCGGTAATACCCTTCTTTCACGCGGGACCGGGAATGGCCTGGCCGCACTCGGTATAGACTGCGGAGCCGGGGCTTTTCCAGGCGATAGTCCGACCATTTGTGCGAAACTGACTGGAAATATTGATTTCGTGGGTGATTCCCAATTTGCCAGTGTTTACGCTGCTTTGACTCCGTTCAGTTCCGCAGACAATCCAACCTTGCTGCTGGTTGGTTATACGGGTGCCAAGGACGACGACAACGCGGTCACTTCTTTCTTGAGCAGCGCCGCCGTTGCTGCCGTCAATATGCCAGGGGCTCTTTTTGCTCGCGGTGGAGGGCATGTTTCCAGCACGGCTTCCTGCAAAACGCCATCCTTCACACAGCCATGAAGCCCGTCGCCCCATCGCGTCACATCCTGAGCAATAGGATTCAACTGAAAAGTGTCATGAAATCGTTCCTTCGACTTCGGGCTGGCCACCTGGGTCTCCTGGGTTTTGCATTGGCAATGACTTCCGATTGGGAGGTTAGAGCCCAAATCCTTCAAAACATTGGGACACTGCCGGCTGGGGAAAGCGTCATCATCACCGTTGACGTCAAGATTCAGAGTCCCTTACCGGCCAATGTAACGGCGGTTTCCGCTCAAGCCACGGTAACCTACAACGGCAGCCAAACCGCACTGTCTGATGACCCCAAGACGCCGGCCCTGGGTGATGCAACCATCACCTTCCTAAATCAGGATTTTGTCTTCGGCAAGGCACCCGATCCTCCTTACCCGAGCTTCCTGGCCAATAACGGAGCCCGCCATTTTATTCCCGAAGGCGGAGCGACAATTTACCTTGGAACTCATCCTCCCGTTCCTTCATTGGACGCCCAACCCGTACCTATTCCGAGCCCTGATGGGGTGACCTTTCCAGCCAGCTTGGATGCTGGGCTCACATTAACCTTACCCGTCATTGTAAAAGGCAATGGGAATCTGAATGCCTGGATTGACTGGAGCGCCAACGGTCAATGGACGGATGCCGGGGATCAAATCGCCACGAACTTGAGCCTGACCGAGGCAGGCAATCCCAACCTAATCTTCATCGCCATTCCACCGTGGGTAAAGACCGGGGCTAGCTTCGCCCGGTTCCGCTATAGCACTGATAGAGATCTTCTGCCGACTGGCTTGGCGGTCGACGGCGAGGTGGAGGATTACCTGGTTCAATTAGCCGCAAATCTGCCGCCAGTCGCGGGCTCTGTTGCTCTCCAAGCAGATGAAAACCGGGTCACCACCTTTCCGACTGCCAACATTCTGGCTTCATCTTCGGATCCCAATGGCGACTTGCTGACCGTATTTTCCGTTGGACCTGTCAGTGATCATGGAGGATTCGCTCAGTTGGCCGGATCAGGTGTCGTCTATACTCCGCCGCTCAATTATCTTGGCATCGACTCCTTTTCGTTCACGGTGAGTGACGGGCGAGGAGGCACGGCAGTCGGTTTGGTATCCGTTCAGATAAGCGATCCGAATAGCATCTGGAACAATCCAATTACCATCATAAACAGCGGGAGTGGAGGCTATCAGATTCAATTCACTGGACTGCCGGAGCGACGCTATCAACTTGAATTTTCGGCCAAAGTAACCGGCCCGTGGGCTGCTCTGGGCAATCCGATCACGGCGGACAGTCGTGGCGGGATTGTCGTCGCGGATACGACCCAACCGGAAGCCACTCGGTATTACCGGATCGTTGCCGCCCCATAAATCGCTCACTTCGATTTTTCCAACTATGGCATCGGAACCGAGTACCGACTTTCTCCCGATTTCTCCCCTGGTGACGCTAGCCAGTTTCTCTGGGTGGATCGGAGATCATTTTGACCTTCGCTCGTTGGGAGCGGCACAGGAATCGGCCCAACTGATAGAAGCGACGGCGATCCAAGGGGCATTGCCGTCCTCCACAGACGGTCGGGTCTCGTTTCGGTTCACGTTTCGAGTCCGGCACGATTGGGCTCCTCGCCAACAAATATTTAATGTTGTCCATTCCAAACAAGGGGAATTGGGCGGCATCTTCTTAGTCCCAGTTGCCAAAGATTCCAGAGGAATTCTGTTGGAAGGCATCTTCAATTTCATCTAGTTTTTCCAAGCTCCTCCCACTTTTTTACGACCATGGCTGAACCATTTCTCGGCGAGATTCGCATATTCTCCTTCGGCTTCGCCCCGCGAGGATGGGCTGCATGTAATGGCCAATTGATGCCACTCAACCAAAACCAGGCCCTGTTCGCACTGTTGGGCACAACCTACGGCGGCGATGGACGAGTCACCTTTGCTCTTCCAAACCTTCAAGGCAATGCACCCATGCACCGCAGCAACGGCTATGTCCAGGGACAAGTCGGCGGAGAAGCATCCCACGTCTTGACCTTGAGTGAGATTCCGCCCCATCAACACACCATCCTGGCGAGCACCGATGTCGGAAATCTTTCGTCCCCTTCGTCGAATATTCTGGGCTCACCACAGGGTCAAATCTATACGACCGCCGTGGCGTTGACAGCCCTCAGGTCGACTTCGATAGCAAACGCCGGCGGCAACCAACCGCACGAGAATAGGCAACCGTATACGACCTTGTATTTCTCGATCGCTTTGCAAGGCATCTTTCCCAGCCGAAACTAGTTCCCATTATGTCAGAACCCTACATCGGTGAAATTCGCATCTTCGCGGGTAATTTTGCGCCTTCTGGATGGGCATTTTGCGATGGCCAATTGGTCGCCATCCAAGAGTACGAAACCTTGTTCAACCTGATTGGCACCACCTATGGCGGGGACGGTCAACAGACCTTTGCGCTTCCCGATCTACGCGGTCGTGTCCCGATTCATCAAGGCGGACAGAATGTCATAGGCCAGTTGGGGGGCAGCGAGACGGTGACCTTGAACAGCCAGCAACTGCCGATACACACGCATCCATTGAACGCGAGCAGCAACCTTGCTGATCAAAATGGACCCGGAGGCAACGTGCTTGCTCAACTGACGCAGGGCGAACTCTACTTCGCCGCCGCTGGGACCGCCCATCTTTCCAGCGCGTCCATCGCATCCCAGGGAGGCGACCAATCCCATTCAAATTTGCAGCCCTATTTGTGCTTGAATTTCATTATTTCACTTTTTGGCATTTATCCATCGCAGTAGTTTTAACTTTTAATCTTTGTTTTACTCATGGACCCATTCGTGGCGGAAATCCGCATCTTCGGTTTTACTTTTGCCCCGACTGGCTGGGCTTTCTGCGATGGCCAAATCCTGCCCATTTCCCAGAACGCGGCTTTGTTTTCACTGTTGGGCACCAACTTCGGGGGAGATGGCCGGTCCAACTTTGCCCTGCCCAACCTGCAAGGATCGCTTCCAATGCATCCAGGACAGGGCCCCGGTCTGTCAAACCATGTTCTGGGGGAAGCGGGTGGGACTACGAGCGTTCAACTCTCCCCCTCCCAGATGCCATCGCATACACACGCGCTGGTTGCAGCGGTCAATCCCGCACTGGATGCAACACCATCCAACAATGTCGTCCTGGCTCATTCGCGGACCGTTGAGGCCTATGCGGCTTCAACCGCGAATATAGCCCCCCTGGCAGCGGCGGCCTCCGCTGCCATTGGTGGCAACCAGCCGCACAACAATTTGCAGCCGTATTTGGTACTCAATTTCTGCATTGCATTGCAGGGGATTTATCCGCCGCGCGGTTGAGGGTCTCCCGGGAAGAATGAGTTCCTGCGAATCCCCATTTAGTCCAGCCAAACAATGGTCGAACTAATTATCGGACCTGGATCTCCGCGCTTGCGGCTTCGTCCGGCCACGGATTCTGACGACGAATTATTTCGAAACATTTACGCCTCGACCCGGGAAGACGAACTGGCTGTCACCGGTTGGACGGCCCTTCAAAAGGAACAGTTTCTCGCACAACAATTCGCCGCTCAGGACCACGCCTACCGGAATCATTATCCAGGAGCAGAATTCTGGGTGATTCAAGCCGACGAACTGGACGCTGGCCGTCTCTATCTGCACCAGCGCCAGCGGGAACTTTGGATCATGGACTTGGCGCTGTTGCCCCGATACCGCAATCAGGGGAATGGTACCCGGGTGTTGCAGGCCGTCCTGGAAGCAGCAAGCAAGGCCGGTTTAACAGCGGGAATCCACGTGGAAGTCTTCAATCCCGCGCAACGGCTCTATCAACGCCTTGGATTTAAAGAAACTTCCCGGTCCGGTATCTATATCCGAATGGAGTGTTGATTCGATGGAGGCGAATCAAGGGTACGGCTTCCAGCCTTTGTACTGGTAGTGATTGACCACCCAGACAAAATCGATGTTTTTTGCATTACCGCCACCCCAGAAAAAGGCATTGGCATTGCCGTTGGCAGCGTCGCGAGCGGCCTTGATAGTCAAAGGGTCCTTCCATTGATGACCTTCGCTGTGGCCATCGGTGAAGGAAAACGTGCTCCAATTGCCGTGGAAAATGGCGAAGGTGTCGACCCAACCGGGGGGATTGACATTGAAGGCCCAAGTGCCGTTTTCATATCCACGGGGGTCCGATTCTTCGAGGAAGACAAAAGCGTCTGTCGGATAGACCACATCGGTGATTCGGGTGAAATCCAGGTTTACTGGAATCCATCCTCCTCCTGTTCCCATAGGATCAGCCTTGGAATAGCTGTCGTACGCCCAACCTTTTCCTGGCAAGCGATTCTTCGTTCTGAGGTCACCAGGACAATGGAAAGCACCATAAGCGGAGCAATATCGCCAAAGTGGTCCATTTGTAAGCCCAGCCTCTGTTCGCTTCGTAGCCTCATCCTGTGAAATTCCGGCTGTAATTGCGGGGTTCGGTCCCGCCCAATACCCTCCGCCGCTCATACCCACCGATGACGGCAACGCGTCATTCCAGTCGTTGGCGTACAAATGAACCGCCAACATCAGCTGCTTGTGATTGCTCTGACAAGTGGCTCCGGTTGCCCGTTGCTTGGCTTTGCCAAGGGCAGGAAGGAGCATGCCAGCCAGGATCGCGATGATGGCAATCACCACCAGAAGCTCAATGAGCGTGAACCCACAGTTCGATGCCGGACGGTTTCTGAAAAAGGAGTTTTTCATGGAGAACGCTTTCAGCCGTTTATCGAAACAGATTTAGTCAACCGTTGGGGAAAAATGCAACGACAGGTTTTCGGCAATCCGCAATTTCGGAGAACCAATATCACAACTTCGCTCGAATTTTCTCCAGGATCAGACGGGAAAGGCTTTCGTCACCAAATGTACCAACGCGAATTCGAATTTCAGTTGCCTGGTCGGTGATCCGCTTGATCCGAATGGTCACGCTTTTTCCCGCAGAGGTCTCTCCCTCCACGGAAGCCTCGATGGCATCCTTGGAAACGAGGGTTTCTTGAAATTCCAACTGCTTGAGTGCCGACTGTGCTGCAATATACGACTTTTCCACGGTGGTATTTTCCACGGTCTTCAGGGCTCCCATCGAATAGGCGACCCCAGCGCCAGTAGCCCCGCCAACCACGATTGCGGCACAACCAACCCAAACCAGGCTTGCCGCGATCATCGCCAACATTCCCAAAACGACGCGCATACAGGAATATTTCATGGCCCGTATCACGCCATATCCGGAATTTGTCGGCAAGACCGATCCCGGAATGTGAATTCGTAGGAATCGTGCTTTCCCCCGCTGTTGCGTTTGGCAGAATATTCCCCATGAAGTTCCTCCTGCCCTTGTTATCACTCTGCGTCGCCGTTAGTTCCGCTCTGGCCGATCCGTGGGTGACCTATGAACCGAAAGCCGGTACCGCCAATGGAAAATCCATTGTCTTGCTTAGTGGCGACGAGGAATACCGCTCAGAAGAGGGGTTGCCACAGCTGGGCAAGATTCTTAGCCAACGCCACGGCTTCAAGTGTACTGTATTGTTTTCGCAGGACGCGGATGGAAGCATCAATCCCAACAACCAAACCAACATCCCAGGCATGCACTTGTTGGATGGGGCGGACTTGGTTTTCAATCAATTCCGGTTCCGCGAATTGCCGGATACCGACATGCAGCACTTCGTCAGCTATTTGGAGGCTGGCAAACCGATGATCGTGCTGCGAACGGCCACGCATGCCTTTGACTACTCCCGCAATCACCAAAGTCCCTATGCCAAGTTTTCCTATGGTGCCAAAGGGGGCGGGTTTGGCGGGCTGGTGGTCGGCGAAAGCTGGACATACCATCATGGGAACCACGGAGGCGAAGCCACCCGGGGAATCATCGATGGCAGGAATGTGGCCAACCCAATTCTCAAAGGGGTTCACGATGTTTTTGGGCTGACCGACGTGTACGGAGTCAATGCGGACTTCCCAGACAGTGCAACGGTCTTGGTCCACGGACAGGTCCTCAAAGGCATGAACGCCGATGACGCTCCCAACCTGCAAAAACCGATCATGCCGATTGTCTGGCTGCATACCTACCAATTGCCCGGCGGTAAACCCGGCACGGCTCTGGGCTCAACCATCGGAGCGGCGATCGACCTCAAGAGTGAAGACCTCCGCCGTCTATTTGTGAATGCCTCCTACCAATTAACCGGCCTGCCCGTACCCGACCACGCGGACGTCACTCTGGTCGGTGACTACACCCCGCTGATGTTCGGCTTCAACAAGTTCAAGCCGGGCGTCAAAGTGTCGTCCCATGAGTTGAAGTAGGCCTTCAGATGTTTGAGTAGGCTAGCACGTGGTAATTGCCCGATCGGCAATTGCCCGGTACGCTGACCATTCGCGATATGACAGAAATCCCGAAGGCGTACGAACCAAAGGCAGTTGAGGACAAATGGTACGGACAATGGATCGAGCAAGGTTGTTTCACCGCCGATCCGGCGCGCGTATCCCCTTCCCGTCCAGCGTATTCCATCGTCATTCCGCCTCCGAACGTCACCGGAGTTCTGACCTTGGGGCATGTCCTGAACAATACCATTCAGGACATATTGTCACGAAAGGCGCGGATGGACGGAAAAGAAGTCCTCTGGCTGCCGGGCACGGACCATGCCGGTATCGCCACCCAGACAGTGGTCGAACGCACACTCAAGAAGGCAGGCGAAATTCGGCACCGCGATGATCTGGGGCGGGAAAAGTTTCTGGAGAAGGTCTGGCAGTGGAAGACGGAAAAAGGCGGGATCATCATCCAGCAACTCAAGAAGATTGGGGCATCCTGTGATTGGGACCGGGAACGATTCACCATGGACCCGGCCTATTCCCGGTGCGTCCAGCGCGTCTTTGTCGATCTGTACAAGAAGGGAATGATCTATCGTGGCAAACGGATGGTGAACTGGTGTCCGGTTTCCCTCACTGCGTTGTCAGACGAAGAAGTGGTGATGAAGGAGCAGAAGGGTTACATGTACCATTTTCGCGTGGAGGTAGCCGAGCTTCCAGGGACTTTCCTCACCATTGCCACCACCCGTCCGGAAACCATTCCAGCAGATACGGCGGTAGCGGTGAACCCCAAGGACCCCCGCTATCAACACCTGATTGGCAAGCATGTTATTCGCGCCCTGCCGGTTGAACTGCCGAAGGAGGACCGCCGAATCCCGATCGTGGCTGACGAGCATGTGGATTTTGAATTTGGGACCGGCGTCCTCAAGGTCACGCCCGCCCACGACAAGGCTGACTTTGAAATAGGTCTTCGTCACGGGCTACCGGTGGTAGACATCCTGACGCCGGATGGTCGGATGACGGCAGAGTCCGGCCCGGAACTGGCCGGACTCGACCGATTTGCCGCACGCAAGAAATCGGCGGAAATTTTGGAAGCCCATGGCGCTCTCGAAAAAGCAGAACCGTATGTCAACAACGTCGGTTTTAGTGAGCGGGCAGATGTGCCAATTGAACCCCGATTGAGCGAGCAATGGTTTTTGAAATATCCCAGTGTCGCCGCCGCCAAGACCGTGGTCTCCAGTGGCCGGATGCGCTTTTATCCAGACCGTTGGTCCAAGGTTTATGATAACTGGATGGGCGGATTGCAGGACTGGTGTATCAGCCGCCAGTTGTGGTGGGGACATCGGGTGCCGGTTTGGCGTTTAAAGGGTGGACAAGCTGCATTCGCTGGTATCCGTCAGTCCCTCGAGGCGGGGCAATTTGGAACCGATGGCGACACATCCTTTTCTAACACGCCGGGAGAATCGACGCGGCTTCGGTTGAATAGTCATCCGGTCGATGGACAAAGTCTGGAGGCGGCCACCGACTCGCCCGAGGAAGCCGTTCAACTGGAGGCACTGGGATTTATCCAGGATACCGACGTGTTGGACACGTGGTTTAGTTCATGGCTATGGCCCTTTGCCACCATGGGGTGGACGGGGAAACCAGAGACCGATCAGCAGAATCCATGGTTGAAGGCATTTTATCCCACCACCGACTTGGTGACCGGACCCGACATCATCTTCTTCTGGGTGGCACGTATGATCATGGCCGGCTACGAGTACATGGGTGCGGAGCCGTTCCAGAATGTCTATTTCACCGGTATTATTCGCGACAAGCTGGGACGAAAAATGTCGAAATCACTGGGCAATTCCCCGGACCCATTGGATTTGATCGCCAGCTACGGAGCGGACGCCCTCCGGTTTGGAGTCATGCGTTCGGCTCCGTTGGGACAGGATATTCTGTTTGACGAGCAGGCAGTGGAGCTCGGCCGCAATTTCTGCAATAAGCTATGGAATGCCTGCCGATTCCGCCAGATGCAGAATCTGGGTGACGATGGAGTAGAAGGGGAAATCGATCCTTCCCTTCTATCATCCGATGATCGCTGGATATTGCTTCGATTGGACCAGGCGATTCGCGAGGTGACGAGAGCCCTGGCTGAATACAACTTCTCCGAGGCCACGTCCGTCCTCTACCGCTTCTTTTGGAGTGAGTATTGCGATTGGTTTATCGAAGCAAGCAAAGCAGCGCTGGTGCGTCCAGAGGATGTCGCCACGACTTCACCGGGAAATCTTCGCGCCGCCAAGAACAAGGTGGCGGTTATCGATTTTATTCTGGGGAACACGCTTCGCCTGTTTCATCCCTTCCTGCCGTTCATCACCGAAGAGCTGTGGCACGGACTCGGATATCAACACGACCTTCCGGCGGACCGTGGAGGCCAAACCATCATGCGGGCGACATGGCCCAAGGCGTTTTCCGAGGAGGAAAAGGAATATTTTGGCCTGGATTCGACGGCGGAACAACTGGCATCGGCCAAATATGGCCTGGTATCGCTGGGCCGGAATCTTAAGGCGCAGGCGAATGTCCCCTCCAACAAGCGGGTACCGTTCGTCCTTCGCCCGTCGGGACGGTTGGATGCTCAGGAAATCGAAGTGATTCGATTGCTCTTGAATGCAGAGACACTGACCGGCGTAGGCGCAGAATGGAGTCCCTCCAAGGGAACGCCTGTGGCGGCTAATGAATTGGGTGAGTTGTACCTGCCATTGGCCGGTCTGGTCGATTACGCGGCGGAGCGGGCGCGTCTGACCAAAGAAATCGAAAAAGCAAAAAGCGAAATCAAGAAAGTGGAAGACAAACTTGGAAATCCGAGTTTTGTGCAAAAGGTTCCCGCCTCGGTTTTGTTGGAGCATCAAGGACGCCTGAGTGAATGGCAGGCGAAATTGCGGCAATTGGAGACGTCGTTGGCGGATTTGCCCGCCAGAGGGTAGCCCTGCATTGTTCGATTTATTATAGCGTTTTAACGGAACAATATGGATTCGAGACGGCCCATCGTGGACTTGGGATTCCGACTTCACCGCTTATAAAAACGTCTGGTTGAAGCCCACACACCGATGGCGGTGGCGGTCAGCACTGCGGATGAAACGGGCTCGGGGCAATTGGGGGGAGTCGTTAAGTGAGTCTCCGTATATGTATTCTTACCCGTTACACTATAAAACCCAGGCGCGATGACGGAGGTGAAGTCCAGACTGGAATTAATCTTTGAATTGCCAGTCAAGGTTCCCGAAACGATTTCATCGCCGACCCAACTCGCGATGAGCACACCTTCGGAACAGGGGGAAATGGTATAGGTTCCTGATATGGTGTCCGTCCCGGTGGCGGAAAATCCAAGGCTGGCGATCTTATCCCACCCAGCCTGGGCCGAGAGGGTAATCGAAAGGGATGTGCTGACGGCGCGGCTGACCGGATCTTTTGAGTTGTTGACCTCATCAAACACGGTAACCGGTGCGCTGGGATAGGCCACACCAGTGGAAACGACATAAGTGTATTTATAGTTGAACAGTAAATCGCTAAATGTGCCCGTCACAACCTGGGCATTTCCCCGATACGCGAACGGCACACAAAATATTATTGACAACAATTCTCGTTTCATATGAGCAATGAATAAAATTTATTTTTGGCTAGGAATCCTACAGTCTGCGCTTGTAACATCAAAGTCAACTCAAATTGCCAAATCTGTGACGGCACCCACATCCCGAAGTCGGAGCAGGTTTCTTTCAAGCGGTTCGCCGTCCCCGTTTTCCAAGTGCCATCCCCCCCCGGTGGACTAAAATGAATCTCGCAGTCAAACTCAGGGTGCCTGGCGTGGTTTGAATAGGCACTGGGGAGTGACCTCAACCGAGCGGGTGCCGTCGTCCACCCAGATGCCGCCGTCTTGCACGGTGACCTGTAACTGCATAGTCCGCTGTGCCAGGGCTGCCAAGGCTTGGCTTTGTTCGGATGGAATCCGCCATACTGACAAATTCTGTATACGGGTGAGTCTGGGCTCCAAATCCCGCCACCAAATCGGGGTGCTGGAACTGAAGCTGTAGATCGTGAGCCGTTCCACGCGAGCGGATGTCCGTAGGATTCGTTTTTCGTCTGGTTGTCCCACCTCAATCCAGTGAGAGACACGTCCGGTATGGTCCTTTTGCCAGAGGCTGGGTTCGTCTGGCTCCCACATGTCCTTGGCAAATTCCAATCTACCAACGTCATCGCTTTCGGTCGTATTCAAAGCGAATGCCAGCAAACGCACCAGAAGCCGCTCGTCGGTCTCGGAAGGATGACGGGCGATGGTCACGGCGTGGTTGGAATAGACGTTGCGGTCCAGATCAGAGAGCTGGATATGGGCTTTATAGACGGTTGCTTTAATGGCCATGGGATCGATTCGAGCAGTGACGGTATCATCCCAAAGCTAACCCGATTGTCCACTGACAGTTCAGGCGGGAAGCAAAACGAAAAAAGTACTTCCACCGCCTTTTGAATCTTCCACGCCGATGGTGCCCCCGAGACGGTTGATGGCTGACTTGCAATACGCCAAGCCCAGGCCCAAAGAAGCGGGCCCACGCTGGCATTGTGCCGTCCCGACCACGCTCTCACCGAAAATGGACTCTCGTTCGGATTCTGGAACTCCGGTACCGGTGTCGCTCACTTCAAAGCGAAGCCAGTCCTGTCCTCCAATTCGTTCGCTTCGTGCGGAAATCGAAATCATGCCACCCTTTGGTGAAAATTTTACCGCATTGGTCAGAAGGTTTAATAAAATTCGCTCAATGGGTCGGACCTTGACCCCACTGAGTTCGGTGTCGCTCGGAGCAGAAATCTGAATATTGATTCCGTCGTTCTCCGCGAGGGGTCGAATGATAGCCGCGCTACGTCTGAGCAGGCTGGAAATGGAAACGGCTTTTGAGGGTCCTTGATTGTTACTCGCAGTGGAGAGAATGTCGCGAACCATCAGGTCCAGGGCTTTCCCTGCTTCCCGGATCAGCAGGAGGTAGTCCGCCTGCTCCAAATTCAGAGCTGGCGGGGTCACTTCAATCAGTTCAATCCCCTGCAAAATACTGGCCACGGGCGTCCGGAGGTCGTGCACGAGCATCCGTTCGGCTCGCTGCCGCTCTTCGGCGGCGTCTTCCAGCAAGGATACCGATTCCATCAGGGCAGAATTCCGAAGTCGCATGGATATCTCCGTTGAAACCATTCCCCGGATGTCCCCCATGAAGGCGATATCATCGTTCGACCATTCACGGGGCTGGCCTGTGATGGCGCACATAGAGCCAAGCAGGTAACCATCATCGCTCCGGACGGGAAGTCCAAGATAGGAGATGACGCCCAAATCGCGAACGGCGGAGTTATTCTTGACCCGATCGTCCAACCGGGCATCCTCCACGATCAAGGGTCGCCCCGTTTCGACCACGATCCTGCAAAAGGAGTGGGTTAGGGGAGTTTCCCGCAATTGGTCATAAGGAGAAGGAAGCCCAAACTGGCTCTTAAAAAACTGGCGGTTTTCAGCCACCAATGACAGGAGGGAAACATCCGCTCGCAGGACAGTCCTGGCCATCCGGGTATAGCGGTCGAAAGATTCTTCAGGAAGGGAATCGAGTAATCCGGTTTCTGCAAGAGCCTCCAAACGCCCCGGATCTTTCACCGATTGACCTCCATTTTCGGTCAGATTCATCCGGTTGCGAATGTTAGCCTGGTTTCCAGCTCTTGCAATGGATTGTTGGCACCAAACCGAATGACTGCTGTTAAAGAAAGGACTCTTCGATACGGTTTGAAACCAAGCACCATTCCGCCTCCAAGCCCCTGCGGTGAATCCACTTTTGAATCAATCCTCTGTCCAATTGTCCGCCAATACCGGCTACGATGGATCGAATGTCGCGCAGATGTTTTTCCGACCCGCCCTCCCGATAGTATTCTAATTTCCGAAGAATGACATACTCCGGGGGCGCAACCCTGACGGGTTCACCTTCAAAGGATATTGGACGACCCGATTGGAGTGCCCACGTGTTCATCTCGTCCCGCCCAACGAGATAAATGTCGGCCTTAAAACCAGTTTCGTGGTGGATAATATTGAAATGGCCCCGTTGCTCACGGAGTGCCTCCAGGGAAATTGCCTCAAGCGGCGGCAGGTAGAATTCGGAGGCAGGAAAACAATCCGCTAAAACCTTTGCTTCCACGGCCGTCAAAAAGACGATTAGGTCCACGTCATGCGTGAGGCGAGGCTCACCGTAGAATATCGCAGCGACACTGCCTGTCACCACATACCGAATGCCAACCCGATTGAGCGGCCGGACAAACAGCAAGAACAGATCAGGTGCGGGCATAAAGAAAAACGCGGCGTGTTTCTGCCTCCAACTGCTCCTGAGACCACTCGGGATGTTGGGCGCGAAGCCCGGCGATCTTCATCCGGCGGGCAGACCAGTAGAGTTTCTCAGCCAGTTGTAGACGTTTTTCCCCGGTCATCGCCCGGAGTATTTCGATCTGTTTGGGGCTGGCTTGTTCATCGGACAACACAACGGCTTTTTGCCTTCAAAAGGCTGGGGAAGCAAGGCGGGGTTCGGCGGGCGTTCTCGTGTACCGTGAGGAAACCGGTTGATAAAGCTCTTGGTAATTCGGGAGGAAATGGTTCTCGGGCGGCTCGAAAAACGAGTGGATCGACCATTTTCGAGAGGATTGTCTGCACGACAATCCTACAAGTCTCCGAAGGTGCCGAACCCGTCTGTAGTCTCGTCGGTTGTTTAGTTGACCCGAACGGCTCGGTAATACCGGTGGGAATTGGTGGAGATCGGTAAGGACGCGATGCCCACCTCGCTGGGAGGAGTCGGAGATGCGGGTACCGCCTGGGTCCAGTGCGTGAGGTCTGGCGAAGCTTGGACCTCCCAAACTGAGCCAGCAGGGGCCTCGTACCAAAGGTCCAGTTGCTGGTTTTCGTAGGCCAGCACACCGAGGCTCCCCGGGGCGGCTGCACGAATTCCAACCACGCCAGCCCTTGTCGACGTTGGTGCAACCTTGCGCCCGACCGAAAGTTCGATCGGCGTGGCTCCGTCTTGAACCTCAACCCAACTGCCCTGGCCTGGGTTGCCGACAACTTTGAATTTGACCCAGAAGAGCCGCTGGCCAGAGGTAACGGGTACCCCAGTCAGCCCGGGGTCATCCCAACCGAAATAGAGCTGCCCTTTGACTACGCGCGACGAGCCAAAGTTGTCCCCGCCCAAGCCCCGCAAGGTATAGCCTTCTGTGCCAATGAATTCAAGCACAGATGGATTCCATCGAACGGTAAACTGGGCGGTTGTCAGTTGCTCAGCTTGGGAAATCTGCACCGCCACCTGAACCGTATCCCCGGGATTGGCCAAGGAGTCCGTGGCGCTGAGCTGAATCGCCCCTGGAATCGAGTTGCCAAGGTTGGCCAAAGAAATTGCAGAACGGCGCGAAGTCGCCCCCTCTCTGGAGTTGGAACCCGCGACAATGACGTTGGGGCCGGTCACCGAAGGCCACGAGCCGTTGACATCGCCGAGTTTGACAGCAATGAAGTCTTGACCCAGCAGGTTCGTCTCCAGCCCGGTATAAGAAAGGAACCCAGGAGCGGACCAGGGCGAGGTTGGATTGGGGAACACATAGTCGGCAGGGACAAAGCGCCACAGCTTCCCATTTTCGGCGGGGAAGTTGGTCAGATTGAGGATGAAGAGGCTGATGAGGCGCAAGTCGGCGGCGGTGATGGTCTGTGAGCCGTTAACGTCGGCGGCGAGCAGCGAAAAGGGCGAGGTCAGCTTGCTCTGTCCGAGGATATGGGCGCGGGCAACGGCGACATCGAGCATGGTAACACCTCCAGTGAGAGGGGCATCTGCCGCCAGGGTCGGTGACAGCGTGAAGCTGGGGGCTGGACATTTTGGAATAGAGAATGAAAACGATCCATCGGCACCGGTAAACGTTGAGTTGGTCGTGTCGCCGCTAATATCTACTTCCACGTTTGCAACGGGCATATTCGAGCCGCTGAAATAGAAAATACTGCCCCCCAAGTTGACCTGGCCCCCGGCAACTACCTGGCCTGAAGTGAAGATAGCGTCAAGCACGTCTCCTTGCGCATCGGTCACCTCGATATCGGTGGGTGCATTGGTGATTACGATGGAGGTCGATGAACCGAGGAAACCAATGATCTGAAAGCTCAAGTCGAAAAGCGTGCTGCCGTCTGGAACCGTGGTACCGGCGGGATTGCTGTCATCTTCCCACACAACAGTGAGCGTGCTTCCGTCCGGCTCCAAATAGACATTGCTAGGTCCAAAGCTGGTGAGAGCGGAGGCGGTGAGACCAAGGAAAGTGACCACGGTCGGGTCCCAATGGATCGAACCTTGGAAACTACCAATGCCCTTAAACCCAGTGGCCGTGAATGGGACTGTTATGGTGGTTCCCGGGCAGTCCACGACCGAGCCCAACGAGAAGCCGACAGGTATCACGGTTATCGACAAGGCGGAGCTATCGCTGGTCTGCCCGCCAGAATCACTGACCCGCACCCAGTAGGGCGTGGTGTTCGTCAGGGTCGGGGTGGTAAAGGCGGACCCGTTGGTACTGACCAAGTTGGATGTGTCGCCGGTGTTACCCTGATACCAACTATAGGTGAAGGGCGGTGTCCCGCCTGAGGCCAATTCGCTTAACGTGGCGGCCTGGCCGGCGGCTATGGGAAGAACGGCGGTGGTAGTCGGCGCGCTGACGACAAGACTAGGAGCTGGAACCGCAGATACCGCAGCCTGAAAATCCGTTAATGCGAAATTCCCGTTAAAAAAGCGCCCCGGACCGTTGTTAGGTAACGACGCATCGGGAAGAACCTCCAATCGAATTCCCGTGATACCGGTTAGCGACGTGACGCTGGTAACCGTATAAACATCCGTATCAGGATGAAATCCTGAGGCCAATATGGAATTATCTGGCAATAGGCTTAGCGTGGTGCCATTGGCGGACGTATAGCTCTGGGGGGTCAATACCACCCAATTGGCGGTCACATTCCCGCCTGTGGGCAACCCGTCGGCGTAACTTCCGCGATTGTCGGTTGTGATGGAAAGTCGAAATCGGCCCAATTCATGTCCGGGGTAGTTGTGGTGGAGAGTGAAGGAAAGTGTCGTTCCGCCCGGATTTCCAAAATCCGTCGCAGACTGGAAAACCGCAGCTTGGTAGGATCCCTCCATTGGATGGATGCCCCATCCCTGATCGGGTATGCCCGCCCCGATCGCCCACGACACAAGATGTTGATCAGGAGACGTTTGAGAGAATGTCGCCGTCGCATTATCGAGCGACAGCGTCACACCTTGAGCCCGGATCAACGAGCACAGCATCAAACCAAATCCCAGGGACACAATTGCCCTGAAGTTGATATAGTGAGATTTCATTTTTTATCTATCAATCGTATTCCAAGCTCCCGCGCCTCCACGTGACTAAACTTTCATATAATAGCGTTTCTTGCCGCCCATGGAATTGATTCGTAACCATTGATTCGTAACGTATTGATTTAAAGCAATATCGGTAAGGCCCGAACCACGCTCACCCTCAAAAATAAACCTCGCCTGACCCCGAGAGCCTCGGGTAGGATGCTGGCGTTTCCCAGGTTCATAAGTCAGAATGTCGCTCCTTGATGAATTTCCCCTTTTGTATAATGAATGACATTAGCCGTCAAGTTTCAAAACGGAATATTCCTAATCGTCTCCATAAGCCATTGCAACGGCTTGTTCCGCCACCATGGTTCGGGCCTTCAGCCCTTTCGAAAAGTGGGGATGGTTTTCCTCGGCCGACGTCCGGGCTGGTATAAGATCGCGCCGTTGGCGCTAAATGGAAGACGCACGCACGAGGGCTGAATTACAAATTAAGGGACGTTCAGCGGCTGGAAGCCGCTGCTTCTTTGGGAACTGACGCAGGCAAGCGAGGGCGGAACATCGGTCGTTTCCAAAGCGCCAGAGGGCTGGCGCAGTCCAAGACCTGGCGGACATCCCCTTGGTCCAAAACTCGGGCAGCGACTTCAACTGGAGACGCGGCTTTCCCAGGCCGTTTGACAGTCAGGATTTCGTCCGCAGATTAGTTGTAACCCGTCGCGCCTAGCCTCGCTCTAGAGGCTTTACGCAACGGATTTACACACATGAACAGGAAATTCTTGGGCTGGGTTGGCGCTACGGCGCTCGCTCTCGCCACATTCGCACAGGCGCAAACGCCTGACTTCGTTATAGATACGTTCGATACCTCCGATGAGGCCGCCGGCTGGGCTCGCTGGTGGGGCTCCGCCTCCCAGTCC
>CAILNN010000056.1 GCA_903835555.1 uncultured Verrucomicrobiota bacterium
CCTCAACCCCTTTGGGGTTGAATGAGCTTGCAGGCTGCACCGACTGGCCGACATTTCCCCGCTGTAATCACGCCCTCATCGTGCGCTCCCAAATGAATCGAGATTGACAATGGATGTTCGATAGACAGGCTGACCCTCAATGAATTCCCGGCTTGGCAGCTTTGAGTTGATGCTCGCCGTGCTTTTTTTGTCTGCGTGCAGTCGATCTCAGGAATCGTCGTCAGTTGCGAGTGCGCGACCTGTGCAAACGGTGCCGGTGTTAATTTCTGCCCGAATGCCGCCGGTGGATGTCTCGATGGTTATTACGCAGGTGGAGGAGACTGAATTGGCCTTTAAGGTTGGCGGGGTGATTGAGTCCGTCAGGGTTCGGGAAGGCGAGACAGTTCTAAAGGATCAAGTGCTGGCAGAGCTTAAACTGGATGAAGTCGATGCCCAGCGGATTCAAGCTCAATCGGCATTGGCAAAGGCCGAGCGGGACCGGGAGCGGGCGCAGGATTTGTTTGCCAAGAAGGTCATGACTTGGGAACAGGCCCAAAATGCCGATTCCGCGCTCGAAATGGCTCGAGCCGCCGCCAAGGCAGTGGATTTTAATCATCGATATTCCGTGATCCGAGCGCCATCGGAAGGCGTCATCCTTCGCCGGATGGCGGAACCAAATCAAACGGTGGCAGTTGGAATTCCCGTTATTCGATTTGCGCCTAAAGCCTCGCAGTGGATAGCCCACGGAGGCGTCGCACAGGCCGATGTCGCTCGGATAGCCGTCGGCGACCGCGTCCAAATCTCGGCATCTGGCCTGAATCGGCTAACCGAGGGGACAGTCTGGCGAATTGCGGGGGCTGCCGATTCCCAGACTGGCTCGATCGATATTGAAGTCCTGCTCAAAGAGAGCGCAGTAGACTGGCGGTCGGGTTTGACAGCTCGTGCCTTGGTTTTCCCCCGCCAAGGGATCCCTCGTCCGATGATCCCGGCGTCTGCACTTATTGCCGGAGATGGGCAAAGAGCGATGGTTTTCCTTTCCAATGAGGGAATTGCCCGCCGAATCGAGGTGACTGTCGAGTCCTGGGTGGGGAACCAAGTCCGCCTGGAGACAGCATTACCCGCGGGTGCTGATGTGGTTTGTGTTGGCGCGGAGTTTCTGCGTGATGGTGATTCATTGCGTGTCATGCCGGTAACGTTACCGACATCCGGGCAAGCGAGCCCATGAACCTAACACGTTTTTTCCTCAACAACCGCCCGTTTACCTGGGTCGTGACATTGGGGTTGATGATTCTCGGTTGGGTCAGTTTCCAAAGAATTCCACGTTCCGAGGACCCCGAACTCCATGTTCCCGCATACACGGTGATTGCCGTCCTAAAGGGTGCCAGTCCGACGGAATTAGAACAGTTGATCGCGCGCCCTATTGAGGATGCGATCAAGGAGTTGGATCAAATTCAAAAGCTGCAGACGACTATCCGAGACGGAATTGTTTCCGTTTATACGGAATTTTCCTATGGCGTGGATGTCGAACGAAAGTACGACGACGTCCAGCGGCAAGTAAACCAGGTGCGAAACAGTCTCCCGACCGGAATTCAACGATTGGAGGTAAAACGCTTTCAGATTACCGATACGGCCTTGATGGAGATCGCCTTGGTTAGCGATTCGGCCAGCTATGCCCGAATGCAGGACTTGGCGGAGTCTCTACGCAAGCGAATCGAGGCCATTGGGGGAATTCGGAAGGCGGAAAAATGGGCCTATCCGGCTAAACAAGTACAAGTTGCTTTGGATATTGCCGCTTTAGGTCAGCACAAGATTGGTCTTGATCAGGTCATTCAAGCGATCCAGGGAAATAATCTAATGATTGCCGGAGGCTCGGCGGAATTGGGGCAGCGGCGCTTTTCCATCAACACGACCGGGGCCTATCAGAGTTTGGAAGAGATTGGTCGAACGGTGATCGATACTGGGTCGGCCACGGCGGTCTATTTGAAAGATGTGGCGGATATTCGATGGGGGTATGAGGAAGTGGAACATCTCGGGCGCTTCAATGGGCGGCGGGCGGTATTCGTCACCGCGCTGGCGCAACCCGATCAATCGGTGCTGCCATTACGCGATCATCTGCAACTGACGCTCGCCACGTTTCAGCGCTTGTTACCAGGTGATATCACTTTGGAGTCGGCTTTCGACCAAGCGAAGAACGTGGAAGCCCGCTTGAGCCGATTGAATCGCGATTTCATTTTTGCCTTCATCCTGGTCTTCGTCACGGTTCTGCCGTTGGGCGCACGGGCCAGCTTTTTGGTGATGCTTTCCATTCCGATGTCTCTGGCTATGGGGGTCACGGCTCTCCAGTTATCTGGGTTTGGGGTTAATCAAGTCTCGATTGTTGGGTGTGTGATCGCTTTGGGATTGCTGGTGGATGACAGCCTGGTTGTGGTGGAAAACATCACCCGATATCATCGCAATGGGCATTCGGCCGGTCTCGCTGCATTGGAGGGCACCCGCCAAATTACCGCGGCGGTTGTTGGAACCACGGCGACGCTGTTATTTGCATTTTTTCCGCTGTTGATGTTGCCCGGCGGGGCAGGTCAATTCGTTCGCGGGATGCCGGCCGCGGTGGTCTATACCGTCCTCGCGTCATTGATGGTTTCGTTGACGATCATCCCGTTTTTCGCGAGTCAATTTTTCAGCGCACATTCGACTTCCAATTTCCTGCTCCGGTTCATCCAGAAAGCGATTCACCGAAGTTATCGGCCCATCCTGCATTTCGCCATGGACCGACCGTGGCTGGCGGTCTCGATTGCCGGTGCACTGGTGGTGGCCAGTTTCGGGCTGATTCCTTCAATAGGCTTCAGCCTGTTCGCGGCTTCGGGAGCACCGCAATTTGCGATTAGAATCTATGCAACTGAGGGCATGTCGCTCGACGGCACCGATCGCATTGTACGCCAGGTAGAAGTGCTATTAGCCAAGGACCCTGATATCGCGTGGTGGTTTGCGAATGTGGGGCACGGCAATCCGCAAATCTATTACAATGAAATACCGGAGGAGACGTCGGCTCGCATCGGCGATATTTTCTGTTGTTTTCGCACATCGGATACCGTTCGGAATCGGCACGCATGCGAGCGATTGCGGAGTCAGGTGGCCGAGCTCTCGGGAGCGGAAATCGTGGTCAAGGAGTTTGCCAATGGGCCACCTATCGAGGCTCCAATCGCGATTCGTATCTTTACCGAGAATCTGGATGAATTGGAGAAACTGGCAGCCCAGGTCGAAGGAGTGCTAGCTCAGACGCCCGGAACCATAACAGTAAAGAATCCAGTACGGAATCGACGAACGGATCTGCGGGTAAGAGTCAACCACGCGGCAGCGGCTCTCCTGGGGGTTTCAGAAGCCGAGATCGACCGGGCTACCAGACTTGCGTTTGCCGGTGCCACGGTTGGGAAATTTCATGAGCCGAGCGGAGATGAATACAACATCACCTTAGGCTTACCTCACGGCGACCGGGCTACTCTGGAGAATTGGCCCCGATTACAGGTTCGGACGTCGTCAGGCCACTGGCTACCGATGAGCCAGGTCGGTGAATTAGCGATGGAGAGCTCGACCCCGGTGATTCAGCGATTCAATCGAGAGCGGAGCGTCACGGTGACAAGTTATGTTCGTCCGAGCTTCAATACTGATCGAGTCACACGCGATGTGGTGATCCGATTAAACAAACTCACCTGGCCAGCCAGCGCGCGCTTTTCCCTGGGGGGCGATGCCGAAACACAGCAGGAGAGCTTCGGCGGATTGGCCGTGGCAGCGCTCCTCTCGACAATTGCAATCCTGGCTATTCTGACGCTTGAATTTCGCAGTTTTCGCGGAGCGATGGTGGTCGCCAGTGTGATACCGTTGGGATTTGTCGGTGGCCTCGCTGCTTTATTTCTGACGGGTTACAGCATCAGTTTTACAGCTGCGACCGGCTTTGTGGCTTTGGTGGGAATCGAGATCAAGAACAGCATTCTTTTGGTGGATTTCATGAACCAATTGAGGAAGGAGGGCATGCCGTTGGCTCACGCGATCGAGAGCGCCGGTGAAATTCGGTTCCTTCCGGTGGTCCTGACCACTATGACGGCACTAGGAGCCCTCGCCCCGCTTGCCGCTGCTGACAGCGGGCTTTACTCCCCACTGGCGATTGTGGTGATGGGAGGGTTGGTGAGTTCCCTGCTTCTCAGTCGCATTGTCACGCCGGTGCTCTATTCTCTGTTACCGCCTCCCGCCGATCAATCCATTCGGGTGAAATCTGATCAGTTGGTTGGCATCGAATAAGCGCCGCCCGATTGGAAACGAAGGAGGGCATTCCTCAACGCGTCAGGAATGGAAACGCTTTCCCTTCTGCCGTCGATCACCCGGCATGCTGCCACTTCTTGATTGCCTACAGCAACCACCTCCTCGGAGCCTTCCTGCATCCGGACGTATTCAAACCGAACCCTGGCTGAAACTTGAGTGTGTTCCACCAGCGCCATCCGGATAACGACGCGGTCGAGTGCAAAGAGCTGGGAGACGAATCGGCAGTCGACGTTCAGGGTAACGAGTTCCAAACCGGTTCGGAATTCAGCCAGAACGGAAGGCGCATGGTCAGCCAGGAATTGTTCGCGCACGCGTCCCTGCCAGCGAACGTAATTGGCGAAGTAGACATTTCCGACGACATTGGTCTCCTCAAAGGATACCGTGAGAAAATAGGGGTAGTATCGATTCTCTTGGTGCGAGATTGGACGGTTCACTTGGCTACCACTATCACTAGGCGAGGAAGCGATGACGAGGCCCAACGACAGCGGATGGGGTCGGCCCTGTACCTGGAAGTGAGTGACGAGACATCGTGCGGCTCCGACGCGGTACAATTGAAAATTGCCGAACTTTGTTTTTTCGGGATGGTCCAGTTGGATGGGGGTCTGGGTGTCCAATCCCGCCTTCTTCAGACATTCCAGGATATTCCAAAGACCCGTGGCGACTCGATCGAATTCGTCGTGAGTCGATAACTGAGTGATCCAGTGCACCCGGTCTGGACCCAATAGTATTTTCCACTCCTCGCGAGCCCTGTGAACGATGGGTTCGAGGTCACAACCGAGGCTCCGGTCGCTAGTCACCGCCCAGGCGAGGTCACCGGAGTGAGCCATCGACAGGTGCGCTGAACCACCGATTTCTGGTTTGCCATCCAAGCGGTACTGCAACAAAACGTCCTCGCCGCAAAGTTGGCGAACGATGGCTTCCGTCGAGCGTCGTTTCGCGAGGATGGCGCGAAGCGATATTCCGTTCCATTGATCGGTCAGTTGACGTTCGAGGTAGACCGACAGGAGTGGAACCGGCCAGGGGGAGGTTCGCTGGATATCTCCCACCTGTCGCAATCTAAGGCCAATCCATTGCTCCAAAACGCTGCCGTCGGTCTGTTGCAACTCCAAATCCCAGGTAAACTCATTGCCTTCGCGCGATCGTTCTCTGGCCATTAATACCACCTGCTGACCGTTTGGTGTGGATTCGTTTGACAATGGAAATGGGATGCTTCCCCGAGCGATGTATTCCACGGAAACCGGAAGAATCCGAGCCTGGGGAATACAAGCCTGTATGGCGTGGAGGGCCGCATCCCGAATACAGGTACAACCCAACACTCGATCGGCTGAAAACTGATGCCCAAACCATGAGGACGACCCATCTGATCGTATAAGCACGCGACATTCCGTGGATCGAAGAATCTCATAGGCCTCGATGCGCTGGAATCTTCCCTGGTGGAAAAGCAGGGCTTCGTAGATATCTCTTTTGATATCGATATCGACCGGTTTTATCGAAGTCGATGATGGAGCCGGAAAGATCGAGTGCTCGATTTTGACGTCTTGAAATCGGCATTCGGCCGAGAAATGGTCGACCTGGAAGGACGTCTCACTACTCCTGATGACGACATCCACCTTTCCGGGTTGGCGAACCAGGGCGGCAATTCTAATAACTGTCGCTTGATCGGTTGGTACCACGATCGGGCGATGAAGCTTGACCGCTTGGAAAGTGGGTGGGCGGGATTCGTTGGCCAGGCACATCGCAACTTGTGCCATCGCTTCGAGACCCATCACTCCTGGGAATAGGGGACTACCCGCCAAGACATGGTCGACAACATAAGGATCCTGATATAATGATAATTCGGCTTCGGCGATCAACTCCACGCCCGAATAGTTTACCAGGACGCGCTCCATAAAGCGCAGTTTCGACGTTGCCACCTGAGAAAATGCAGTGGTCAATAGGCCGCCGAGCCGTCCGGTGACGATAATCGACGCGGGTGTGGCGTCTGCCGTCAAAATGCTTTCAAAAAGCGCTAATCCGATTTCCGGGGAAATGGAGGTAATTCCTTGTTGGTGGAGAAGTTCAACCTGCCCCATCCGCGCACCCATCCCGACTCCAGACCAAACCGACCACTCGAAGGAAACACAGCGGCATTTTGGGTGTCGCCGAGCGAAATCCTCGGTGAAATGGGTCAACCATTCGTTAGCCAATGCGTAGTGAGCCTCGCCCGCCAATCCGGCCCTGCCGATAATCGACCCGAAGGTCATGACCAGTTTTAATCGGTCGGCGTCAATGGCTTCCAGGAGATTTTGAAAGCCAATAATCTTTGGGGCGAGTGCCAATCGAAAATCGGCGTCGGTGAGAGCCGAAATCAAACACGGCGAATTGTTTCCGGCCCCATGGAGTAGGGCCGTGACGGGGCCTCCCAACAATTTGGTCAGTCGGGCAACCGCATCGGTAAGCGCAGCGATGTCGGTGATATCGACCGATTGATACTGAAAATGGATTCCAAACGATGCCATCCGCGTGAGGTTTGCCGACAACTCCCCATCCACTTCAGGTTGCGAACGTCCGACCAGAGCAAGGCGGACTCCGGTCTGACGCGCCAGCAGGATGGCGGACTCAGCGGAAATGCCTTTGCCACCACCTGAAACCAGGAGGATATCTTCGGCAGTTAGTGGAATGGGTTGGAAAGACTGCTGAAGTCTCAACGGTTCCCAACTGGGTAGAAATCGCTTTCCGCCCGCGTCATATCGGACCTCGATGAATCCCTCTACGGCAAGTGCCTCATCTCGAACCCATGACGCAGCTTGCGGGCCGCCAAAAGGAACATCGATGACAGCCACCCGAAGTTCCGGCGCTTCTAGATGAAGGGTTCTGGCGAAGCTGGATGCGCCTCGGCCATGCTGGACGATGACAAAACGGCTACCGCCCCTTCTCTGGAGCGCCACTTGGGCGGCGGCCAGCAGCAGGGATATGCAGAAAGAATCCGGATTCTCTTGAAGGCAAAAAACGATGCCGCCCCCGCCGATTCCCAGGAATTGCTGTTTTAGGGTATCGCTGAGTGGATGGTTCTCGGGTGCAAGGATTTGCCAATCCCCGGCGGTCGTCTGGGTCGTTTCGAGAGGCGTTGGATAGCGGGAGGTTTCACGCCAAGAAACCGAAAACGGTCTTACCCATGAATCGACGCCGACAGGAAAGGAAGGAGTGGCAATCTCGCTCCGCGTCGCTTGATCATTTGCCCAATTTTCCAACAGCGCAGCCAACTTCGAAACAGTGGAATTGGCGATATCCGTTGGCCGTTTCAGCGTCCCTAGCCCCAGTCGTTTGGCTGCTTCGCCGGCTAATTGACCAACCGTGATGGAATTCAGGTGAAGATCATTTAAGAAACGACTATGCGCATGGACCGAGGCCAACGGAAGCTCCGCCCGTTCGGCGACTAGCCGTCGGACCAGTTCCAAGACTGTCGGCTTATCTCTGAGAAATGGTTCCGAAACAGCAGTGCTGTTCATTGGGCTAGGTCCACGATCGAACTGGGCGGAAGGGGTTTCGGAAAGGACGAGAGAATCGAGCCTTGCGGGAGCCAGTTCGCACGGATTGGTGAAGAATTGCGGCCGCCAATCCAGCGAAAACGGGCGCAAGAGGCGTCCTTCAAAAAGAAAGGCGTGGCGAACGGGACATCCAAGTGCGAAAGCAGCGCCCGCCGCTTTCAAGAGCCCTTGTAGTGATTCACCGCCGATATCGAGGGCAATGACCGGGGTGTTGAGACCATCTCTGACCAAACCAGATAAGACCTGCCCGCTTCCGACCTCCAAGAAAAGATCGACGTCGTGCGAAGCCTGACAGGCGGCCTCCCAAAATCGCACCGGCGTGGTCATTTGCCGACAAAGAAGCTCCCGCAAGTCGTCATCAACCTCCAATTGACGACCGACAACCGTTGAAAGGACTCGACGTGAAATTGTTTTTAACGGTTCTTGAGCCAAAAGGCCGCAGAAAATCGGAACTGAACCGGCCATCAAAGGGGAGTGAAAAGCATGGGAAGTTGGCAATCGAGTGGCCCTCCAGCCAAAAGCCTTGGCACGCGCAACAACTTGGTCCACATCTGCGGTTTCACCAGAAATAACCGTCTGCGTTAATGAGTTATAACCAGCGATAACCACCCGATCACTTTCAATGATCAGGCTTACCTCGGCCCCGGAAGCGGCAATGGCGGCCATTGAACCGATCGGACCATTCAAGCGTCCCATGGCCTCGCCTCGCGCTCGGGCCAAACGCAAGAGCGCCGCTCGATCAAACGCTCCCGCCCAATGAAGGGCCACGAGTTCGCCCAAGCTGTGGCCAATTGCAACTTCCGCTGCAATGCCCAGTTCGTTCAAGAGCCAAAGTCCAACGGCGGACGCAGCGGCTAAAGCCGGCTGCGCAACCTGTGTTGAGTATTCCTCATCGCCCTTCGGAAGGCTAACTCCCGTATAAAGATGCCGGATTTCAAGAAACCGTCGGCGAAATATCCCACCGGCTAAATGGCTGGGAGATCCTTGTCCTGGAAATAAGAAACCAATCCGATTGGGCTTGGGAGATTGTCCGAAAAAGACCCCCGACTCGGTCACCAGGGTCGAAATTGGATTATCGCGAACCAATTCAGCGAGGGTGCCTATTTTTTCGGCCAACTCAGGGGGAGAGCCTGCGACGATCGCGGCTCGAAACGAAGCACCCGTGATTGATTTGGCTGTTTGACTCAGGGCGCTTGCCAGGTCCACGAGTTCGCACCACGAAAGCCGATCGGCTATCGAAAGGACCTGTCCGATCAGACTAGTCATCTCTTGATGTGAGGTGGTCGCAAAAATAAATAGTTCGGCATCCTGTACCGACCTGCCGAGGTCTTCTTCCCGCCGCGAGAATCGACTTCGCTGATTCCCTCCCTCCCTTTCGTTGCCGCCCAAAACAATATGGCTATTGATTCCACCAAATCCCATCGCGCTAATGCCCGCCAATCGTGGTACCTGACTCGTCCACGATTCCGGTTCCTGAACACGGCGAAGCGTGGCATTGGCGCGGGTCAATTCCTCGACCGGACGCTCGCAGCCCGTCGTGGGCGGAATGGTTTGATGGTAGATCGCGAGAGCGGTTTTTAGCAACCCGGCAGCACCGGCAGCCGCCTTGGTATGACCGATATTTGCCTTAATCGTCCCCAAAGCCGCAGGAAATCCAGTGGCCTCACTTTCGCGTCGCGCCCGCGTAAGAGCGGTCAATTCGGTGGCATCACCGACGCTGGTTCCGGTTCCATGGCCCTCAAAATATTGAGCATCTCCAATATCGCACCCGGCGCGGCTGTAGGCCCGCCGGAGAGCCAATATCTGTCCCTCCACCTCGGGACGAGTCATTCCCCCCTGCCCATCCGATGAAATCCCCCAACCCAGAATACGAGCGTAGATGCGCTTGCCCTGGGCCACTGCGTCGGACTCCCGCATGAGAACAGCCATGCCACAGCCTTCACCCGGCCAAAATCCTTGCGAGCGCAGGTCATACACCCGCATTAACTCTGGAGATAACGCGCCAGCCCTGGCAAAGCCAACGAGTTCAAAAGGGTCCAAGCTTAAATCGACCCCACCAGCCACGGCGACATCCAGGTCACCCATCGCGAGCGAGGAACACGCATTTGCGAATGCCAATAACGACGAAGAACACGCTCCATCAACGGTGTAGCCCCCTCCGTTCAGATCAAAGTGATTGCAAACGCGCCCGGCGATGGTATTGGAAAGCCCACCAGCCAAAGTATCTTCTCCCATGGGGGGAAACGGGGCCTTGTATCGCCCTTCGAGTTGTTCAAGGAAAATGGCTCTTTGGTCAGCCACCCACCCTTGTTCTGCGAGGGCTGGTTCCAACATCCGGCGAACAAACGGCCACCGCAAACGCATCAGGTTTGAACGCGAAAATTCCCCGGTTAGGGTATTTCCAAGGACCACCCCGGTGGTTTCCCGGGGGAGTCCACTGCCGCCCGAAAATCCCGCATCGACCAGGGCTTGGGCGGCGATGTCCAATGCCAGCCAATGAGTCAGATCTGCCGAACGAAACGCATCTCCGGATACACAGAACGAAACTCGATCAAACTCATATCCCTCTATGACTGCCCCGTACCCAACATAGGTTTGGTCCCTCCTGTCGGCATCCTTCGAGACATAATCCGCAGCGCTCAGGCGCTCGGAAGGAATTCGTCGAAACGCTCGTCGTTGCGCCAGGACATTTTCCCAGAGCTCGGAGGGATTCCTTGCGTCGGGATACCGGCACGCCAGTCCAACAATCGCTATCGCCGTGTTCATCAAAGGGTGCTAAGCTGCAGGACGGAGCCCAATGACGGTTCCCGGTGGGGCGGGTTCGACCCGCTTGGCCAGCGTATTCGGAAGCCACCCCAGCAGATTCATCACGTGAAGAGAGATGCCCCGGATAGCGCAGACCGTTAGCAGCGCGAAGAACAATCCGAAGACGAGGTGGGACAACTGAATCATTCCGTAGACCATGGCCACGGCAAATCCAAAGACCGCCTGTCTTACAGGATGGAGTGGCGTCGTGGCTGGATCGGGAACCATATAGAGCGTGAAAACAATGAAGGCGGCACTGCTCATGGGAGTTAAGGGGACATACAATGGTCCACCGAAGTACCAGGCACGCAGCACACCCTGAAGGACAAATCCACCTATCCAGGCCGCTACCAATGATAGCCTGCCCGTATAAAGGCCATGAATGGCAACACCGGTGGCCAGGACAAACGCCGGAAGTATCCAGTGCCATCCACCCGTCAGGTTTTCGGTAAAATGATACGGCGGGGCAAATCCTACTTGTGGAAAGATAATCAAGGTCATGGCGATTCCGAAATTAGACGGATTAAAGATATGCTGGAAGTGGCCACCTCCGACCGGAGCACGGAACAGGACCTTGGATGCAATCGACAAAGCGGCGGCAAAAACCACAGGCCAGAGGTTGGAATTGGGGTAGAGCAACATACCGCAGGCAAAACCAGGAATCAGCGCGGCTGGAAGACAATTCACAAGAGGCCCCATGCCACCCGCGAATCTCAATTGGCGGTTTTTTGCCAGAGCATCCACCCATTCGAGTAAAAACTGAACAAAGACAGTCGTGCCGACAGCTACCAGTGGTGTCGCCCAGGATTGCTCAAAGCCTAGAATCGTATGACCGAGAAGGTTCCAGACGACCAACAAACCGGTAAAGTACCAAAGGGCAAACAGCCTGAGCTTTGGGTTTTTGTTGGGATAGAAAAGAACGGTCGCGTTAAACGCTTGTGTTTTCATGGATTGAACGCCGTGCTGCGGTTGGCTTCTGGACCGGCTCCCAAGAGGATGGTGTGCCAACCCGGTTTGAGTCGCAGTTCATTGAGATGGGGGAAACCCGTCGAATCGCGCCATTTGATGACCGTCTGCACCGGTTGGTTGGAATCAATCGTGCCAAGGCCGAGATGAATGTCCGGACTTCGGCGACCCGAATGACCACTGCCGCCATCGACCTGCCCCAAGACCCGCTTATTGTTCTCAAGCAAGGCGACGGCTTGTGCTCCGTAGGCAGGGCGCGCAACAACTCCTGAGCCTGGATGTCCAGGATGTTGGATTAACGTCGTGGTTCCGGCGCCTTCCAACGGCAAAAGAAGATGGAGCCCCAGAAAAGCTCCCGCTTGAGGTGCTTCATTATGAAAATAGTAGGACGGTTCCCACTGGTTGGCGAAGACAAAATCCATCCGTCCATCACCATCGACATCGGCCACCGCGATCCCTTTGCTGACCATGGGGGTATCAAAACCGACCTCTTCTCCAATATCATAATACCGGCCATCCGATGCTCGGACGAAGAACGGATTCAGATCATGTCCGCTAAGGTCCGCCCCAGGTTTAAAGGCAGGCCAGACGCGGGGATCATGAACCAGTTTGCTATTGCTCGTCCCCAAGGCCTGAAGTTCCGGCCATCGATTAATTGTGCCCTTAATAAATCCAACAGCCTGAATCGCTTCCAGGACCCCGTCATTGTCAAAGTCAACCAAACGGCAATCCCAACCCCAGCCGCTCCGGGAAAGTCCCAGCGCTTCGCTATTCTGAAAATAGGGCGCGACACCCTTTCGCATTTGGTCCACCTGGCCGGTGCTCTGCCAAAGAAAGTGGCTTTCGGTCAACGCGTACCGTGTCGCAATATTGCTCACGTAAATATCGAATAATCCATCTCCATTCAAATCGCCGAAATCGCACCCCATGCCTTTAAATGAGTCATGCCCAAGAACACAGGATTTCGGAATAAAAAAATCACGCTTCCCCTCCAATTCCGTAAATTTCAGATGTCCGGGAGTGGACTCGTTGTGAAGCAATCGATCGGGTCCAAAATCATGGGAGAAATAGAGCTCGGGTAGTTGATCCCCATCCAAATCGGCGACGCCCATTGCCAGAGTCCACCCCCGATTAACCTCCGGACGGAAAAGGTTGGGCACCTCCACAAAGTTTGCTTCCGGATTGGAACCCGACTTCCCGCCTATCCACCTAAAGGCATGTTTTTCTCCTCCGTTCAAAGCCTTGGCCTTTCCCTCGTGCATGGTCTCAATCCCAGTTCCTGAGGCATCCAGAATGTGTGCACCGTCGGGGAAGTAATTTCCGACGATCAAGTCCACATGCCCGTCGCCATCCAGGTCTCCCTCAATGGCCGCATTGGAGTACCAGCGACCTCCATCCTTGACCAATTCGATGGCCGTGAAGTTGCTGCGGGACAAGCCCCCCGCCCCGGAGTTGCGCAGGAAAATGATGGGGCTTCTACCCCAGTAATAGACCAGAACATCGAGTCGCCCATCTTCATTGAAATCGCCCACCAGGGCACCCATCGGAGCCATGGTCGCACGGTCAAATGGCAACGAATTGGTCCCAGAACCAAGACTGAGTTTAGGACTGAGCTCAAATGGGAGATATCGATCGCCGGTGCCCGGGACTGGAGTGACAGTGACCCAGTCGGTGCGCGGATCCACCCACACCAAATCGTTGGGTAATCCGTCCCCATCCAAATCCGCCAGCGCAGCTCCTGCACCCAGGGAGGATATCCACGAGGAGATTCTTTGAAGGCTTGGATGGACCTCACGCACATTTTTGTAGACTGGATGGTCGTTGGCTTCCTGCAAAGGCCGTTTGGCAAAATGGAAATGAGCGGACGATCGCGTCCTTTCGGCGGGTACCAATCGTGGATACTGAGCCAAACCAAACACTATCGACACCACGGCAAGGCCGGCCAGGGAAGCGGCAGATCGACGGATACCGGAAAATATCATACGGATGGTATCTTTCTGCGAATGAACCACTGTTGAACGCGACTACGCCACACCTCGTAAGGAGGCTCGATTCCAGTCTTCGGGAGGTCGGCCAAGGCCTCGTCTGTCAATGCGGCGGCCTCCTCAGCGGGTATTCCGCATAGGGCTTCGCTGGCTAATTCGGTGTATGCGGTGGAGCATTTTCCACGAAGGCGGGCTTTTGCCGCGAATGCGGCCCCCTGTTGAAGTTGAGGACGGTAATCCCCTGACAAATTGAGTAATTGACGGAGTTCATCTGGTTGGCTTTCACCTGCGTAGACGGCAGCCAATCCGACTCCGCTCCAGAGATCGGCTCGACGCTCCATCGGAAACTGGGCTATCTGGAGGCCGATTGCCTCGATATTGGCGCATTCCAGAAACCAAAGGCATCGCCCGAAACCCTGATCAAACGCGCGCCCTCCAAAGCCCTGGACACAATTGGGTATACGCCGATGCGAGAGATATCTCTTCCCATGAAAAAATCCCTCATGAAACCCGTATCCATCAATAGCCAACCAGCAAAGAATCGAGTCAAACTGCTCCAGGAAATGGTTCACTTTCACCGGGACTCTGGCCAGTAACCAACCTGCGCCCACGTGGGCCACATATCGATGGGCATCGGCCTTTCCTTGGACAAACGATCTCCAACGATATCGATTCCAGGGCGTCAAAAAGTCGCACAAAGCGTAGCCCATGGCCGCTCCTTCATAGCCAAATCCGACATAGCGGGGAGGTGCCTGATCGAGATGCCTGGACAGGTCCTCAAAATCGGGACCCGCTAATGACCGATTGTACCCTGCCAGGAAGGATCGTCCAATTTCCCGCAAGTGATTCCCTTGACGATTGTTTGGCGCACTGTAGGGAGGGCGTGCCAAGAGTGTCGCCGACTCATTCATGCCCAGCAACTTCGGAAGAATGCGTTTCATTAGAGAATCGGTGAATTTGAGGTCATAAGCTATACTGGTAAACTTCATTAGGTCAACATATTTCAGCGACAGCTATTGAAAATCGGATTATCCGCTGCCTTGAACGACATCGATGCAACCAAGCTTTTTTGCGTATGTTTAGCAGCGTCATATATCTGTTTCTCGATGGCTCTTTCAATTTCGTTCACGTTTCGTTATTCTCGACCCCACACCTAGAGTTTAGGAAGGCTGTTCCGACCATCCGCGATAGAGAATCACAGTCCGAATTCCTGCATGGGGTCGGTCGTTCCATTCGTTTCACTGCAAGCCGATTCTTCCAGAAAGCGATGAATTTTTCTTGGGGCGTAGCTCGTCAACCCGTTTCCGTTGTGCCAGACTTCCGTTGTCAGATTTCGCATGAATCCTTCGCTATCAACCGCCCTGTTTCAGGAGACCCGTCCGATGTTTTTTCGGGTGCTTTCCGGACCGCAGGCCCCGGTCTATGTCGATGTGCTCGACGCCTTGGAAGTGGCCCTGCAATCCGCTGGCTCCCTGCCCCGCAGCGAAGCCCTCGAGATTGTCTCCGATGTGGTCCGGATTCATCCGGGATTTGCCGTCAGCGATGAGTTCCCCGATGCGGCAGCCGAAGCCTCGACCCTCAGTGGGCTTTCCGGGCTCATTCTGAGGCGGTTGGTCGAAACGGGTTGGTTGCATGAACCGCCCCGCCCGGATTGGCAGCGCATCGTTCACTTCAGTCCCAATGGTGAAATCGTCATCGAAGCCTTGCGGCAAATCGCCCGTGGGCAACCGGCCCAATTCACCGACAAGATTCAACAGGCCTGCGCTCAATTGTTGAATCCGGACCAATTTGCGGAAGACCCGTTTGCCAACCTTGAAGCCTGCCTCGCCAGCGTTCGCCAAGGATTGCGAGAATTGCGACAGATGGAGAACATCGTGGCGCGCCATACCCGCAGCTTGTTGAATGCTTCCAGTCTCCAGGAGAATCTGTCGGTCCTCTATGACCAGTTCAGCGAGACCTTCGGGCATGCCTGTTACCGGGAACTGGTTCGGGCTCAATTACCGACACGGATTTTAAAGGCGACCCGATCCCTGGATGAAATGGCCCAGTCGGAACGGATTCTGGAAGCCATGCAGCGCGAGCGGCTGCGGCGGAGTCCACCATGCGATTTTGCCACCGCCGCTGCAGAGGTCCGGCTGAAGATTTCCGAATTGGGCCGCCTGCTATCTTCGGTCGGTCCACAGGCGGATGAACTGGACCGTCGCGCCGCTGACTTTGCCCGCCGCGCCTTTGCCCGGGTCCGGTACTTGCACGAGGTCTCCAGTGGACAGCGGGAGCAAGTGCAACGGTTATTTTCAGCGGTAGAAGCTCAATTCCAAGGCGAACGCCTGACCGACCTACCGGATTCGCTGGCATTGCCGGGTATCCTGATGCTGGAAGCGGATATCCTGTCGGCTGATTCCCTCCGCAAGCCGCCCCTGCGCCGTGAACCGGGCGAATTGGAGGCGATCGGGGACGATTTGAGCGAGACCGAGCGCGATGCCGCCGTCCGGGAAATTGAAGACACCCTGCGAGACTCAATGAATGTGCTCCGGGCCAATCGCTATGTGAGTCGACTGGATGGACCCGTGGGTACCCAGTGGACCTTGGCGGACTTGCCCCTGCATAGTGACGACGACTTGGCCGATTTGGTGGCCTGTCTCCTTCACGCGGGATCGCGAGATGCGGCCTATGAACTGGAGACGGAACGAATGACGCGCGATACGTCGGAGCCGTCCCGCGTCCATCGACTCGGTTACGATATTGAAGAGCTATCCTTGAAGAAACGATGAGTACTTTGTTTGCCGCCGAAATCTCGGACCATGAACAGGAACTATTGCGGGAGGCCGTGCAACGGCTGCTGGCCCGAGGAGCGATCTTTCGCGAAGACCACCGCGACCTCTACGATTGGGCGCGGGTCCAGCGTACTCGTCTCGACGAGTTGGGCACCTTGATCGGACTTCGACTCCAATGGGAACACGACAGCCGCCTGATCCTGGCAGTTCCGCAATCGCCACGACTGTTGCGGCGGTTGCGACAGGACGAAACCTTGATCGCGCTGGCGCTCTGGTATGATTTTGACCGGGCCATCAAAGACGAGGGGCGAACGCCGGACGAAGTCACCATCCAAGTTCGCGCCTTCAACGAGCAATTGGCAGCCAAGTTCAAGAGCCTGAAGTTGCCGCAGGAAACGCGGCTGGGCGAAATCTTGCGCCTTTTTGAGCGGAAGAGCTTGGTGCGCTTAGAGAACACCGCAGGGCCGCTGGCGGAATCGATCATTCGCATACTGCCAACCATTCGTTTTTTGATCCCGTTCCAGGATATCGCCGATTGGAATCGAACCCGCGACCGGCATATAGCAACCGCACCGGTGACCACGGGCGGAGCGGAAGCCGAAGCCGAACTGGAAGAGAACGCCGACTGATTTTGCCATGTCTCGCCTTATCCGATTGACCCGTCTGCATGCCTTGAATTGGTACGGGTACCACGACTCTTTTGATATTACCGGAAATCTGCTCATCGCCGGGGTGACCGGCTCGGGCAAATCCGTCCTGATGGACTTGATCCAATTTGTTCTGATCGCCCATCAAGCGAAGGTCCGCTATAATCTCTCAGCGACTGGAGATCGCTCAACCCGCGAGTTGAAGGGTTACTGCTTGGGAGACACCAAGCAGGATATTGATGGGGTGCCCCAATTCATGCGGAATGGCGGCGTCACCTATGTGGCCCTTGAGTTCAGCTGGCCGAGTTCGCGCAAACCCCGGACCGAGACCTGGGGAATGCGAATCGAATATGAAAACGCAGCCCAAGCCAATCCCTCCATCCGTTGCTTCGTGATTCCGGGTTCTCTCAAGCGGGACGATTTTCTCGACCCGATGCGATTCCCGCTCGATCTCCCTGGTTTTAGGAACTTGGTTGAGCATACAGTCGATACCGACGGCAACCCTGGGCGCATCTTTAGTGGGGTCGAGGAGTATCGGCGTGAGATGGCGCTTCCGTCGCACTTGAATTTCGACCGCACCACTCTCGATTACCTGCTGCCGGCGGCCATGTCATTTACCTTCATGGACTCCTTCAGCGAATTCTGTCGGCGACACATCCTTCCGGCGGAATCGGTTGATATTCAGAGCGTAAAGGACAGCTACTTGGTGTTCCGAAACCTCCAAGTGGAGCTGGGTCGCCTGCGGGCTCAGTTTGAACAACTGGAGCGGATTTGCCAATTGGACCAAGAGCGTCAGGAGGCCGAGGCGGACCGAATTGCCTGCCGCTATTTGGAGGCCGAATGCCGATGGTTGCATGCCGCGGAACAACGGGACGAGACCGCCAAACGGCGCTCGGACCTGGAACAGGCCCTGACCCAAGAAACGGCCCGTTTGGGCGAATTGACCGGCCAGATTCACACCACGCGGGAATTCATCCGGTCGGTCGAGGCTAGTTTCAATGCGTCCGAGGACGGAAAACTTTACCGTCGAATACTGCAAGAGAGCCAGGAATTGACCGTCCGAATTGAGCACTTGACCTCCCTGGGTCAATCGGTGGAGCAGGCCCGGCAGATTCGGATTAAGCAAGTCCGGCGCTGGCATGAATTGCTTACTCGCCTTCCAGCGGCACTGGACGCTGCCGTCCTGCCACCGCTACTACGAGCGGCGGACCGTCTAGCAACAGCTTTGCCCGGTGATTTCCGTGAGCGCACCCGGGAATTAGCCGCTGCCGTGCGGACGGCCTTTGCTGTCGGAGGGGAAATCATTCGTCCGATTACGCGCCGCAACGATGATTTGGAACGAGAAATCCACGGCCTGAATGCAGTTCTGACGGCACTTCGCGCCGGGACCTTGACCGAAAACACCGTTCTACTGACCGCCCTTAATCGGCAGTTACCCCGGCGAGGAAAGGGGCCTGCCGCCCAGGCGCTTTGGCAATTGTGCGAGGTGACCGACGAAGCGTGGCGTCCGGCCCTGGAAGTGACTTTTACCCGGAAACATGCAGTCATCGTGGAACCGGCGGACTACGAACAAGCCGAACGAATTTACCTGGAACTGAAGGAAAATGCCCGCGAGGAGTCACTGGTGAATCCACAACAGGCGTTAGCTTCAGCGACACCCCCTCAACCGAACTCGCTAGCGCTGAAATTGGAGGTGCCTAGTGGGAATCCAATCGCCATTGCCCTGATTCAGCATTTGTTTGGACAGACCATTTGCGTGTCTTCAGTGGCCGCCTTGCGGGAGCATTCCCGGGCGATCACTATCGATGGCTTCCAAAGCCAGCGTCCATTTGTGGAGCGAGTTCGGCATTACGACCACCGACCCTGCATCGGCCAGCGCGGCTTGGAAAAGCAGCGCGCCTACTTACAAGCGGAGATTGAGCAGCGCCGCGCAGAGCAGCGACAACTGGTGCCGACCTTGGAGGCTTGGAGGCAGGTGCAGCAGGCCCTGGAGGAATATCGATTGGCCTCGGACAATCTTCATGACGATCTGGCCGAGACTGTTCAGCTTCCCGTTTTGGAGGCGAGGAAGGCCTCGATTCGGGCCGAGTTGGACCGCATTCAATCGGGCGACCTGGCTGCCAAGGAGAGGGAATTGGAACAAGCGCAGCAACACCTGAACCTCCTTCAATTTGAATCCGATGGACTCAAGGCCAGTCCACGGCGCTACGAATTGCAGTCGTTGACGGGTCGCCTAACTCAATTGGAGTCTGAACTGATCGGACGAACCACGCGATTCAATGAAGTTCGTGACACTGAAGATGTGTCGGCCCATCTGCCCAAAGTGGATACATTGCGGAAATCGATGTTAGGCGAGTTTCCTCGCCTGGATGCCGCAGCGGATCGATTCCAGGATCGCCATCAAGAAGCGCGTCGGCTGTCGGAGGTCCGCTGGGCAGAATTGGTCGCGCAAAGACGAGCGTTGGCCGCTCACCCGGACTTCGGAGCCAAATACGGGGATTTTGATCCAGAAGCCCCCAGCAACCGGTTGTATAACGAACGTCTCTATCAAATCCGTGGGGCGCAGATTCGCGAATACGAGGAGAAAGCCGCGACTGAGGAACGCAATTGGCAGGAGCTTTTCCGAGAACAAGTGCTGGAAAAACTGCGCGAGCGGCTGTTGATGGTAGAGAATTTGATGGATTTGCTGAAGACCGCCCTCGACAAACCGATCGGCAATAACCGCTACACCATTCGCGCCAGCCTCAATCGAGACGGTGAGTTCGATTTCTATCGCCGGTTGCTCGATATCTCGGCTGTCGCCCGCGATGGCAGTCTTTTTGCCACCGCCGATGGCGACGTCCGGTCCGGGGTGGAACGGATATTTCGTTCTCTCACCGGGGACGGTGTCGGTAGGGATGCCGAGCAGTTTCTGGATTACCGGAACTACTTTGACTACGATATCCTGGTCACCAATGACCGTGACCCGGAAGCGCGTCCTTACAGCGTCAATCGGCAGGCGGGGAAATCAAGCGGCGGCGAGAATCAAACGCCTTACTTTATCGCTATCCTGGCCAGCTACCTCCGGGCCTATCGACGCCACGAAACGCGCAGGAAAGAACCCTCGCTAGCCATCGTTCCGATTGACGAGGCGTTTTCGAAACTCAGTGGAGAACGTATCCGCGATTGTATCTCCGCCCTTAAGCACTTGGAGTTACAGGGTGTTTTCTCCATGAGTACGGGAAATATCCCGTATGCCATTGACCATTGCGATCAGGTAATCGCGGTTCACAAGCGGGAACAAACCAAGGGGCGGAAGACGTCGATTCGCAATGTGGCCGCTTCGTTGACCCGGGTTGAGGCGCTGGAACGGTTTGGCGGTGGCACACGATGAAGGGCTCTCCCATTCTTCGAGCCTTGGCGCAGCGCTACACCGCCACCCAGGCCGGTCGGACCGGGGTCGCCTCCCGTGACCTGTTTCTCGATTACGAAGAGTTCCTCGCGATGAATGGCTGCAAGGACGGCGACCGTCGGGTGGTCGCCGAAAGGGACCTCGCCCATGCAGGCAATCAGGGGTGGTTGGAACTGGAAACTCATCGCCGAGACCCAAAGCTGATCCAGCGCATCCGCTTTCGCCCCAGCCACGAACCCGAGCTCTTTGCGGCGATAGGAGAACCAACGCCGACCGAACGGCGATGCCAATTGGCCCGGCAATTTCTAGCGGCTGTCGATTCCCCTGCTGTGCCGCCGATTTGGCGAGCCAGTTGGCAGGCCTATTGCCAGACGCTTTCCGATGCCGCCCTGACTGGGACGAGTGTCGAGCCATTCTCGCGCGAGGATGTCGATGGAAATGCTGAACTTTTACGACTTCTGCCGCAGTTGCTGGCCTGGCCGGGAGAATCGCTGATTCGCTTCGCCAGTTGTGCCCTGTGCGGCGATTCCAAGCGGTTGGAGCAACTCAAGAACCGGCTTGGCACGGCACTTCAGCATTTGAGCGACGGCAAACTGGGTGGGTTGGACGATCTCAACATCGTGGAGAATCCTCGTTTTGTGCTGATGCATGGACCGATTCGCCTTCATTTGGCGGGCGAATGGATGGATTTTCGCCCTCTCGCGGGTCCATTTCGGCTGTCACAATTAGATATTGAGCGGGCGGATGCCATCGAGACATCCGCACAGTATTGTCTGACCGTTGAAAATGAGACGTCCTTTCACGAATTGGCGCAGAAGCAAAGCGGGGAATTGCTGGTACAGACAAGCTTTCCCGGTTCCGCGACGGTTGCATTACTCAAGCGCCTTCCCGCCCGTTTGGATTTTTCCCACTTCGGCGACAGCGATGAAGCAGGATTTGAAATTCTCGAAGCCTTGATCCGATTGACCGGTCGTCCATTTCGCCCTCTCCACATGAAGCGAGGGCGTCGTCCGTTCGAGCAGGAATCACTGGGACGGCCTACTCTAACTCGTTGGCCATTTTACCGAGTTGATGGATTGGATTGACTCCCCTCTGGAAATGGGATTGATAATGCTGAAGCGACGTAGTCTGATTTTATCCGGCTCGTCCAATCCAAAAGCAAAAATCCTGTTATGACCATCAAGAGTGATTCAATGACAATCGCCACGCCGGGCGGGGAGCGTCTGACCAGCCCTCGTGGCCCCGTTAAGCCCTCACGCCAAGGGGACGTTTTCAATTCCACTGTCACCTCTTCGACAAGCTCCAAGACGGTGGTTGGACGTGGACCCACTCCAAGGTTGAGTCCCCCTCCGCCTCTACTGGCCATGGTCGATAGCGGCGATTTGGTGGTGCCCATGGGAACCACCGAGAGCTGACTCCTTGAGTGGTGTCTTCGTTATGCCTAATGGAACGGTCAAGAAACTTGTTTTTACTCAAAAGCGGGCTCCTGGTGATGTCATTGTTTCAACTGCAGTGATCCGGGACCTGCACCTCTGCTATCCAGGTCAGTTCATCACCGACGTGCGGACTTCCTGCCTCGAGCTTTGGGAAAATAATCCGTACCTAACCCCGCTTTGTGACGACGACCCCGATGTCGAATCGGTCCCGTTCGAGTGTCCGCTGATCGATCAGAGCAATCAGGTCCCATTTCACTATCTCCATGCCTGCATCGACTTTATCAACGAGCGTTTGGGCCTAAGGATTAGGCCCACCCGGTTCCACGGAGATATCCATCTATCCAGTCTGGAGAAATCGTGGGCCTCGCAGGTTTCAGAGTACGTCGGTACCGAAATCCCTTATTGGATCATCAATGCCGGAGGAAAATATGACATCACCACCAAATGGTGGCCACACGCTCGGTTTCAGCAGGTGGTGAACCACTTTCGCGGGCGCATCCAGTTTGTTCAAATAGGGGAACTGGGGCACCATCATCCGCGACTCAACGGCGTGATCGACCTGCGGGGTAGAACCACACTCCGCGAGTGGGTGCGCTTGGTTTACCACGCTCAGGGAGTCTTATGCGGGGTAACGGCCGTCATGCATCTGGCGGCGGCCGTTCCCATGCCGAATGGTAATCCAGAGAATCGCGCCTGTGTTGTTCTCGCCGGAGGGCGCGAACCCGTTCACTGGGAGGCCTATCCCGATCACCGCTTCTTAGCTAGAAACGGGCTACTGACGTGTTGCCAGAGCGGCGCGTGCTGGCGCTCCAGGACACTCCCGCTAGGAGACAATAGCCCCGACGACGGTCCGGACAACCTGTGCGAACAAGTGGTTGGGAATTACCCCCGGTGCATGGATATGATATCGGTGCGCGAGGTTATTGATAACATTGAGGCCTATTTTCGCGGAGGTGTGCTCAAGTTCATGACTTCCGAAGAGGCAGCCTCGGGGAAAAAGGGTATCCTTTTGAGTCGCAGGAATGATTTTGACAACGCCCCATTGACCATCGAAAGCGCGGGTATTGCTTTGGATGAATTCCTCCAAACGCCGTACCCTGCCGCGGCTAGCGGCCAGGGACGTGGGATTGTCATGCAACTGGCCCGACGTGACTCTGCAGCGGAAGCCCTCCCTCGGATTCGGGCGCTTCGCCAACTCGGTTGTGAACTGCCTATCCAGCTTTGGCACTGGCAGGGAGTTCGGTTGACGGGCGAAATGAGTTCGCAACTGTGTTCAGATGGAATCCTTGGAGTCTCCGTTCTCAAAACGAAACGGACGATTCTACCCAAAGGACTATCTGCACATCACTCGCCTGCATTGGCCCTCCTCAATGCCAACTTTCAAGAAGTTGTTTTTCTCGATTCCAACACGACGCCGGTGGTTGATCCACACTTTCTATTTGAATCCGACGCCTATAAAAAATCCGGAGCCATTTTTTGGGTCTCCGAAAGTCTATCCGAAAAAGCTGCAATTGTTTGGCGCAGTTGTCGACTGCTGCGTCCGTCCGGGAACGAAATTGCCGATTGTGCGATGGTAGCCGACAAACTTCGATGTTGGGAGGCTCTCCGGCTCTCCTGTTGGTTTTATGCCCATGCCGGGTTTTATTGGGAATACCTCCAGAACAAAGCGGAATCCATGCGCATTTCATTTCATCGGCTGCAAAAATCGTACGGACTGGTTAGGGTCCCGCCGCAGAGCGTTGATTCGAGCATCCGATGGACTGATTTCGCAGGCAAGCCAGTTCTCCTATCGCAATCGAGTGCAACCGGGCAAAATCCGAAGCCCTAATCATGGGTCCCCACTGACCATTGAATGGAACCATCGGCAACGAGGGTCAGGTGGTGGATCGAGCATTGAATCATGGGCCTTTTGGGAAGAGCGCCCACGGGCTGCGCGACCTCCGCCGCGGAAGGTACTCGATAGGAATGGTGGATTATGAAAACATTGGTGTTTCGATTCAGGGGATCGCCAATCGATTCGTCGCATGCGGCTAACTGGTTCATTGAGACCTGAAGTTCGTTCGGCGCGGTCTCGAGGGCTTTCTGGAGATTTGACAAGGGTATCTCGTTTGATTTTAACTCTATATTATCTAAATATATCTGCCGAAGGCAATAGGCACAGTGAGCGTTAGCCAGCGCATTGGTTCCAATCTCGATCTCGCCTCCCGCCAATCGTTTCCCGTCCCGCAATTGCGTAGAGGCTTGGTCAAAGTTGCCTGCGACCAGATCAATCAGGGCCATGCTTTGACAGATTGTCTGTTTCTTCCCACTATCGTCATCGTGCTGCAGTTGGAGGTAGTTGGCAACATCCGTTAGTGTCTGGCGAGCATCTTCGATTCGACCCTGGCGGATGAGCGTGATTCCCCAGTCGATTTTGCACCAGGCGACTGCTCCTGCTGAAGGTGGATACTTCAAATTAGTGCCCCCTATGTTGCTGTAATATTTTTCACCCGCAGGGTAGTTGCCACTTTCAGAGAGATTTCGGGCTATTGATTCCTCCCCCAGCAGGGCGTCATCGAATTCTCGACACGAGAGAAATAGGTTTACCGCCTCCAACTCATACCTCAGGGCATTGCCAAAATCATGTTGGTGTCGATAGATAACCGCAAGTCTTTCTTTGTGATTCCCCAACTGATCGGACGATGAGGCATTTTGAGCAATCACCACCGCCTGTTTGGCGTACTTCACCGCATTGGCTTCGTGTAAGAGTCGATCATCCCTTGAATTACAGTCTTCAGCCCACGTTTGCTCCATTTTGGAAAATTTGTTCAGACAGCTCAAACGGTGATCTATTCCAATCAGGTCATTCTTGCTTTCTAGGATGTTATAGCTTTTGGATAGAAATCCATAGGCTTTCTTGAATTGCCCGGCTTTCATGTAAAACTGACCAATTTCGCTATAAATATCGACCTGCAAATTGGGATCATCTTGCGCCTGTCTACTCACATCATCATATAGCTTCTCCATCAACATCTCTTTTGCCGTCTGGGGCATATTGGTCATCCGGACAAGGTTCCAAAAAATCGCATTATAAAGGAATGCGCTTCTGCCTTCGATCTGTTCGTTCGCAGCTTTTGTTTCCCTTAAATGCTGTCGGCTTTGATTCAGGAAAAAGATGGTGAGTCCCAAAGAGACGAGGACCGAAACGCTCACTGTCGACACCGCGGAAATCACCAGTTTACGACGTCGCCAAAGCGTTTGAAGTCGGTAGCCGAGGCTCGGGGGGCGGGCCGAAATCGCATCGCCCTTGAGACATTTTTCCAAGTCGGCAATGAGTTCTCCCACGCCTGCATAACGCCTCTGGCGGTCCTTTTCGAGGCATTTGACCAATATCCAATCAAAATCGGACCTGAACCGACGCTTGGCGTGCTTCAATTGCTTCGCGTCCATCGACATCGCGTTTAGAACCGTCGCCCGTTCTTCCAAACTCAGCGAAGTCAGTCTGGTGGATGGTCGCTCAACCATCCCATCGAGAATCTCCCGTTGGGCTTCAAGGTAGGACATTGCATTGAGCCGCTTGAGTGGGATGGGAGTCGTGCCGGTTAACAATTCGTAAAGCAAGGCACCCAGGGAGTAAACATCCGTCCGCGTATCAATATCTGCGTTTTTCACGTCGGCCTGTTCCGGGCTCATGTAGCCAAGAGTCCCCATCATTCCTCCCAACTGGGTGACCAACGTTTTGTCGGTCATCTTGTGTCCCACGGCCTTGGCAATTCCAAAATCGATGACCTTGGCTACCGGCTCATCGCCGTGCCAGGAAACCAATACGTTTGACGGCTTGATGTCGCGGTGAATTACTCCCTTTTGGTGGGCGCTCTGGATCGCACGGCAGACTGAGAGGAACAGTTGGATACGGTCCGGTATGCACAGCTTATTTTCTCGGCAAAAGTCAGTGATGGAAATGCCATTGACATATTCCATCGCAAAATAGGGGCGGCCATTCTTGGTGACACCAGCATCCAGGACCCTGGCGATATTGGGATGGTCCATCAGGGCGAGGGCTTGGCGCTCCGCCTCGAATCGGGCCACGACATACTTGGTATCCATCCCTAGCTTGATAATCTTGATGGCCACAATACGCCGCACCGGCAGCAACTGTTCGGCTTTGAACACAGTACCCATCCCGCCCTCCCCGATTTCAGACACCAGCTTGTACGGCCCAATCTGCGTTCCGACGGCTTCGAACGAGGTGAGGTCAAGGCCTGAATCCGAGGTCGGGATGGAGGTTGGCGAAGGCTCGAGTGCACTCAGTAACTCTTCGAGGTGGCAGCGCATCTCCGCGTCACCTTGGCAAACTTGATTCAAATAGATATGGCGCAAACCTTTCGACAACTTCAAAGCTGTTTCCAGAATTGCCTCGAGTCGTTGTTTGTGGTCATCAGCCATGACTTTTGGGGATACGCAATCTGGACACTATTTGCAGCCCCGTCGTCAATGACGACTATTGATCTGGTATGCTCTTGGAGCTTCCCTCCGAACCTCGCTTGCGGCATGGTCGCTCCTGTCATGGGTGCTCAGTGGAAACAAGCAGGGCGTGAACTTTACGCTCTGAAACGCGGTCAGGTCGTCGGCAAACTGGTCCGCGAAATCATGGTGGCGGCGAAACTCGGGGGAGCAGAGCCCGATTCCAACGCTCGACTGTCTGCGGCGGTTGAAAAGGCCAAGAAAGCCTCCGTACCGCGGGACACCATTGAACGGGCAATCAAAAAAGGGGCGGGGTTGACCGGGGAAAAGATTGAGTTTGAGACCATCACCTACGAAGGCTTTGGCCCGCACAAAATCCCGATTATCGTCGAGTGTTTGACCGACAATCGCAATCGGACCGCACCCGAAATTCGCCACTTGTTCAAAGACTACCAGTTGGGACAGCCGGGCAGCATGTCATTCTTTTTCGACCGTTGGGGTGTGGTCGAAGCGACACACTCGGATGTAAAACGCGATGCCGAGGGTGATGCCATTGAAGCCGGTGCCCAAAACGTCGAAGCGCTTGAGGCAAGCGAGGTCCCAGAAGGACAAATCGGGTTTCGATTTCTCACCGAAACCAAAGACCTCGGTTCCGTTTCCAGTTGGTTGACCCGCAATGGCTGGAAGCTGCTGGCCAGTGAACTGCGCTATATCGCCAAGACTCCCGTAGAACTGGGTGAGGCTGACCGCAAAGAAGTCACCGATTTTCTGCATGAATTGGACGATCACGATGATGTCCACCAAGTCTACGCCGGTTTGGCGTAACGGGCCTCTCCTTTAGCCTATTGCCCACCCTGCCTTGAGCGATTCCACCACGGCAGCGGTTTCCCCGGGAGCCACGGATGAGATTCCGGCTGGCCTCAGCGCCTTATACTGGTTTTCCGCCTTCAACGCGCTTTCGTTTCAGCCGGTCTTGAATAGCCCGATGGTACTATACGCGAAGTCGCTGGGGGCGAGCGCGACTGTGCTGGGAATTCTCGCCGGGATGATGCCGCTATTGGTCATCGCCAATCTTCCGGCAGCCCGTTTTATCAATCGCATCGGTTACCAGCGGTTTGTCCTGGCGGGATGGAGCACCCGGGTCGGGTTTGTGTTCTTGATGGCTCTGGTGCCTATGACCGTGGGCTTTCTGGATAATCCCACCCGACTCGTCCTAATCCTGGCGCTTCTGTTCGGTTTCAACCTGTTTCGAGGCATCTCGAGTTCTGCCTGGTTGCCATGGATCATGGAATTGATACCAATTCCAGCCCGGGGACGACATTTTACTCGCGACCAATTCTGCGCCAACGGAGCCAGCATGATGGCCCTCGCTTACAGCGGTTGGGTGCTTGGTTCCGGATTGGGCGTTTGGAGATTTCCTCTCGTCTTCCTCTTTGCTGCCATAGCCGGGGCCATCAGCTTGCCCATTTTGCGGCGCATACCGGATGTCCCGCCTCCACGCGATACCGATACGGGGGTCGGGCCAGTTCCCTGGTTGGCCTTGGCGTCCCATCCACCGTTTCGAAAACTTCTGCGGGTGAATGTCGCATGGTCTTTAGCCTATGGGGGACTTACCACCTTTGTGGTTAAATACCTGAAGGACGGGGCCGATTTGCGGGAGGACGTCATCCTATACTACGTGTCTTTTTCGTTTATCGGCGGTCTGGCCTCGCCCTGGCTGGCTGGCCCGCGACTCGACCGTTTAGGCAGCAAGCCAATGCTTCAGTTAACCATGGTCATTGGCTTCTTGATTGGAACTGGCTGGTGGCTGGCGGCGTCGGGATGCATTTTTCCCGGGGTGCGGCTCGTGCTACCGCTGATGGGGTTGCTTGGCTTGGTCAACGCCCTGTTTTCCGCGTCCAACAACCGCCTGGCGTTGCAACTGGCCCCTCGGATCGCCCGGAACCACTTTTTTGCCATCTTCATGGTGGTCTGGCAGATCACTCTTGGGCTTTCACCAGTCGGATGGGGACTGCTACTGGATGCAATTGGGGGACGTTCCGTTTCTGTGCTCGGACTCGATTGGAACCGTTACACCGTCTACTTCGCTCTCGTGGCCACAAGCTACGTCGGCGCGTTTGCCTTGTGCCGACGTTTGGAGGAACCCCGGGCAGCCGAAGTCCATCATTTGGTTCGCGAACTGATCATCCAGGAACCGCGCCGCTGGTGGAGCCTCGTGACGGGCAGATAGACAGTGCGCTTTCGGCTCGTGACATTCGCGTTACGATAAAATCCTGATCGGCAATATTAGGGCGTGTTTTGAAAATGCATTTGCCTATTGGCGAGCTAAAACTGGCCCATATAGACCAGGCCATTTTGAAAATACGCCCTAACTTCCGTACCACCGTTAGCTTATAACATGGTGCCCATTAGATTTTTGAGTAATCTCTGTTGCTAACGATGAGGTTCGCGACCATGGCCAAATTGAGATCGATGTCCCATCGATCAACTGGCGATTTTTTCATTGACCCAACCGCACTGATCGAATAGGAAAAAGGAGTAATGCCGACAACTCACAACCCCGACTCAACTCCGCTTAATGGGTTTTCTGTGGAGCGACGGAATTGGCCGATTCGGGAGATTTTTTTCGGGTGTTTTTGTTGCACGCGTTCTAGATTCTTTATCGGGGGAATGGTTCTGTTCCGATTGGTTTGGAACGGCGGGTTCTTGGAGTGTCAGGCTTCCATTCGAGCCAGTGCCCATTACGAAATTTCCTCTGAAAATCTGGAGATGGTCGGCGGAGAAAGCCAGTCCTTCCCGGCGGGAAGTTCAAGCGTCTACTCTCATATGATCTCGCTGGGAGGAGTAGTAAGCGGGCTTTCACAGTCGGCAAACTTCCGGCCAACCATTTCAACATTAAACTTCGGCTATTTATCGCAGTTGAACAATCCACCCGTCCCGGGTGTCATTGTGCTGTCCCGACGCGCTGGTTTGTCAGCAAAATTGGCCTTGGCCGATATTCTCAGAGTTGGTTACGACCCGGATGGTGACTCGTTTCAAGTCGTAGCCGGGGGACTGACTGAAGGAGGCGCCACGATCATTCAAGGTGGTCGCTTTATTTTCTATCAGCCTCCGGCCGGACCGTCACTTTCAGACGTCATCCGATATCGGCTTGAGGATACTTTTGGCGATACGGCTGAAGGCCGGATCGAGGTTGTCATTCTGCCGCCACCCGATTCGGTCTCCTCGAATCAGGAACTTCTTGAAATTCTTCCAGGTGGTGTCACCCACGTGGTTTTTGTTGGTGCCTTGAATCAAGTCTACCAGATACAGTTCACGGACAGCCTGGTGCAGCCGGTAAAATGGACCGGCCTCGCGACAACACCGTCGACGGCGCAGCCGGGATTCTATGAGGCTACCGATCCCGCAGGAGGACACGGCGTGCAACGTTTTTACCGGACAATTGCGCCATGAATCAACTCTTGCCATGAAGAACCAAATGAAGGCAATCGGGGGACTTCTTTTCTTGATCCTGACGACATCTGCTCGCTCCCAGGTCCTTATCTATTCGCCGTCCAACCCATTGACTATTCCGGATGCCGATCCCAACGGGCTTCAAACGACAATGACGGTACCGGCAAGCTATTCCGCTCCGGTCTCGAATGTAAAGGTGACCCTCAATCTGCAAGGCTCTGCTCAAGATTGCGGTTTCGCGGGCGACTTGTATGTGGCTCTCTATCATCAGGGGCGAGCGGTGGTACTGTTGAATCGACCCGGCCGAGACCTACTGAATCCGGCGGGATACGACGACACCGGCGATTTCCACATCACACTGAGCGACTCAGCAGCACATGATGTCCATCGTTATCAGGATTTTTCCAGTTTGGCTCCATCCATTGGATTGACCGGACAATGGCAACCCGATGGACGAACGGCCAACTTCAACGCGGTCGTCTCCTCCGACCCGCGCTCGGCGATGTTGGATCAGTTGAATGGAACCGAGGCTCGAGGGCAATGGGTCATGTTTTTTGCCGATGTCAGCGGAGGTGGAGTTACCGAACTCGCCAGTTGGTCCATTCAGTTTACCGTCGTGCCTGAGATTCATGGAAGTACCATCGGGGTTGCCACAATGCTCGGGCTTTGGGCGATCGGGCGCAGGATAGTTCGAGCCTCGAAGTTGCCTCAAAAAAGAAATCTGGGGGTGTTCGGTTCCATCCCGGAAGATGTTGGCGACAGGAAATCCTTCTTGGGAAACTGCTCATGAAGCTGATCAGACTCATCCTTCTGCTGGCTTGTTCAGGTCTTGGAACGATCGGGGCGACCGTACCGGGTTTCATTCATTTTCAGGGCCGGGTGACCACCAATGGGATTCCCTTTAACGGAACGGGGTCGTTTAAGTTTGCCTTGGTCCAGACCAACGCCTCATCGGCTCCCGTGACGGTCTGGAGCCACGATGGCTCCAGTAATGCAGGAAGCGAGCCAACCACCTCAGTGCCTGTTTCGGTCAGCCGAGGACTCTATTCACTCGGCCTGGGTGATACCACGGTTCCTGGAATGGTAGTCCCGCTGAGCTCGCCCGTATTTTCGACGTCACCCCTATGGATACGGGTTTGGTTTGATGACGGGGTGCACGGTTCCGAACTGTTAACGCCCGACCAACCCGTCGGTGCCGTCGGTTACGCCTTCATGGCGGCGTCCGTACCGGACGGAACGATTACCTCCAATCAATTGGCATCCGATGCCCTGCGCGCTGACCGGATTCAAGGAATCGTGAAACCATCCAATTTGCCCGGCGATCTTGCCTACAGATCGACGGATTTGCCCGGTCTCAGCAATCAATTGGTCCAGAGTTTTACCGCCGGCCTTCAGGATTTGACGGCTCAGTTGGCGGCGATTTCGAATCAGTTGGCGCACCCACCGGATCTACCGGGCCAAACGTTTGCGTCGCCAGACCCCTCCGACCCGCAGCTTACTGGGCGTGGGTACGAGCCGTTTTACCAACTGACACCGCCCGATTGGGTCGACGGGAGTTCCACCGGAGAGCCAGATGCCCGGTACGATTTTGCCGAAGTCTGGACGGGAGACTCGCTGCTGATTTGGGGGGGGAACCTGGGAGGAGCTAACAATTACTCTCATCAAGGCGGAGCCTATTCTCCGAAAGCAGACGTTTGGTCGCCAATCGGGGACACGGATAGTCCCGGGCCACGTGCGCGCCCACTGACCGCCTGGACTGGGATCGATTTCATTGTGTGGGGCGGTTACGGGCAATCCGGATATTTGGGTAATGGCGGACGCTATCGACCCTCGACCGGCCAATGGTTCGGGATGGGGGGGACAGGCTCCCCCAGCTCACGCGACCGCGCGGTGGCAGGTTGGACCGGATCGCGGTTTTTGGTTTGGAGCGGACGGAACTCAGGCGGGGTGCAGTCGGACGGATTCTTGTACGATCCCAATTCTGACTCCTGGTCCTCTTTGCTCCAACTGAATCAACCGAGTCCGCGCTATAGCGCTGCGTGCGTTTTCACGACCAATCGCCTTTTCATTTGGGGGGGGCTGCCGGTGGCAGGGTCAGGTCCTGGAACCGGAGCAATGCTTGGGATTGATACCAATGGACTTCCGACTTCATGGACGGCGATGAACGGGGTGAGTGCACCCAGTTCGCGGGTGGGTCATTCCGCCGTTTGGACAGGCGCGAAACTGCTGATCTGGGGCGGACAAAACAGCTCTAGCATTCCGTTGGGAGATGGCGCTTCTTATGATCCCATTGCCGATACATGGACAGCACTCACCTCCTCAAACGCTCCATCCGCCCGGACCTATCATTCCGCTGTGTGGACGGGCACCGAAATGGTGGTTTTTGGGGGTGAATCGGGATCGGGCACTCTCGGGGATGGAGCTGCTTATGACCCTGGCTCGGGACGATGGCGGCCGCTGCTGAATGGAGGCTCACCACAATCCCGAAGCCACTCCCCCGGGGTGTGGACCTCCCGGGAACTATTGCTGTTCGGTGGAACTTCATCGGGAACACCCATTAACGCCCTCCAACGCGTTGTACCCACACCACCTTGGACCCTTTATCGAAAGCCTTAACCTGACCGACCTGACGTTGATATGAAGTTTCTCCATCCGAATCGATGGTTCCTGCTCATCTGGCTGGCTCTTGGACTGCGAGTCGCTGCACAATGGAGCACCCAAAATCTGTCGCTGGTCGCGGGTTGGAACGCGGTGTACCTCCATGTGGATGTCACCAACGTACCGCTGGATACATGGGTCGGGACGGATATTTCCAGTCCCATTGTGGAAATTTGGGAGTGGGTTCCATCGACCGGCTCGGCACAATTTGTTCAAGATCCATCGACGCCCACCGGAACGAATAGCCAATGGATCAATTGGAAACGAAGTGGAGCCCCGCTTACGGGTCTTCAGTATCTTCGTGGCAATGCCGCCTATTTGGTGAGAACAACACATGATTACCAATGGAACCTCCTCGGACGCCCGGTGGCACCCCATTATCTCTGGTCAGGCACTGGCTTGAATTTCCTGGGCTTCCCTACGCCCTCCAACCAACCGCCCACATTCGACGTTTTTCTTTCGCCGGTTCCCGATTTTGCCGTCAACGCGGACATCTTTGCCTATCCCGGTGGGCCATTGGGACCGAACAACCCCATTCAAGTCCTGGATCAGACCGCACAGCCTGTCACGCGGGGTCAGGCCTTTTGGATGAGGGCTCCCCAATTTAACAAGTACTATGGTGCCGTGGCAGTGGATTTAGGGAGCGCTGATCGAATCGATTTTGGCTCGGACTTGGGGCAATACAGTTTTCGATTGGTCAACATGGCCACCACCAATTTAACGGTCACCCTGACCCTCCTGCCGTCCGATACCCCACCCGCAGACCAAACTCCGATCGCTGGGATTCCCCCGCTCCTTCTCAGGGGAGCCGTCAATCAGACCAATTTGACCTACTCCTATGGAAGTTTCACCAACCCCACCTCCTTTACGCTTCCTCCTGCGGGTCAACCGGGCTCGGACGTATCGGTGGTATTGGGCCTGAACCGGTCCGCAATGAGCGCCTACCCAACCGGTTCTCAAGTGGCAGGGATCCTGCGGATCACGGATGCGTTGGGGTATTCCCAGATCGATGTCCCGATCTCGGCTGAAGCAGGCAACACCTCAGGTCTCTGGGTCGGAACGGCGCTCATCAACCAGGTGCAACAGTACCTGACCGAATACGTCACTGCTGCGGACCTTCCAACTCTCACCAATGTCTTGACTCAGTTGAATTTGACCAATACCGACACGGTTTCCTATGTGATTGACCCGGACAACAATCGCGTCCGGCGACAGGCGATGGTGGGAGGAGGATTGCAAGTTACCTATCTGACACGGGACGTGAGCCAGACCAACACAGCGGTCCCATCCTCTTATCCAATCCGCTTGATTATCCACAACGGGGATGGAACAAACGTGACCTTGCTGCAACGGGTTTACATCGGAATGGACGTCACCACCAATTCAATCGTTGCGACTCGACAATCCGCGCTGGACCCAGGCCAGCTTGCCACTGCACACCGGATTAGTTCCGTCCATTTCCCGTGGAGTCCGGAAGCCAATAACCAAGGTTGGAATGTGCAATCGGGTGCCCTCCGCGAGGGCGGGAATCTCAGCTTCCTGGTCCCGATGAGGGCGGACAATTTCGCTTCGAACCCGTTCCTGCATACCTACCATCCGGACCACGATAATTTGGATGCGCAATTCCAAAACCCGGCCCCCCCGGGAACCGAGTCCTTTGACATAGCCCGTCAGATTTCAATGCAGGTCATTCCGCCCGGCAGTGATTTCAACTCATTGACGGGACGGGCGAATACGCTTTCGGGGGTGTATCACGAAACAATCACTCTGTCCGGGGCACCCGGACAATCTCGAAGCTTTGATATCGGCGGGTATTTCTCGCTAAACCGAATCAGTCCGATCCCGACCCTCACCAAGAACTAAACCACGTCTATGGTCACCCGATCCTCCCTTTCGAACCCGGAATCCTCTAGCACTCCTATCATGCGCCACTTCTTGTCTCCCTTGATGCGCCGTGTCCTACCCTTGATCGCGGCAGTAGCCGTCCTTCCCGGAGCAATGCTGGGTGCGGACCAGTTTCCGCCGCTGAAGATGTCGTACCAAGCCAATATTGTGGATGCCAATGGCATTCCAATCGGCAATTCAAGCCCGGAAAACCACACGATTGATTTTACCATTTACGATCAGTCTAACGCCGGCACAGCGCTCTATCATGAAACCCAATTGGTGACGATCGACAAGGGGTCCTTCAGCGTCTTGTTGGGAGACGGAACGGTTGACAACACCAAGACCTACAAAGACCTGGGATCGGTTTTTGCCAGTTCTTCCGCATCGGACAGGTACGTCGAAGTGACCGTGACGTTGGCCAACAACGTTCAAACCACCCTGGCACCCCGGGTTCGCTTGGTGACGTCGCCCTATGCATTCCTGGCTTCGCAGGCCAACAACTCCTATCAGGCGATCTACTCCAACGTCGCCGGCTCGCTGACCAATAACGGCGGCGGGACCACCTTCACGACCGCCTCTGTGGCCAGACTTGACGCCGGCCAGACCTTCTCGGGATTGTGTGTTTTTAATCAATCTGTCCAACTCTCAGCGGGTGGTCGACTGAATGACCAGGCTCTCTACTTACGGGGCGGCACCGACCAGAACCACGGGTTGTCTTATGCCGGTACAGCGTGGGGTATTGATGGAGCCGCTTTGTTTGGGTTCAACGGCGGCGTACTGGGCGGTACCGGAAACGGGAATCGTGTCGCGTTGAGCTGGACCTCGGACGGCAAGGTGGGCATCAACAAGGTCGGTGCAAATGACACCCTCGATGTCAACGGTGGCGTGACCGCCATCACCTTCAGCGGTAATGGCGTGATCCCCGTGGGCGGCATTATCATGTGGAGCGGCAACGTCAATCAGATCCCTTCCGGTTGGGCCTTGTGCAATGGTGGAAATGGGACCCCGGATTTGCGAGACCGCTTTGTGATCGGGGCGGGCGGTAGTTACGGCAAGGGGAGCACCGGAGGACAAACCCAGGTGACCTTGTCCGCAAGCAACCTGCCACCGCATACCCACAATTATTATGATATTTATTATTCCGAGCATAATAACGGTGGAAACTCCCCTGGCTCGAGTGGTACCGACTACGACAACAATCCATTGGCCTACCAGCTTTATCGGCAGACTGAAGGCGGAAACGGATTGAATTCAACGCCCTTCAACATCCTCCCTCCATATTACGCCCTGGCATTCATCATGCGGGTTAATTAGTGAAGAGGTTAGTCGACCTTTCCTGATGAACTCAGCGTCCGAACATCCATTTTGATTGCCGCACCATTTGCGCCCTATGAACATCGCTTTGCGCATCGACAACAAGGTTTTCGCATGGCTGATGGCCGCCGTGTTGCTGCCAGTAGCCGCCCTGGGGCAAGCACTCCCCCTGCAGTTTGGAACTGCGGATTTGAATGCCCTTGATCCAAGAGGATTTCCGCTTTCGACGACCAACGGGAGCCCACCCGGATCAAATGGCAAAGGCCCGAGTACCGCCTATCAGACGGCGTTGCACCTCCCGATTGAGAGTCCAAGTCGTGAGCAGTTTCAGTCCCTGATTTCCGTCGGCGGGGTGGCACCGTCCGTTCAGCCAGATCTTGTCCTTGCGCTCAATCGCCAAGCTCCCGGTTTGCCAGCGTGGCTTTCCGACGGAACGGACTTGAGCCATGTCCCTTCCCTGCCATCGGGTTTGGGCTGGACCGGAAATTTTATCTCGGACGCAGTCTCTCGAACCAATTACTGGGTCAGTCAATCGGCCATCATCACGACCGCCCTGAATAACCTCGGTTCCGCATTCGCCGCTGATCCGACTCAACAGCGCCTTCTTCTTCATCCGGCTCTGTATGATTTTATTGCCAATGACAACCTCGTATCGCCGTTTGCATCGATCGCGTCGGACGGACCGATGTCCACGGTCGTCTCCAATCCAGGTCTTTACGCCTCGTATCAACATCTGATTGCAACCCCTTTGGAATTAAACGGTGTAAGAGATCCGGTCGTTCTGAATGCTGCGCTCTACAACCCGGTATACATCGTTTTCTCATCATTCTTTAATTATCTGAATGCAACGCAGCTGGCAGAAGGTAACGCTCTGCTTGGTGATGGTTCACTTTTAAACTATCTTCGAAACTGGACTTATCAATCTGCGATTGTTACCATAATTACAGATTCGTCCGGTCAAAATATCTTATCCAGCTTAAAAGGACATCCCAATTTGGTCAGCTTTCTTCAGGACCCTGGTCTTCTTGCTGAATTGCGAGCGACAACCTTGGGAAAGACATTGTCGCATCCCACTTTTATCAGTCTTCTACCCGGTGATCTTCTCAATCTGACACGTGCCTTGGGGAATGGGAAGCTTGGTCTTAGCCTGCCCAGTCTCCAAAATGACCTGCCCCGGATGCTCCCTTCTCTGAGCGGAGGTGTTGATGGATTGAAGGCCGGTGTCAGCCTCGTCCAGAATGCCGCCTCCGTTGGACTGCCCACGGGAGGAACCGGTGCCAACGTGGTGACCATGACTTTCGCGAGAGTCGGTGGGACCTACATAGCGCAATCGACGACTTTCCTAATGGGGGCAATCATTCCCGTTCCCACGACGGATTATACCGGCAGGACCAATCTGACAGATTTGGCGGATTCTCCTCAACCGGAGAATTACTGGCTCGCAGAACCGTTCACGACCAACAATCACGCCACCGATCGATTCTACTGGAGCCCCAATAAACAGGCGGTTTTTGCCACGCAACCGGGACAGGTTTCGATCACCTGGAAACGTTCATTTCCGCTGGCTGCGACGCCTTCCGACGCCACCAACACATCGAAATACTACGTCTCTCTGGCGGGACAATATTACCCGTTGTTAACGGTTCCCTATATTGTGTCGGGCTCCCCGATCAAGACCCCACGTACCATGTATTGGACGGAAGGGGACTATGCTGGAACGGGGGTTTACGTCGATGTTCCAGTTGGTTTGGTACCCAATGGCGTACACATTGCTTACAACGATGTTTTTCCGGAGCACGTCGACCATGAAATTGGGAAACCGCCGTTGACCAATAGCAGCCAGCTTCAGTTCGAGATTACCAACACCTTTTGGTTGGATCCGCAAATCCACAAGATTCGCGCCTATAACGCGGTTGGGCGGGTCTTTGTGGAGTTTTTAGGTGACGCCAATTCCGATGGCCAATCCTTCAAGCATCTCGGTTTTGAGTTGGTCGACGTCAAGAAGGTGCCTATTCCGCAGGATGTCACCAACGATCTGGGGGAAGTGCTGACGGCATGGCCGGGAGGAGTAACACCATCCGGACGTCTGGATGATGGGTCATTGGTACCGGATCAGCCGATCACTCTGGACTTGAGCAAATACCTCTTTCGAAAGAGCCCGGCTTCGGGGGCTGAGCGTGTCAATTTTTACGCGATTGGGGAGACTTCCAATCCCAATAGTGTATTGCTTCATTGGTTTGAATCGGGGCTTCTCGGGCTGAGATGGCCCTACCTCTTTGACCGCTACACACTCCGATGGCCTTTGGACGCCTCGGCCTACAGCCATTACGTCCGTCCTTCGGTGGCGACCCCAGCTGATGCCGCGCTGACGGCGATCCAACTTCCGTCGATCAACGCCCCAACCATCATTTATCAGGACCCGTTCACCGGGCCTCGGGCCTTCCTGACACCGGATTTCCACTTTTACACGTTTCTGGACTTGTCGGTTCCCATCCATCGCACCCTCCTTCTCTACCAAGTTCAGAACGACATCCATTTCGAACGCGTCTACTCATGGCTGGACCTCGCTCTTAAGACCAATGCGACCACCGGGGCCGGAAGTGGATTGTTGGCAGGAACGGCTGTCACCAACCTCAATGGATGGGACCCTAACCTTGGGGTGATCAACTTTCCAGATTCCTCGATGGCTCCTCGAGCCGTGTTTCAAAACGCGACGGTGGGTCAACGTATTTCTCCCCCTCCAGGCGAAAGTGGGGATGGCGCTGATGGCCGGACGAATTATGTCGCCGGATATATTTACGAACCGACAGGAACCTCATTTTCCAGTTCCGCTTACATCAGTCCTTTGGCATCCGACGGCTTTGACGCTGCTAACAAGGGGTCGATTATCCCGGTAAATGCGATTCCGGGCAGTAATCAATTGGAAGTCTGGTGGTTCCGGAATAGCCGTCCACCGCTGACGAACGGCTTTTCTCCGGTTGCCTGGCCCGCCGTCGTTGGATACTACACCCTTCAATGGCCGGTGGACTCGAGCGAAATCATTCTGGCGAGCAATGCCGGGAGTGGTCCATTGCCCAGCCTTGAGGCCAAGGGCAAAATATACATTCAGAACGATTCCACCGCTACAGGCTACAATCCCAATGAGGAGCATGCCCTTCTTCAGGGCGGACAACTCTTTGCACTCCGTGACGATCTCAACATCACGGTAACCAATGGAATGATGTCGTACTCCTCAGAGCCCTTTGTGCTGCTCGAGTATGCAGATAGCGACGGACGCCCCAGTCAACGGGCGTTCAAGGTGCGCCGCGAGGCCCCGGAAAAGGGGATCACCTTTAATTACGCCGTGACAGCTGGAATCGTCCTGCAGCCCCCTATGCCGCTGCCGCTGTTGGAAAAACCGTTGGCACCGAAGTTAGTCGGGCTTCAGCCGCAAACCTTGAATTCGGAGATATCCTCCTGGGTGACCGAGTCGGCCGACAGTCCGGACCCGATTTTATCTTCTGTCAATCTGACATTGGATCGTCCGGCGTTGATGCATCTCTATCAAACTCTCGCATTTCAAGATTTGACCGGTGCGACCTATTTTGACGGTTGGAACGTCCTTCACGGAGTCGATTTGCCCAATGGATGGATTTTCCCGATCAGTGCGAACACCCAAGGGAAAACGGTTCGCGGCATTCCGTCGGCAATCCTGCCGCTGGACCTGGTCACCCCGCAAAATCCAAGTCTTACCGACTTGGCGGTGGGAAAAAACACCTATCAGGTCCACACTTTGGACAACCTTTCGGTTGGGCTCACGGTCGTGATTGCCGACAAGAACGGCAAGACGAACTCACCTGCGAAAGTATCGGCCATTCAAACGGGGGGTGATGGGACCCCACTGGTGACCGTACAATTCAATTTCCAGAGCTCTGATTCCTGGACCAACGCGACGACCCTCATTATCCCCGACCACCTGGAGAGCGGTCAATCGTTCACTGGATGGACAGTCTCCCCGGAGGCGGTTTCGACCGCGCTTCCCCTGGGAACGGTTCGGAACCTCTATTCCAGCTTCACTATCAAGGACCGCAAGGGCAACCAATGGGTTTACCGGGGGCCTCACGCCACCAACAGCACGCCCTACACGGTCATGCAGTTTTATTACAAAACCCTGCCAGGGTTCTATTATCCCAGTTTGGCGTTCAGCCAACAACCGCCGGTCGGCACGGTAACGCCTTATCTTCGTCCGATTGACGCGAATGGCAATTTCCAGGGGAACGAGGTATTTGGGCACACGGATCTGCAAGCACAAACTGGCGACGGTAACTCGCTCGGTATTTACTATCATCCGGTGTGGCCGGTGGATGCCCCGGTTCTCGAAATGGCCGAGACTTTAACCGTTCCGAAGCGGGGTCTACCGGCCGTACGAGGCCAGACCAGTTTGGGCATCTTGTATCAACAATCGGAATATGCCGGGGGAACGGCGCGGCCGACAGTGGTCCTTCACGACCCGACCCGTGCACGCACCTTTTTGCTCGGTTCGGATCCGACCTCGACGGCAACCTTGGGGAAAATCCCGTCATCCGCACGAACAGAGCAGTATCAGGGGAAAACGTACTTCCCTGCCCTGCCGCCCCACTTGGTGGACCGCTTTTATTTTGACCCGAATCTTGGCAAGTACGGTGGTCTGACCTTTGTTGGAAGTTTTCAGGATGATGTGGTTGGAGATAAATATCTGCTGCTGAATATCACCAGCCCTTCCGACCTGAATGCCTTGTCCCAAGTGGTTGATTCGACAGACCCGTTCTTCGGCCTCTGGCAAACCACCCTGACCCAGTCGTTGACGACCGATCTCCAGCGGTTCGTTGAAAATCCGGCCCAACCCGGCACGTTTATTCCAGAGACTACGACCGTTTCCACCAAGAACGCGACTCAGTTGGCCGAAGTGACCGATCAGGATGTGGCAGTGGATTCGTATGCCTTGACGGCCGTTGGCCCCGGGACCGGGTATGTTACCCTAATCGCTGGCAACGGTCTGGCATTTACTCCCACGGATGACCCCGTTAGCGTCGAGATTTTGCGAGTCGATAAGACACTCTACAAGGGCGAGCTCAAAATTGTGAAGTCATCCAATCCGCTGGGTGAGAAACTGACGCTACAACAAGTGGTTGACTTGGCCGCCCAAACAGACCAATACGAATTCGACTGGCGTATCGCTCCTCCCCTGGACGGAAATTCGCCTCCCGTCTACCTCCAGACTCCAATGTCCTTGGTTCCCTCCCGATCGACTTGGAACCACCTTCAGGATCGACTTCCGAGCGACACCGTACAGACATTGAACGCGGCGCAGGCAGCCAACCCGCAGCGGTTTGTCGCAGACGTGGTTGGATCGGTCGTTCCATTCCCGTCAATTGCGTTCAGCGGGGTAACTCACCCGGACTCCGATCATCTGAATTTCACCTTGGGCTCTGGTCAGACGCACACGCTGCTGCCGGGAAATCAATTGGAAGTCGTCTACAATGACGGAACCATTCTAACGGGCACGGTAACACCGGATACCACCGCTCAACTCGTAGCGATACAGTTGGACAGCCAGCAAGCGATGCCATTGGATATCCTTCAGCCAGTGACGCTGGCGGCAAACCCAATCAGCGGTCAACCGGCAACACTTCTTTATCAGGACTTTGATTTGTCCTCTTCACTGACGCTTTCTGATGTCTGGTTGAGCCTGGGGCTTGATGACAGTCTGGGCGTTCAAATCTATTTGGATGGTCAACTTCTGGCCATGGCCAACATGGGAGACCAAAGCACACCGGAGTCGTCACCGCCGCCCGATCTGACTCCGCTCGCGCATGCTTACCGATTGTCTTCAGGCGTTTTGCTTTCCGGAACGCCCAGTTCGGCCAACTCGGTTTCCCACCGACTGGTCGCTGTTATTTACTCCGGGGCTGCCCCCGACGTCCGGGTGCCTTTTGACCTCAAACTGGAGGGACATATTTCCAGCGACCAAGTTCTCGCAGTGGGATCCCAATGGTTGCCGCTCGATCCGGTTCGCTACCCAGACGGCGTACGGGCGGTTCTTGGCGGAACGGCGGATGTCCGCGCGCTTTCGGACAATTGGCTGGTGATGCGGTATCGGGCGACGAATGTGAATCATGCCTCGTATGTTGCGGGGGACGGATGGTCCAGTTGGACCGACCCGATACTAGCGGAAGGCTGGATCAAACGAGTGCTGGCAGGGATTAATCCGTTCAATCAGCGGGTGACGGATCTGTTCGATGACAAGATCAACACGGACGCCAGCATCCTGACTTCCGCCGGTCACCGATGGGAAGGCGATGTGGCACTCAATCTGGATTCGATCAATAACTACGGTTTGATTGAGATTTATGAAACGGTTCTTCGTCGCGGCAAAGCGCTTAGCGTCGATGGTGGAATTAATTATGGCCCGGCAAACGATGCCCTGCTTCTGGCGGCTGGCTATATGTCGGATCTTTACAAACTGGTCGGTGATGAAGCGTGGGCCGATGCCAACAATCCGACAATCAGCATTGGCTCCAAGGACGTAACCTACGGGCAAGTGGCAACCTCGCTGTTTCCCTTCATGGGGCAGGCCGCTACGTTGATGGAGCAACAACAGGATATGTTGCGTGGTCGCGATGATTTTGCCGCACCCGGCATCACGATCGCGCCAGTTTATAACCGGCTTTATTGGAACTACACCCGGGGCATTAGTTCCGGCGAAGTGATCTATGCCTTGAACTATGACATCCAGCCCAACCCGGATGCACCATTAACGGATAGCATTTCGGCCGCCGACGCAGCGCACCTTTATCCACAAGGCCATGGTGACGCCTACGGACATTACCTAACCTCCATCACGGGATATTATTCGCTGTTGATGAACCCGAGCTTCAGTTGGATCCCACAGGCAGAAGCGGTGAACGTACTTGGGGTACCCGTCTTGGTGAACTACCAACACGAGCGAAAATTCGCCGCTGGTGCCTCAGCACTCGGTCAGGCCGGGTTATTGACGCTCAAGCTGACCACGAAGGCCGACTATGTCCCAGGACATGACCAGGGATGGGACGGGCTCATGGAAACCGTCCAAAATTCACAAACGGGACGGACGCGGTATTGGGGGGTGGACCACTGGGCAAATCGTACCGCGCAAGGAACCTTCTTGAACTGGGTGGTTGGCAATGCATTGCTACCCTCAGTGGACCCCGACCCCACTCATCAAGGCGTGCAAAAGGTAGACCGCACAACGGTGGTGGAACTCCAGCAATTGCCAACGACCGGGAGTGAAGTTCAAACGGTTCTGGATAATGCCGAAGGAGGCTTAAATCCGTTGGGCCTGCCGGACAATGCCGTCGCCTTTGACATCAACCCAACGCTGATCACCGCCGGAACAACTCACTTTGAGCAGGTGTACACCCGCGCCCTTGCCGCGCTGGGCAACGCGTCGGCTTCGTTTGATGACGCCACCGGGATTACCCGGCTGATGCGTTCGCAGAAAGACTCGCTGGCGGATTACCAGGCGTCCATCGATTCACAGGAGCGGACCTACACCAACATGCTCATCGAAATCTACGGCACGCCGTACACCGACGACATTGGACCTGGCAAGACCTACGTACAGGGTTATACGGGCCCCGATCTAATGCACTATATGTACGTGGACAACACCGATTTGGTTCAGAACAATTACCCGACCACCGCTTATAATCCGGGCGATCCCCAGACCGCTCGCACGTTTAAAGTGGATCGGCAGATGCTGTCGGATTCCTGGTTTACCGACCCTCTTCAGACCTACGAAAGTTCCTTGAATATCATCAACTCCAGCAGTTCTGGATACAATGCGGGTACTCAATACATTGCTTATAATCTCGGGCCCCGCGGCTTTGCGGACAAGCCGTCCACCTGGTTGGGAAGCCGTCAGTCTCCGGGCCAATTGCAGCAGGCCATCAGTGCAGTGAATGCCGCCTACGACGCGTTGCGGGCTTCGCTAACCGATGCCGAGGTCAACAAAAAGGTTCTCGATCGGGCCTTCCAGCTCTATGAAGCCAAGGTCACCGCCATCAGCATTATCTATGGAGTCAAAGTGGCTTCGTTGGCCACCGACCGAATTACGGCCACCGCCAAGTATGCCAACGACGTCGCGACCAAGGTTGTCACCAAGGTCACGACCATTGCGGAGCAACAAGCGGCGGTCTTTGAAAAGGCCCTTCCGCAAAGTATTATTCTCGGTTTGGCGGATGGCGGAGACGAGACATCGTTCGCGCGAGCTGCCATCGATGAGGCAAGCAACATCACAGAGGATGTGTCAAAGACGACCACAGATTCGCTGGCAATCGCCAACCTTTCTCTCACTTTGGCCAATGATTATATCGTTAAGTCCTCAGATGTTCTCGTTAGCGGAGCAACCCAGCTTGACCTGGACTTGAAGAACGCACTGGCGGATTTAGCC
>CAILNN010000057.1 GCA_903835555.1 uncultured Verrucomicrobiota bacterium
TCGCGATCGCGAAGGTCGGAGAGAAAGTGCTTCACTGCGCCCAGCAAGAAGGAGCGGAATCGGCCTTGATTCGGGTCGGCACCATCGAATCCGCCGCGAGTCAAGATTCGAGCAAAAAATTCCTGAGTGAGTTCCCGGGCCGCTTCGGCGTCACGACCCTCGCGTAGCAGGAACCAATGGACTGGGCTCCAATAGGCTTCGCACAACTCACTCAGTGCGCGGCGCGCTTCCGGGGTTTTGCCCTGCGCTTCCAATACCCGTGTCCAGCGGGTGGTTAAAAACACACCTCCGGACGGTGATGAAGGCGTCGAGGTTGTATGATCTTTAGGCGGGTTCACGGAGGAGAGTGGTGGCTGGCTTGACGGTCCACTGGGGTGAACAAGATGATTGTGGAAGCGACGCTCTATTCCGTGGGCCACCAGCGCTGCCAGCGCCGATTGAAAAGCTCGGCATGAATTCGATCCACTTCTGCCTTGGCAGATTCCACGTCATCCAGGGGAGCGATTCCCATTTCATTTTGGTTTTCGCGAATATGCAGCCAGGCTTTCGCATAAGCCAATTGGGCGAGGGCAGCATCCCAAGGAAGCTGACGATAGTTGGCCTCCGTGACCGCGAGGTCTCGCCGGATAGACATAAGCAAAGGGTTGTCGTGGGCGATAGACCCCAAGTCAACCTGGAGCAAGAGCTTCTCATACTCCTGCCGAATAGCATGCCATTGATCTGCGAGTTTCATTGCTTCCGAAGAGCGCCGTGTTGCATTTGGGAGAGGCAATGTTTGCGGAAGACCATCGATTAAACCATGGGGAGTCATGTGGGACTGGAGTTCGAGGTAGACCGGTTCTCCGTCCAAACAGGCAATCGCAACTGGTGTGTTCCACTCCAATTTGACATCCGCCGCCGTACCCAGCCACGGCCTTGCATTTGGGACCGGAGCGTGGCGACTTTCCATCTCCAGACATGAATTGGTGGAGTCCCCTATTTGCCCCACCAGTGTCCATCTTTTTTGTCCGATCATCCGTTTCGTCAGATGAAAATCCGTCGAGAACAACGCATTGGGATTCAGGACTTTTAGCGGAGCGGTGATTTGGTTCTGTCCCCAAATCAGTCGCAGATCCGCCGGTTGGGACGCCAGAATATGTACCGCGATGATCGGGTCATCGGTGCTACCGTAGATGGGGTGAAGGACCTCCACCTTGATGGGCTTTGCGTTGGCAGGAATCCAGCCAATTTCCGGTTCTCGCCCCCCATTCGAAGGGGATACTCGAACCAGTTGAGGGAAGACAATTCCCACCGCCAGGAGCAGGACGGGAATGCTCAGGCCAATGCCTATAAGATAAAAGACACGTTTCGGCCAGGGATTCCAGAGAAGCCGGGGCTTGGCGTCGTGGAGCCCAGGTGCGGTGCGACGCATGCCGAAGCCAATCAGGCTGAAGACGCCCCCCAGCGTTAGCAGAATTACGGTCCCCACCGCCAGCATTCCGAATCGACCCCGCCCCATCCAGACGGGTATCACCAGACCCAACATTGCGAAAGTCCCAGGAACCCCCACAGCCGATATGCAGAGCCATAAGAGGCGGTTGGGCCATGGGTTGGGGGCTATATCGTCCGGTCCAAGCTCCTGGGTAGCCAAGGCGGCCCGGACATCCGATTTTAGAAGAAGCCATAAACTGGTCACCGATGCGACGCCGCTTAACAGAACTCCAAACAGGCCCGGATATCCGCCAATGAATTTAATATCTCCCATCCCCAGGGCGAAAACCAAAGTCCCCGTCGTCATGACCAACGATCCGACGGAGCTCAGCACGCTTATTCGTTGCCATTCGCTGCGCCGACTCCAAAGAGCGACGCAGGTCGGCAATAGAAGCAGGCTCCATTCCCAGGTCCCACTCCAATACCAATTGGTCACAGCGCTCTCTTCGATTTGAGTCAAACCCCAAAAGGGCTCTGTTCCTGGGTGGAGAATCTGGGCGAAAATGAGGATCGATGTTGGGGAGAATTCAAGAAAGGTGGTTACCCATTCGACAAAGACACAGCCGAGAAACACCCACGCGAGTCGCCGAGCCCAGACGGGAAGGGATGGGCGCGGAACCTTGGGAGCGGCTTTGGGCTGATTTAGAGGTGAGCGATGACTTGTCCCGAGGCATTCTACCTGGGTCTTGACCTCACTGGCGCTTTGCTGGCGCAACTCCCGTTCCTTAGCCAGGGCACGCAGGACAATGGCATCGACACGGGCGTCGACGTCGTTTTTCGCCGAGGGTGAGGCGAAGCGTCCCAGGGGCAGCTCGCCGGTCAGTAGTTCGTAGAAGATAACGCCCAGGGAGTAGATATCGGCGCGGTGATCGACTTCGGACGGATGCTCGATCTGTTCCGGTGCCATGTAGTGGGCCGTGCCCAAGCGCGAGCCGTCTTCAGTCAGGGTCGCTTCGCGTGGCTGGCCTTCCGAGACGCCCATCAGCTTGGCGATGCCGAAATCAGCTAGTTTCACCCGGCCCTGGCTATCGAGCAGGATGTTTTCCGGTTTAATATCGCGATGAAGCACGCCGTTGTCGTGAGCGAACTGCAGGGCTTCACAGATTTTGGGAACCAGGCTGAGGGCTTCTTTGGAAGAGAAACGCCCGGTCTGCATGGCGGTTCGCAGGTTTACACCGTCAACGTACTCCATGATCAGAAAGCAAAAGCCGGCGGATTCGCCGAAGTCGTAGACGCTGACAATGTTGGGATGGTTCAGGCGCGCGAGGAAGCGGGCTTCCCGTTGGAACCGTTCGACGAAGGCCGGGTCCGTGGCCAGGGTCTTGGGAAGGATTTTCAGGGCGACGGTTCGGTCCAGATGCGGTTGCCGGGCTTTGTAGACGACTCCCATGCCACCAAATCCGATCAATTCGATGATGGTGAGGTGCGGGAAAGCGGCGGCAACGCTTTCCAGGGTGGGCACGGAATGGCGTGCGCCTGGTTTTTGTTCAGCATCGGTTCCGTTGGCCACCCCGCTTAGGATGCAGGCCGGGCACAGGCCCTCGGGGGCATCCGCCGGTATAGGTGTGTGACACTTCGGACATGTATTTGGTATTCGCTGCGATATTCGCTGAGTATCCATATGCCGACTTCCTGAGGAGTGTCGGCGGTGAGGTTACAGGGGAATTGGGAAAATCAACAGGCCAGTCTTTAGGGTGTGATTTCAACATGCAGTTGCCTTCCTATTGGCCGAATTCTGAGAGCACAAACCCAGTTGGTGAAATTCACCATCGCCGGTTGCCATTATTGGGTAAATTAACCCCGTTTGTCAGTTGGTAAAGGAGTCAGGCGGGGTACTTGCTGGAAGGCGTATCGTTTGCAGGACCTCAGTCGATAAACGTGGCCCTCCACCAGCGGCGGAATGCCGACCTACCCCGATAATGTATGCCGAACTCTCGACGGAGGTAATCATTGCATCCTTATCCGCATTATTCTCTTCGGTCGTCTGGTCGAATGAAAGTGGAGCGATCAGATAGTAAAACCCCTACCTCTCATATACTATTTTCACCTTATGGTAAATGGTGATTTTGAGTTGTAGCCTGAGCAGGTCGGTTGCTTGCTGATCTGAACAATAGAGGATAACAACGAACAAACGCCAAGATAGCGTGAAAAGCGTGTTTACCCATTTTCAGGTCAGTCAGTGCGAAATATTACCCATACACTTAGTTATACTAGGATACTCCCATGACTCATCATTATTCTCATCTCTTCGCGGCTGCTGCTATTCTTGCAGCCACCACCCAAATCAACGCGGGGCTGATTTCTGGCGAAATCAACTTCGACGGATCGGCCACATTGGATAAGAACCTGGCCACCTCCTCCAGCATCATTAGCTTTCAGGGTGTCACCATCGGTTACGACACACAAACGGGCGCTTACAACACGGGTATTGATGGCGCACCCGCCACCTTCACACCCTTTTCTTTCGAATCAAACGGCAATCCCAGCCTTTCGCCCAACCCGGTGACCGTCTGGTCATTCCAAAATGGCGGCGTCGATTACAGCTTCAAGCTGACTTCGATAACCGCCTACACGGTGACTGGCACCACGTTCCCCAGCTTTCTGAATATTGAAGGCAGCGGCGTGGCCAGCATCACCGGATATCAGAATACCCCTGGTGATTTTACCCTGACCGTAACGGGACTAAAAACACACGTGACCTTTGCTGCTTCGACGGGCGTCAGAAATAGTGGCAATCCCCCTGTTCCCGAGCCCTCCTCGTGGGCGTTGATCAGTGGATTCGGTCTTGTCAGTTTTGGACTGTTCCGTCGCATCCAGAAGTAAGGGGCACCCAGGGCGCTCCTCCAATTGGTAGCACTCCTTGAACCGAGGTACCCCAAGGAAATCTGGGGCTTTCCATCAGGTCATTAAATGCAGTGAAGGCGAACGGGATGCCGGACACCGGCATCCTTTTTCATTATTTCATCTATCGGCTTCCGGAGAAACCGACAATCCTAACAAAATTGAACTAAGCGGCGGCTTCAATCGAGCTGGTACGAACCAGCTTCTTGTTTACGAATTCCTGGATACCTAAAGCAGAGAGTTCGCGGCCATAGCCAGAGTTCTTGATGCCGCCAAAGGGCAAATCGCAGGCGGTCCACGTCGGATGATTGATAAACACCATCCCTGTATCCATTCGGCTCGCCACCTGTTTGCCAAGTGCGACATCCTTGGTGAAGACCGAGCCGCCGAGTCCATAATCGGAATCGTTAGCAAGAGCCACGGCTTCATCCACATTCTTTACTGTGAAGATGAGGGCCACCGGACCGAAGAATTCTTCGCGGTATCCGGGGTTTCCGGGCTCGATATGGGTGAGAATAGTCGGCTCCATGAATGAGCCCGGGCGATTGATGCGATGGCCACCCAACAACACTCTTGCACCGTGGGCGACAGCGTCCCTAATCTGATCCAACAAACCGATCAAGGCTCCTTCCGTGGACAGGGGCGCAAGTGTAGTCGTTTGGTCTAACGGATCGCCTGGCTTGAGGACGGCGAGTGCTGCTTGAAATTTGGTCAGGAACGCGTCGGCGATGTCTTCGGATAGGATGAAACGCTTTGCGGCGACGCAGCATTGCCCGGTGTTATTCATTTTGGCCCAAACGGCCCATTTCACCGTGGCATCCAGGTCTGCGTCTGCGAGTACAATGAAGGCATCGTTTCCGCCGAGTTCCATCGTGCTCCTCTTGACGTTGTGACCGGCTCGTGCGGCAACACTTCGCGCAGCGTCAACACCTCCGGTCAAGGCAACGCCTTTGATTCGGGAATCATCAATCACCTGGTTCACCTGATCATGCGAAATAAACAGATTTGTGTAAGTTCCTGCGGGCGCACCGGCGTCAAGCCACAACCTCGCAAATGCCATGGCGCATTGCGGTACGCAACCAGCGTGTTTGACCATGACCACGTTGCCAGCCATCAGATTGGGCGCAGCAAATCGAGCTAACTGATAGTACGGAAAATTCCAGGGCTGAACACCGAACAGAACACCAAGTGGACTGCTTTCAATCACTGCCTCGCCGAACTCGGGCTTCAGTATTTGCGGAACCAGAAAACTCTCTGCATTTCGGGCGTAATATTCGATGATGTCCGCGCTCAAAGCCACTTCACCGCGGGCTTCGGCAATGCGTTTCCCCATTTCGAGCGTCATCAGTTTCGCCAATTCCTCCGTGCGGTCACGCATCAGGGAGGCCGCTTTGGTAACGATGATTGCGCGTTCCGCAAACGTCGTATGCCGCCAGGTCCCGAAGCATCCGTGAGCGTCCTGAATCGCCTTCTCCAACTGTCCAGCGGTCAATTCCCGGAAGGTTTTTAGGGTCTTACCATTGAAGGGATTAACGCTTTGGTAAGCGCCAGCGCCCAATCCGGATGGGGACTTGGCGGTTGCTTTTCTGGGGGGCAGCGGTGGGCTGGAAAGTTCTGTTGTCATTCGTCTTAAAATATAATCGTAGCTCAACACAATCGACATGGGGTTTTAGCCCCATCAAGACCGTTGCGCGCGACAATCACGATTTACTTCTTTGTTATGACATCCCCATCAGCGACGATTTCCCTTCCCCGGGGGAAAAATGGAATAGACGTTTCGTGGGATTGTGGAGCATTTCATGGATCATGAGGAACGAGCTAAGAATCGGATCGGCTGCGTGGACTCCGTATGAAATAGCATTCCCAACCCTGAAACGGCGACAACCGGGCGGTGCCCTCATCAGGGGTTAATCAACTGATCTGGTGTAGAACTTAATCCCACTCGACAACCAATTCATTATCCACTGACCAAACACCGGGGGCATTCCAGGCGATGCTTCCTGCTTCGCTTTTTTGTTACAAGGAATCAACGATTCCAGTCAGTGTTGCTTGATGCGCGGAAACCCTCACGCGAATATCCTTGTCGCAGCAGGCCCGGTTACGTTTGAGCGCACCTTCGATTCCGGCTTTCTCAACCAACTCCATTGATTCGGACCTGATGGTGATATTGTTCGACACTCCGGTGACTTCCATCAAATCGTTGATGGCGTCTCCAGCTCAACTACCACTCGACTGCGTCGCGGGCAATCCCATGAATTCCAAAGCGTCACGTTTGGCCTTTAGTCTCAAGAACCTCGTTGCTCATTGGAGTTTTCGCTTATGCGCCGATCCGAATTCATGCCAATCCGACTCCGTCATCTGAATATCGAAATGGCTGGCGGCCTTTTTCAGGTTGGCGAAGCCGAGGTCACGTTCGGTGTCTGTGACGTCACCTACCTGATTGAACCTCGCCATTGCGTCGCGAACATGAGTCGCATCCGTCATCGGTTCCTTCCTTGCACGGGGAAAGGCAAACGCCGTGTCGGGCAAGAGCGCCTTGTCCGCCGTGGAAAGACGTCCAGAACTTGCCATGGGATGCGGTTTCCAAGTCGGAGTGATCATGTGTGAATCGCTTGGCAATGACTTCTGGACGATTCAGGAATCCGTTCTTGCAGCATCTCTCGCAGCTTGGAAACTTAGCTCGACTGCGGCTTCCGCGATTCCGGCCTCAACCAGTCGTTCATTGTCACTGCGGCCTTCTTCGTCCTCATCTTCGCTGGGAGCTACACGGGCTCTTTCTCCGGTCGAACCGCCCACCGGGTCCCAGCGTTCCGACTCGGGCACGGCTTCAAGAATGTCATCGATCGGATCGATATCGGGTACGCCAGTCAATTGCCGCTTGGCCTCGGCAAATCGAGAGTTGATCGCTCCTGTAGACAAGTACCCGTCGATAATGGCTAATTCTGCGGCCCTCGCCCGTACCATCTCGGCCGTGACCGTGCCAACACCCGCCGATCGTTCCGAGATGATACCGTCCTTCAGTGGATTGTTTTGCATACTCGCTATTTTAGAGGCTCTTTCAGACTTTTTTTTCCGAAGGGAGACTTTTTCCCGGGACGGCGCAGCATTCGTGGAGTCGTCGCCGATTGGCGACTGCGCGATGGGCGAGGGAAACCACCACAAGACTTAATCCGGCGGCGGCTGCACTTGCCGGTTCGGGCACAGCGGAGGGATAGGTGATGATATTGTGGTCCAAGGTTACCGCTGCGATCCGGGCCAGAGCGGCACCATCCAGTTGAGCGCCCGTTGTCAGCGTGATCGATTGATCGGCCATGATCGTCCCCGCCAATTCTGAGTAAGTTCCGATGGTTGCGGAGCTACCCACCTCCCAGAATACCTCCCCGGCTTGGGCACCATTCATCAATACAACCCGACTTGCCGGACTCCCCGGGGCACCTGCTGCCGTGATGAAGTCGGAGGTGGCTTGGAATATCCAGACAGGATTGGACACCCCATGGGCGTCGAGGGTCAACGTTCCGCTTAAATTGGCGGTTGCCGCATGACCGAACTGGTAGACGCCCGGGTACAGTGTCAGACCCCCGAGTGGATTATCGACAGCA
>CAILNN010000058.1 GCA_903835555.1 uncultured Verrucomicrobiota bacterium
GACGAGACGTTGGATCAATCGCGTGGCTACAAAAGGTGCCGTATTGGGATGCTGGACAAGGGCTTGAATCGTTGCATCCAAATCGGCCCGCGCGCTCTGACCACCGGGTAGAGTGAGATTTCCAATAATGGTCTTCGGACCAGTGTCATGGTTCGCTTCGACCGGTTGCATTGGTGCCGAAAAATCTCTGATCGCATGGCCTGTCGTGGGGTCTGGAATGCCCGGATATGTCCAGCCTGTGAATACCCGGGCCATTTCTGGGATCATTGCCGGAGCATAGGTCGGAATGGGCAATCCATTGGTGGCCAACTTCGGTGTCCCATCCAGATTCAGCAATACGGTACCCACGGTAAAAAGCTGCATGAGTTCCCTCGCATAATTCTCATTTGGAACGGTTCCGCGGGAGGCCATCGCCTTGTCATTGTCCGCCATATCCAGGTAGAATGCCATGGTCGGGCACAACGTAATGTCCGTCAGGAGTTGGGCGTAGGTGCCGAGCGCATCTTCGCTCAGCACATTCATGTAAGGCGCGTACCAATCCGACGGAGCCACCTTATTCCCCGAAACCACAATGAAGCTGCTTAGTGCGAACGCCATCCGCTGGCGCAATTGATCGCTCGATGTCAATGCGTTGCTCACGAACTGGCCTTGGATTGAGCTCAGGCCGATCAGGGGATTTCCCGGGCCGACATACGTTGACGGTGGTGCGAATAGCTGCTCCAGCCACCAATTCGCAAATCCAACCCGTTGCATATGATCCACGTTGGTAGCGTCGGGCCCCCACGTCACTTGCTCCATCAGTCGGCAGGCTTTCAAGAAACTCATATTTGTACCTGGGGAGATCGTAGGCACAGCATTAGGGAGCGATTGCGACCAGTACGGATTTGGATTTGATGCAAAAAATCGGGTGAATCTCGTCATCGTGGGTGGAAAATACCCGGTGACCGTCATTTGGGTCGGCGAGATGTAGGTCGCTGTGTAGATGTTCGTGACGTCTCCATGGATCGACGTGTCAGGAACAAATCCTGATCCGTTGATCGTGAGTGTTCGAGTTCCAAATGGTATCGGCATCGGTGACACCGATGATATCAATGGAAATGGATTTTGGAGTTGCACGGTTGCTGCGCCAGAAGCTGTTGGGATTGCCTGGATAAACGCTCCAATGATTACCGAGTTACCGGCGACCGGGACCAATGGTGCCCAATAGAGTCCGTTTGTGATAGTTCCAATGTTCGTGTTGCCGCCAACAACCCCGTTGACGGTCCAGATAGATGTTTGATTCGGAGCATTTACGATATGTCCCCAAAAGCCAACCGATTCGCCCAATCGAACAGTTACATTCGTGGGCAAGATCGTGAGTGACGCCGGATTTAACGGTACACTCAAGGGACTCTGTCCAACCGCCTGCAATAGGATTGCGATCCAAAAACTGAAATAGAGAGGCTTCATGGCAAAAAGAGAGAGAAATGGGGCGTTGCAGTGACTAAGTTTGGGGTGGAGGGGTTGAATCCGGCTTTGGACATAGGAAAGTGAGGGTGCCGGTTTTCATCTACCTGATTGAAAATAGGAAAAAACCCTACGTAAAACACCCTAGAGCAAAATTTCTGTATAGCAAAGAGAATCGAGGGTTTTCATGGAAAATAACTCCGCGCGATAGCATTCTTCAAACTGGGAGTTGCATCTGAATTCAAAACAGGGATTACGACGTCCACCTTTCATCATCCCGTTCTTGACGCGTGTGCATCTCACGGTTAACACGCAGTGAATGCGTCGTCGCTCCGCTTGGCCCATCGTGGCATTGGCACTTTGGCTGGCTGCGGGTTGTCAACCCCACGGCCTAAACGCGCTTCGGCGTGGAGATGAACTTCGCCGTTCCGGTCGTCTGGTCGAAGCGGTTCCGCTTTTGTTGCACGCTACGACCGATTTGCCCAATGAGCCTCGCGCCTGGAACTTCCTTGGGATGGCTTACCAAGCATCCGGACATACCTTGGAAGCGCAAAGAGCCTACCTCCAGGCTCTCAAGGAAGACCGCAATTTTACCGACGCCCATTTTAACCTGGGACTATTGTTTGCTGATCAATCCGAATGGCTCGAGGTCGAACGTTCGTTTCGTGCCTTCCTCGCCGTGGAAACCAATCAATCCCAAGCGATTGCTTGGAGGTATTTGGGCGAGGCTCAATGGCATAATCACGCTTTTGATGCAGCCCAACGGAGCCTTGCTTTTGCCGCCAAACTGGATGGGCGAAATCCCGACGTCTGGAATCTCCTTGGGGTTGTCGAAGCCGCGAGACGCCATTTCCCCGAGGCAAAGCAAAACCTCTCCTATGCCCATTACCTTGACCCTCGGCATCCCGCCGCGTTATTCAACTTGGCAGTCTTGACTCAACAACAACTTGGAGACCGCAAGGCGGCGGCTACACTCTTCCGGGAATTCTTGACCGTCGCTCCGCTCGCTCCGAATGCCGAATCGGTCCGCTCCCTGATTCGCCAATTGGAAGCATCTCCCCCGGTCCCGGCACCGGTGGAACCCCGAAAATCAGCCGATGGGTCGCGTCCTTCCAACCTCAACGTCGCAGTCCATCCGATCGTTCCTGAACTGCCGCTTGTTTCCCAAGCCAGTCCCGTAAGCCCGCACCCCCCACCGCTGGTGACGAACATGCCCAGTGCCCGGCCCGTTCAGGAATCTGCTTCTACTTCAATCGCGCCCATACGAATCGACCGCATTGCCAATCTTCAATCAACTTCCTATCCCCCACCTCGATCAATAGGTATCTCTAATCTAAAGGCGGTGATTCCACCAGCCACTATGTCCAGTCCTCCCGTTGTTTCGGCCCACGAATCTTCGGGCACCCTCGTATCAAGGACAAACAATCGCGATGATACGTTCATTCTCCCGCCCCCAGACGTCGTTAAAATCAATGACGGCCCTGAGCTGAGCGCAGCCCCGGCACTTCCGCCTCCACCAAGGTCCTCCGAATTTCGCCCTCCCGCCATCGCTTCTGCAGCAACATCCGCTTCCCAAGTTTCTCAACCAATTATTCGAACGGTCGATCCCCATCCGACTTTGTCCCCAACTCGTCCCATATCGTCCGGCGGCCCTACCTCAAACCAAAATGACCAAAAAGCCGGTTTATGGACCCGCTTAAACCCAGTTCGATGGGGGAACCCTCGCCGATGGTTTTCGGATTCCTCGGAAAAAGAACCAACCTACGTTGCCGATGGACCTTCTCCTGCACCCATTCCTCCTCCTGCAAAGTTGACGGCGACCGTAGTTTTGCCACCCAAGATTCGACGTTACCAGCGGGCCTATCCGGATGGCCTGACTCCCGGAGACCGATCCGCCGCTGAAGCTCGCTTTATCGCCGGTGCCGACGCTTGGGATGCCGGAGACCGGCAAACTGCCGTCAATGCCTATCGCCAAGCGATCATTGCCGACCCAACCTATTTCCCTGCGCAATATAACTTGGCCCTGGCGGCCATGGCCGTGGGAGATGTCGCTACCGCCCTCCAGGCCGGGGAGGCGTCCTCCATCGCCGACCCGCTGTCGAGCTCGGCTCATCGCGCATTTGGTACCGCACTCGCGCGTGGCAGTTTTCCCGCCGACGCCGCCGAAGAACTTGAAAAGTTCCTCCAGTTGCAACCGTCGGACGCCGATGGCCACCTGGCCATTGCTGGCATATATGCCAACCAGCTCAATGACCCTGTTCGTGCTCGATACCATTACGAGCGGGTTCTGGTTCTCCGTCCACAACATCCCCAGTTGGCCCAAATCCAGGCGTGGCTGGCCAACCGATGAGCGATTGGGATGTTCTCGTGGTCGGAGGTGGGGCCGCCGGTCTTTTTTGTGCCGCCGTAGCCGGTCAGCGAGGACTTCGCGTGGCCGTTTTGGAGCACCAGGAGCGGGTCGGCAATAAGGTGCTAATCTCTGGTGGTGGTCGGTGCAACTTCACCAACATCGGAGCTACGGCTTCGCAGTACCTCACCAGCGGCAGTCCCCATTTCGTAAAATCGGCCCTGGCTCGGTATACACCCCGCGATTTTCTCACCTTGGTAGAGCGTCATGGGATTGCCTGGCACGAAAAAAAGCTTGGTCAACTCTTCTGTGACCTGAGCTCCCGTCAAATCGTCGATTTATTGCTCGCCGAATGTCGAACCGGAAACGTTCAGATATTCACATCGACCGCCCCGGAACGCGTCGATTGGGACTCCATGACCGGAAAATATTCGGTGCCTACACGACTCGGTCTCCATACCGCCCCGGCCTTGGTGGTGGCCACCGGCGGTTTGTCCTTTCCAAAATTGGGAGCAACACCATGGGCGTACCGGGTGGCAGAGCAATTCGGTTTGCGATTGGTGCCACCACGCCCAGGCCTGGTTCCTCTGACTTGGAAACCTCCGGAATTGAGTGCTTTTGGAGCCCTGAGTGGGCTTTCCGTCGATGCGATTGCAATGGCGGAACCGGATGCGCCTCGCTTCCGGGAAAACCTTCTATTCACCCATCGCGGACTCAGTGGTCCTGCCATATTACAGGTTTCCAGTTACTGGCAGCCGGGAAAATCCATCCGAATCAATCTCTTGCCAGAATCGGACGTACAAACAGCTATCCACGTTGCCAAGAATTCGAAGAGAGAAGTGAAATCGCTTCTACGCCATCTCCTGCCCGAAAGGTTGGCTCTTATCTTCGCAGCAGACTTCCGAGACGCCCGCCCCCTCGCTCAGTGGCCGCAGCGGGACCTCGACACCTTGAAGCGGCGTTTGGAAGCCTGGGAAATTCATCCTGCCGGCGATGAAGGCTACCCAAAGGCAGAGGTTACCCTCGGCGGTATCGATACTTCCGAACTTTCCTCCAAGACCATGGAATCTCGAAAGCAGCCCGGCCTCTATTTCATCGGCGAATCCGTCGATGTGACCGGCTGGCTGGGCGGCTACAACTTCCAATGGGCTTGGTCCAGCGCCCACGCCGCCGCCAATTCGATCTGATTCGAATAAGCAAAGGGCCAGGTCACCATAAGCAAAGGGCCAGGTCACCTGTATTGACATCCTCACTTTTCTTGTCTACTTTCCGAGCATGCGCCAGCCCCGTCTGAAGCTCGATTCGCGAATCGGCCAAGCGTACTACCACTGCATCTCGCGGGTGGTGGACCGCCGGTTCATCTTCGGTTCCAACGAGAAGGAACAGTTCGTCCACTGGATGTACGCCTACGCCC